>CAYZWN010000136.1:0-12749 GCA_964482185.1 uncultured Roseivirgaceae bacterium
TTTTTTTATGCGAGCACTTTTCATTAGCCTGACCCTACTGATTTTTGGTTTCAATACCTCAGTCGCACAGTCATCACTCAATTTTGCAAATGAAGATTACACCTATCGCCAGGGCATGGAGTTGCTTATTAATGGTAAATATTTGTCTGCTTCCCAGTATTTCGATCGCTATCTCGAGGCTGGAAAAGATCCTTTAAAACTTTCAGATGCACGGTATTACAAGGCCTATTGTGCAGTTCAGTTGAGAAATGATGACGGTGAGCGGATGATAGAGCAGTTTATAGCAGATTATCCGAATCATTCCAAGGCTTCACTTGCGTATTATGAACTCGCCAACCTGAAATACAATGACCGGGATTATCCGGCAGCCATCAGGTTTTTTGAAAAATGCTACATACCTGGTCTCAGCCAGGACATGATTTATGATGCAAAGTTTAAGCTGGGATATTCCTATTTTACCCAGCAACGATTCGATGAGGCATACAATCTGTTTGATGAACTTAAGCGCGATCCGAATAAATATCAGTTTCCTGCAAGCTACTACGCAGGCTACCTCAACTTTGAAAAAGGTGAGTACGACAGGGCATTTTATGATTTTACCCGCGCGCAAAATAACAGCGCCTATGCCCCGGTAATTCCCTCTATGCTTGTAAAGGTGTATTACAAGCAAAAAAGATATGATGAGCTCATTGAATATGGAATGAAGGCGCTGACTGATCGGGAGGTGCGCGAAAAGTCGGAAATCAACCTGTATATCGGCGAAGCTTATTTTGCCAAAAATAATTTTGAACAAGCTGCTGAGTATTACAATGCTTATCTGTCCGGAAAAAAAGGAAATGTGGATCGCGCGCTGTTATTTAGAATTGGCTACGTACAGATGTTTTCCGGTGAACAGACTGAGGCCATTGAAAGCTTCAAGACGGTTGCGCTGACTACGGATACGCTTGGTTACATTGCATCCTATTATCTCGGGACACTTTATATTAGAAACGATAACAAAAATTTTGCCCTGGCGGCATTTGATGTGGCCAAAGACAATGACTATGACCCCGTACTACAGGAAGAGTCCCTTTTTCAGTATGCAAAACTGAATCTGGATTTGGGGAATTTTGATGAAGCTATTAAGGCAATAACCGCGTACAAAAACAAATACCCCGGGAGCAAGCGCGTGCAAAATATCGATGAAATTTTATCAGAGGCCTATCTGAATGCCAAAAACTATGACATCGCCATCCAGCATATCGAAAGTATGAATTTCAGAAGCGAGAAAGTGAATCGCGCGTATCAGCAAATCACTTTTTTTAAGGGAACCGAATTTTTTAATGATGCGAAATTTTATGAGGCTGTGCAGATGTTTGATAAATCATTGCAGGTGCCTGTTTCAAAAACATTTGTAATTAAGGCTTGCTACTGGAAGGCAGAGGCTTACTCCATAGGCTTGAAATATGATGAGGCAGTCAATGCTTATTCACGGGTTTTTCGGGAAGACCCAGGCGGAACCAGCATGGAATATCTTCAATCCAGATATGGAATTGCTTATGCTTATTACAATCTGAAGGAATATCAAAAAGCGCTGGATCATTTTCGATTTTATACTGAAAGGGCCGCCGCAATAGATCCCCAAAAACATCGGGATGCTCAGACCCGGCTTGGTGACTGCTATTATGCCACCAAGCAATACTCCAGGGCATTGAGTGTCTTCGACGACGCGATAAGGCTAAATCCCAGGAACGCTGATTATGCTTATTTCCGAAAAGGGGTAATATATGGTATTATGGGTAATCTTGAATCCGCCAATGCCAGCTTTGATAAGGTAATCAATGACTTTCCCGACTCTAGACAGAAACCTGCTGCATTGTTTCAGAAAGCGCAGTTTAATTTTGAAAATGGATCCTACAATTTCGCTATAAGCGTCTTTAACAGACTCATCACAGAATTTCCGGAAAGTAGTTTCATACCTTATGCACTGCAAAGCAGAGCCATTGCATCCACGAACCTCGGCAATATGACCGGTGCTGAACTTGATTATAAAAGGATTATAGAATCATATCCTACGCACGAAATCGCCAACAGCGCCCTGCTTGGCTTACAGGAGCTGCTGGTAAAAACCGGAAATTCCGATCAGTTTGGCCGGTATGTCGCGATATACCGGAAGGCAAATCCGGAGAGCAGCAATCTGGAAAGTGTGGAATTTGAAGCCGCAAAGTCACTCTATTTTAATCAGAATTATGAAAAATCAATACTCAGTTTTGATCAATTCCTCCAGAACTATCCATCAAGCGCCTTCAGAACAGAAGCAATATATCTGAAAGCAGATGCCTATTTCCGGACAGGAAGCGCAGATATGGCGTTGCAAAATTATTACAGCATCATTACCGATTTGGGATTTAACCGACGAAGCAGGGTGGTGCAGCGCATTGCCGAGTTGGAATTAAGCGCCGGAAATTATCAGGGATCGATCGCGCAGTTTCAGGAACTTCAGAAGATTGCTTCAACCAAAAAGGAAGAGCTGACCGCCTGGGCGGGATTGATGAAAGCAAATTATTATACAGGGGCCTACAGTGAATCCATAAGATACGGCAACCTGATTCTTGAAAATGATCAGGTAACGCTGAATGCGCAAAATGAGGCTTTGCTGCTGCTGGCCAAATCACACCTGGCCCTTGGTGAAAAATCGAAAGGGAGAACATATCTTGAACAAACCGTGGCAAATGCTAAGGATGAAAACGGAGCCGAGGCGCTTTATATCATTGCTGAATTGTTGTACCAGAGCGATCTTTATCAAGAGTCAATCGACAGACTGTTTATGCTTAACAGCAATTTTTCCATGTACGAATTATGGTTGGGAAAATCATTCATTCTTATCGCTGATAATTATCTGGCCATGGGGGAGGATTTTCAGGCAAAAGCAACTTACCAGTCGATTATCGAGCATTCTCCACATGAAGAAATAGTTGATGAGGCCAGGTTAAAACTCATGGTGCTGGAGAAAAAAGCCGCCGAAATGTCTAAAGCGACGCTCGATACACTTGAAATTCAGGAAAATGAAAACAGGTAACGAAATGGATTTTTTGAAGACAATCATTTTTATTCCTTTGGCTATTTTGGCCTTCAATATAACGGCATTGGCTCAGGAAAGGGATTTTATCAAGGAAGAAGGTGAAGTAGTTGAAGGTGAATTTGTGATCAACAAGGAGCTAGATATTTCCCTGCCTGCCGCACAACGAATTTTTGCCAAGGTATCGCCGGATGAACTTGATAAAAGAGAAACCGAACCGCTGCAATATACTTTCGGCGATTACAAGCCGCAACTTATCGATATCACCACACAACTGAGGGTGCTGAAGTTAAAAGATCCGGTAATTACCCAGGGACCGGCAAGCTACCTGAAATTGGGTTTTGGTAATTATTTCACACCCCTTTTTCAGCTTGGCCTCAATAGCGGTGCCAGTAAAAAATCCAATTACGGATTGAAACTCGATCACCTTTCGTCTAAGAACGGCCCGGTTGATAAGCAGAACTCCGGTGATTCGAGGACATCTTTTGGCGCTTACGGAAAGCACATTGGGAGTACGGCAAGTTTAGAAGGCGATGTCGAATTCAGCAGACTTGGCTATCATTTTTATGGATATGAAGATACCGTTGAAGTGAGCAGGGACACCATTAAGCAAAATTTTAATGATATAAGTCTGGGTTTTAAGGTTCAAAATTCAAAGTCAGATCAACCTTTCAGCTATCAATTGTTTGGCAGACTGCATCATATTTCTGATCAATTCGATGCTTCAGAATTTGGCTTTAGTAGTGGTTTGAAAACCAGCATCAGCATTACAGAATCTATCCTTGCAGGTCTTGATGTGGATTATATATTTCTTGCCTACAAAAACCCTGAGTCCATTAATAGATCACTGGTTCGCGTACGTCCAAGCGTCGCATTTGAGGCAAATGGATTCAATTTTGATGCTGGTTTTAAGATTCTGAATCACAATGACACACTTAACAATGTAAATAATACACGGATATTCCCTTCGGTCAGGGCCAGCTACGATTTGTCAGATGATTTTACATTTTACGGCATCCTGGATGGTGATGTGGAATCGGTCTCTTTCAGAAATGTGATCCATGAAAACCCATTTGTTAATTCAAATCTACCGCTCAACCATACCATTAAAAATCTCGAGCTCACTGCCGGAATTCATGGTAAGATTGCCAGATTGTGGGCATACAATGCCGGGGTAAGTTCAATTTTTTATAAAAACATGTATTATTTCATCAATGATCCCGAGGCCTTCAGCAAGTTCACTTTGGTCTATGATGAGGGCACCACATCACTTTTCCAGATTTTCGGTTCACTTTCTTATACAAAAGCCAGGGTGATGGGTGGTACACTCGCATTCAGACTGAATGGCTACAGCCCGGGAGAAGTGTCCAGGCCCTGGCACAAACCTGCACTGGAACTTGACTATTCTATGTGGTTCAACATTTATGATAAGCTCAGGATCTCGGCAGATATTTTTGCTTTATCAGGGATAAAAGCCCTTGAATCACGTACCGAGTCGCAGCAAACAATCAGCCTCGATGGCGCCTTTGATCTCAATCTAAAACTTGATTATGCACTTTCCGATAGATATGGCGCTTTTGTAAGTGTAAACAATATACTCAATAGCAATTATGAGCGATTTTACAGGTATCCTTCAAGGGGATTGCTGGCCATTGTTGGCGTTTCGGTAAATTTTTAAGCGGATTCAGGTTTATTTAATGAATATCTTGCGAAAGCATTGAATAGATTATCAAACAATTATGTTATTGTTTTGAACCTGCAATAAAAATATTTTACTTTTACCAGATTAACACGTATTCCACCACAAGACCTAAACTTAATAATACATGGAAGGCAAAGAATTATATAATGAGGATGATGAATTGAATCCTAAATCTGACAAAGAGGAAGATGACTCGGATAACTTTGGTTTGCCCGATATTGATGATGAAAGTGAAAAATCAGATGAACTGGGTGATCCTTTTGAGGAAGACTGGAATGATAAAGACCAACCAGTAGTTGAAAGTGATAGTTTATCAGATGATTTGACCGGGACTGATCCGGATACTTCCTACGACTATTCAGATGAGCAGCAGGAGCCTGAAGAAGAAGAGCAAACCTACAAATCATCTTACTATGAAGAGGATTACCACAAGAAAAAATCTCCTGTAGGATGGATCATCGCTGCTGTGGTGGCATTGATCGTAATCATCATTGCCGTTTTCTGGTGGATGAATCGCGAGCCCAGGAAAGAAGTTGTAGTTACGCCGCCCGTTATTGAAAGGCCTGTCGTGAAAGAACCAGAGCCAATTGTTCAAAAGGAGCCAGAGCCGGTTCGGGAGCCGGTGAAGCAAGCTGGTGTATTTGAAATGAATCAGCCCACAGGACGTTATCATGTGATCGTTGCCAGTTCAATAGATAAAGATCTGGTGCGTGATTATGGAAATATCCTTGCGAAAAAGGGCATGACTTGCAATATCCTTGCGCCGCGCGGAAATAAAAAATTTCACAGATTGTCTGTGGCAGATTTTGTCTCCCTGAACGACGCTGCGATCAGGTCAGAGCAATTGAAGGGTGAGTTTGGTGATGAGGTTTGGGTAATTCGTTATTAACTTATGGTGCTATTACAGATTTCGACATCCTTTCCTGCTGATACAGCAACCGTGTCTGCAGGTCAGGATTCAATGGCCTTGATTGGCTTGATTTTTCAAGGGGGTTACATGATGATCCCCATTTTTTTATTGTCTGTGGTTGCCGTGTATATTTTTGTGGAGCGGATTCGCACAATAGGCCGGGCCTCCAAAACACCTGTAGGTTTTATGGAGAATATTAAACGGCTCGTGGCAAACGGAGATCTAAGCGGTGCAAGGGTCATTTGCCAGCAAAGTGATACGCCCATCGGCAGAATGATTGGAAAGGGACTCAGCCGCATCGGCAGTCCGCTAAAAAACATTGAAGTATCCATCGAAAACGTGGGTAAAATAGAGATTTACAACCTGGAGAAAAATTTATCTCTACTGGCAACTATATCCGGCGCTGCCCCGATGATCGGTTTTTTGGGAACAGTAACCGGTATGATCAGGGCATTTATATCCATTGCCCAGGAAGAGGGTGCCGTAAGTCCAAAGCTATTATCCGCGGGTATCTATGAAGCGATGCTCACGACTGCAGCGGGCCTGTTTGTCGGGATCATCGCTTACCTGGGTTACAATTACCTTGTGACCAGGGTACAGAAGGTAGTCCATAATATGGAATATACCTCCCTTGATTTTATTGATTTGTTGCAGGAACCCCGATAAGCTATGCCTCTGCAAAGCAAACATAAGGTACAGACGGCTTTCAGTATGTCATCCATGACGGATGTGATATTCTTGTTGTTGATCTTTTTCATGCTCACTTCCACCTTTATCACGCCGTCGGGTCTGCCGGTTAATTTGCCCTCGAGCAAAAGCTCTACCATCGTAATGCAGCGCGTAAGCGTCACCATCACACCCGACCATCGTTTTTTTATCAATGATCAAAGGGTAACGCGCGATCTGATAGAAATTGAATTGGCTAAGGCTTTACAAGGAAAAGAAGGCGTGGTCGTTTTACATGTAGATAAATCAGTGCCGGTAGAATACCTCGTTGATGTCGCAAGCATTGCCACATCGCTTAAAGCCAAGGTATCCATTGCTACCAAGCCAACCAAATAATATGTCGGCTGAAGAGAGAAATAAGGATAAACGAGTCGGATGGATGGTATCAGCAGCCATTCATGTGCTTATTATCTTTTTATTTTTCCTCATTAACGCATGGAAAGCCCCGGATCCTCCGCTACCGGAATATGGTATTGAATTGAATTTTGGAATCGAGGAAGCGGGTTCAGGTATTCAGCAACCAATTACCCAGCCCACTCCGCCTACAATTGAAGAACAGGGAGAGCCTGAAATCCAGGAGGAAACCGAACCAGAAGAAATCATAGAAGAGCAACCAGTGGATGAGCCGGTGGAAACTGCACCTGTTGAGGAGCTGCCGGACAGCAAACAAATTGACAGCCCGGTGGAGACCAAACCGGCAGAAAAACCGGTAAAAGAAACGCCATTGCCAAAGGAAGAAATTAAAGAAACCAAACCGGTGCCAAAACCCGCCGAAACAAAGCCTGTCGAGCAGCCCAAAGTTGAAGAGAAAAAAGTAGATTCCAATGCCCTGTACCCGGGTTCAGCGAGCCAGGGCGATAAAGTAAATAAGGCAGGCGATGCCGGAAGTACAGAGGGAAAAGTAGATTCAAGAGCTATGTACGGAAAACAGGGCGGAGGAGGTGGAGGGCCAAGTCTCGACCTGGCAGGTTGGCGCTGGGATTATATCCCAAATCCCAATGATCAATCCAAAGAAAACGGTCGTATTGTGTTTGAAATCAAGGTTGATGAAAGCGGAGAAGTAGTCGGTGTCAGAACGCTCGAGAAGACAGTTAGTCCCGCCGTTGAACAACTCTACCGAAGAGAAGTGGAAAAACTCACTTTTAGCCGTATATCAGATAATACCATTCCTGCGCCAATTTCAACCGGTAAAATAACCTTTATTATCCAGTCAAAATAGAATGAATTTTCAGGATACGCTGGAATACATGTACCGGCTTTTGCCCATGTACCAGCGGGTTGGAAACGTGGCATTCAAGAAGGACCTGACCAACACCATCAGTCTGCTCGAAGTTCTTGATAATCCCCAGCATAGTTTTAAATCCGTACATATTGCCGGAACGAATGGCAAAGGAAGCAGTGCCCACATGCTTGCCTCGGTTTTGCAATCAGCAGGTTATAAAACAGGATTATATACGTCGCCGCACCTGAAGCGCTTTACGGAAAGGATAAGAATTGATGGCAGGGAGGCGGATGAGGCATTTGTATGCGATTTTATTGAACGACTCCGCGGACACATTGAGATAATACAACCATCTTTTTTCGAGATTACCGTTGCGATGGCCTTTGATTATTTCGCCAGATCCAAAGTGGACATTGCCGTGATTGAAGTTGGTCTGGGAGGCAGGTTCGATTCCACAAATGTGATCAATCCACTGATATCACTCATTACAAGCATTTCGTATGATCATATGGATATGTTGGGGAATTCCCTTTCGGAAATTGCTTTTGAAAAAGCAGGCATCATCAAGCAAGGTACACCCGCGGTGATCAGTGAGACCCAAGAGGAAATCCGGGAGGTATTTATTAGCAAAGCCATGGAAATGAAATCAGAGATTCATTTTGCAGATCAGGAGTTTACTATAAAGCCCATCGATATCGGCAATGAATTTTTAGTGCATGCCGGAAGCGCCTCCTTCAAAATTGATACGGATCTTGGTGGTTTTTACCAGGCAAAAAATATTCCAGGTGTGCTCAAAGTGGTCGAATTGCTGCGTAAGATGGGATTTAAAATCACGGATACGCATTTGATGGGGGGATTAAAAACTGTGGTGAAGCGTACAGGCCTCAAGGGGCGATGGCAAAAAATCAGTGAAAACCCACTCACTATTTGTGATACAGCACACAATGAAGCAGGCGTGGCATTTTTAATTCGGCAGATTGCGCAGATAAGTTATGATCAATTGCACATCATTTGGGGAAGCGTTGAAGGCAAGGAAATTGAAAAGATACTTAATTATTTACCAGGAGATGCGTTTTGTTATTTTTGTCAGGCGGATATCCCAAGAGCCATGCCGGCGGATTTTCTGAAAACAAAGGCCGAAGCACTCGGGTTGAAAGGCCTGGCGTACAAGGATGTGAATGAAGCACTGGCCGCAGCCAGAAACCGCGCCGGTGCCGGTGACTTTATTCTTATTGCCGGCAGCAATTTTATAGTGGCGGAGTTAAATGAATTATAACGGTGAGGAAGAAACAGCAGCGCTTTGCAGAAAACAGGATAAGCAGGAATGTAATCGAACCCGGGAAAGACATTTTTGAAAACATCAAGGGCAATTGGAGCGACTTTTTCGGTAACCAAAATGACCTGGTACTCGAACTGGCCTGTGGCAGGGGGGAATACAGCACCGGTTTGGGGTCAGTTTACAAAGACAGAAATTTTATTGGTGTTGATATAAAAGGCAACCGAATCTGGGTAGGCAGCAAGAAAGCCAGACTCGAAAAGCTGGATAATGTGGCATTTTTAAGAACCCAGATCGATCACCTCGAAAAATTTTTCTTACCGGGAGAAGTGTCTGAGATTTGGATTGTTTTCCCGGACCCAAGGCCAAAGGATAGTGATGAACACAGGAGGCTGACCAGCCCTAAGTACCTGGAGATTTATAAAACGGTTTTGAGAAATGGAGGCTTGATTCATTTAAAAACAGATAATTCCGGACTATTTGAATATACAGTTGATTTGTTGGGCAACAGGAAGGATGTTGCCGGGTTGGAATATACTAGGGATTTGTATAATTCTCATTTTGCATCCGAACACCATGGTATCAAAACCAAGTATGAGCATCAGTTTACCGAACAGGGGTTTGATATTAAGTATCTCAGGTTCCGGTTTGCCTGAAACAATGATTGTTTGCCAATAAACTCTGGGACTTCGTTTTCGAGCAACAAAAATCAAATCACAAAACGCATGTAAATTCCAAATCTCAAACCACAATAACCACCCTGTTTGTTTTTTGAAAATTGATCTATTGGGATTTATTTGTTTTTTGACGCTTGGGATTTGGGTTTTTCCAGTTAGGTCGATAGGCTATTAGGATGTTAGGTCAAAAGGCCGATAGGTAGATAGATGTTTTGTTACCGGTGACCAGTGACTATTGACCATTGACTTTGAACTCCAAATCTCAATATACAATATCTAAAACGTGTTTTGTTGAAATTTGACCCTTTGGGATTTATTTGCTTTTTGATATTTGCGATTTGGATTTTGCTTAGTTAGGTCATTAGGTCGATAGGTTGATAGGTCATTAGGTTGATAGGTCATTAGGTCGATAGGTTGATAGGTCATTAGGTTGATAGGTCGTTAGGTTGATAGGTCGTTAGGTCGATAGAAATTTAATTACCGGTGACCAGTGACTATTGACCATTGACTTTCACCATTGACCAATGACCAGTGACACGATTGTTCATCTAATGACAAAGCTAACGGCTAATAGCTTGCGGCTAAAAGCTTAATTTAAAAATCATTCTTTAATTAATCAGACTCCAGTGCTTCGAGAATATCCGCCAATACATCATAATCTTTGTATCCCGGTCGGATTTCCGAACTGCCGCCCATAGAAATGCCTTCTGCGCCAAGCTCAGTCACCAATATTCCGGCAGTATGCTCATCAAATCCAAAACCCAGCATGACTGGGTGCAATATCGACAGCTCTGAAACCCTGGATTTTTCTGAATCAGTAATGTGTGTTGAATTACCGGTGACCAAAATATATTCAAATGTCCCGGATCGGTAGTTCAATTCTGCCAGAACCGAATCGGTAATTTGATCTATTTCCATACTTAAAATAAGCGGTTTATTCAGTTCGGTGTACCCGTCAAGCAGATTAATCGTCGGAACCAGCATATAATCCGGGTTTAATTCGGGCAAAATCTGCCGGATATGTCCAGTCGGTAAGGCGCCAAACTCCCCAACAATTTTTACGCCCGAAATCCAGTCTGTAATTTCCTTAAACCTGCTTGCGTCAAGATGGTTTTCCTGATCAGGATCGAGCCTGAATCCGAGCAAATCCACACCCATGCCCGCGCAATAGCGCGCATCGCTCAGGTTGTTCACATCTCTGATATAAACAAAAGTATTGAGTGCCATACCGTTTTCTGTTTTTCTGCAAATATAAAAAATGTTCTTTTTTGATGGGGATTTATTATTAGCCACACCGTATCAGGCATAGCGAATAGCACAAGTACTTTGGTTTTATTGAGTTTTGTCAGAATACATCAAATTAGTAATCAGACAATTATTTGCTCGTTATGGGCCAATTTACAATATTTACGCGCTCTAAATCTGTTGCTAAAGTAAATCAACGGATTTCGCATTCAGACAATATTTTTAATCAATGTGGGGAAGCGCTCTCTAGTCGGGCAATAGATAAAACCAGACATTGGGTGGAATTAAATAATTGAAAAACATGGAAGTTAAAAAGACAAGTCATCCCAGTGGACTTTATACACTTTTTGCCACGGAGTTTTGGGAAAGGTTTAGTTATTATGGCATGCGGGCGTTGCTGGTGCTTTACCTCACTGCAGCATTTGCTGATGGAGGTTTCGGGATGGAGCGATCTGCGGCCCTGGAGATTTATGCGATTTTTACGGGCTTAGTATATCTGACGCCGATACTAGGGGGGTTATTGGCAGACAAATACCTCGGTCAACGGAAAGCAATTTTTATAGGTGGTATTGTCATGGCCGTTGGTCAGTTTACTTTGGCGGCGAGCGTTTCATACGGCGCCGAGGGAAACCTTGAAATGAGGGAGTTCTTACTTTATTCCGGATTAGGCTTTCTCATCATGGGCAACGGGTTTTTCAAACCCAATATTTCTACCATGGTGGGTGGTTTATACGATCAGGATGATCCACGTAAAGATTCAGCTTTCACCATTTTTTATATGGGAATTAATTCAGGTGCCTTTTTAGCTCCGTTTGTAGCTGGAGGGTTAGGAGAAAAAATCGGTTGGCACTGGGGGTATATTTCTGCCGGTACAGGCATGTTGTTGAGTTTAATTTGGTTTTATGTCAGGAGAGTTTCCTTGAAAAACGTGGGACTGCCTCCGAATAATGGTGAAAGCCAACTGTCACTGGTATTTAAGGACTTGCTTGACATTATTTATTATTCGGTTGCATGTCTATTGGTGATTTCCGGAATTATCAAACTTTTAGATATACTTAACGAATCGACTATTGATGCCATAAGTCTTGTAGCCGTTATTGCGGGTTCGCTATACGTTGCCTGGACAATATTTAAAGGGACTAGCGGAAAGACTGAGTGGACACGGGTGGGGGCCATACTCATTCTGGCTGTATTTCATGTTGTTTTCTGGTCAGGTTTCGAGCAGGCTGGTGGTACGTTTAATCTTTTTGCTCAGGAAAATACAGACAGGCTCGTATTTGGTTGGGAGGTGCCGGCTTCCTGGTTTCAGGCGCTAAATCCGGTTTTCATCGTTATACTTGGTATTCCTTTTTCTATGCTTTGGATTTGGTTGGCAAAAAATGGCAACAATCCTCGCACACCTTATAAATTTGGTCTGGGACTGATATTGGTGGGTGTTGGATTTTTGTTCATGATGGTTGCGCAGGGGAATGCTGATCAGGGAATTTTGGTAAGCCCACTCTGGTTGATCGGCGTATATTTTATGCATACGGCTGGAGAATTATGTGTTTCTCCGGTAGGACTTTCATTGATCACCAAGTTGGCTCCGCAAAAAATCGTATCTGTGATGATGGGATTGTGGATGGGTAGTATTGCCCTGGGAAATTACCTGGCAGGAACCCTGGAGAAGATTTTAGAGAGCTTTGATTTTGAACTTTACCCATTTCTGGCTGCGGAATCAATTGGAGCAGGAGTTCTCATCATCATCATTGGCCCGTTGTTGGTAAAAATGATGAAAGGAATTCATTAAAACTATTGTTTGAAAAACAGGGCAGGAAACGGTGATTTGCCAAGATGAGTTTTAAAATAAACCTGAAACCTTTTCCAGGAGAGCAATACTTCACAGTTCGAGAGTATCTATCAGGTAATTTAATATCATACAAAACTCCGGAAA
>CAYZWN010000137.1:0-12644 GCA_964482185.1 uncultured Roseivirgaceae bacterium
AAGCCTCTCTGATTAATTTGGGACTTAGAATCCAATATAATTTTACAAGAAGACAATGAATACAAATTCGAATAAAAAATAAGAGAACAACCTAACCTCTGACATCAACAACTGTTACAAATTCGGGCAAATGTTTTGAACATATCCTGTTCAAAATGATGATAAATCATTTTAAGAACCTAAACTTTTAAATTATGAATTCCAAAGAGAAAGTCCTTGCAAGTCTGAACCACCAACCAGCAGATGGCATCGCGGTGGATTTCGGTGCGACACCGGTTACCGGAATACATGTGCTCGCCGTGGAAAATTTGCGCAAGCATTATGGCCTGGAAAACAAACCGGTTCGCGTAATCGAACCATATCAGATGCTGGGTGAAATTGAAGATGACCTGATTGAGGTGCTGGGTGTGGATGTAATCGGACTGAGCCCGGGAAAAAGCCTGTTTGGCATTAAAAACTATGGCCCGGTAAAGGAACTGAGGACTTTCTGGGGACAGACTGTGCTCGTGCCTGAAAATTTTAACACCACCACCGATGCCAACGGCGATCTGCTCATTTATCCGGAAGGAGATACATCGGCACAGCCTTGCGGCAAAATGCCAAAAGCGAGTTTTTTCTTCGATGCAGTGATCAGGCAGGATTCTATTGATGAGTCGAAGCTCAATCCTGAAGACAACCTGGAGGAATTTAATCCGATATCGGATGAAGACCTGGCGTATTGGAAGGACGCGGTAAAACGGGTGAAAAATAAAGATAAAGCCATCATTGCCAACATGGGCGGTACGGCACTTGGAGATATCGCGCTTGTTCCCGGCCTCAACCTGAAGCATCCCAAAGGTATTCGCGATATCGCAGAGTGGTATATGTCTATCATCATGCGGCCGGATTACATACACACCATTTTTGAGAAACAGACGGATATCGCAATGGGAAATCTGCAAAAATTCCATGAAACAGCCGGCAATGACATCGATGTGCTGTTTATGTGCGGAACTGATTTTGGCACCCAGGATTCGCAGTTTTGCAGCGTTGAAACTTTCGATGAAGTTTATCTGCCCTATTACAAGAAAATGAACGACTGGATTCATCAAAATACCACATGGAAAACCTTCAAACATTCATGCGGCGCTGTGGAGCCATTGCTCAATTCTCTGATAAATGCCGGCTTTGACATCATCAATCCGGTGCAAATTGCCGCAAAGGGCATGGATCCTCAATACCTGAAAAACACCTATGGCGATCGGCTCACATTTTGGGGCGGCGGCGTGGACACACAAAAAGTCCTGGCCTTTGGCACAGTTGAAGATGTAAAAAAGCAGGTCAAACGCCAGTGCGATATCTTTTCTGTAAACGGAGGATTTGTTTTCAATACCGTGCACAACATCCAGGCAAATGTGCCCACAGAAAACATCATAGCGATGGTCGATACAATAAAAAGCTTTCATTTTGCCATGAAATAAAACAGCTTATCAATAATCCTTTTATACCGAACCAATTAAAACTTAAAATTATGAACTACAAAAAATTCACAAACGAGCACCTTGAAGCTTACGAAAGAGATGGTTATGTCATCATTCCGGAATGCTTCAGTGAAAAAGAAGTGGCCTTATTGCTGGAGGCCTATCATCAGGATAAGCTGGTGAAGGAATCTGCCATTAATGTAGATGACAATAGCGGCATGAACACCAAACTGACACTTTGGTACAATTCAGGCGACGATATTTATGGCGCATTCTCCAGGTCTGAGCGGGTTGTGGATGGCTTGGAAATGATTTTTGGAGGCGAAGCGGCGCTGTACCACACCAAGTTTATGCAAAAGGAACCCAAAGTAGGCGGCGCCTGGGAATGGCACCAGGACTATGGCTACTGGTATGACAACGGATTTCTGTTTCCGGATATGTTGAGCGTGATGGTTGCCGTGACACGCGCCAACAAAGCCAATGGCTGTTTGCAGGTGCTGAGTGGTTCGCATAAGCGGGGCACGATCAATCACGGTTCCAACGGCGAGCAGATCGGGGCCGACATACGAAGGGTTGAGGCAGCGCTTGAGATTATGGAGCTTGTGTACGTGGAACCGGAGCCGGGCGATACGCTCTATTTTGATGCGAATCTTTTACACAGATCAGATGCCAACACCAGCGACACAGCGCGATTTTCGCTGATATCAGCGTATAACCGCGCCGGGAATAAGTCATTTATGAATGAGCCTGCTGCAAGCCATACCCCAATCGTAAAAGTCGCTAATGAGCAAATCTTGAAAATTGGCGCAAGGGTTATTGATGCGAACGCAGATTTTTTAAGTAAAAAGAAAGACGCGGAATGGAAGGAAACAATAGAAAAGCCAAAATAAGAGACATGCCGGTTTTAGGCACAGTAATAGTTTTTTCAAATGAAAACAAAGACCCAACTTTTTGATCAATTGTGTATGGGGCAGATGCCTGGAGGAAGGATACTTTTCAGGCCCATACTTATGCACTTTGCCGCCCGGTTTTCGGGCAAGACCTATGGTCAGTTTGCTTCTGATTACAAAACGCTTGTGGCATGCAATCTGAAAGCGATGGAGTATTTCGATCTGGACCTTGTGGGACTGATCTCCGATCCTTACAGGGAAACTTCCGCCTTTGGCGCTAAGGTGCGCTTTGTGGATGAGGGCGTTCCGGTGTGCGGGGAGATTATCGTGAATTCGATCGAAGATGTGAGGCTTCTGCAAAATCCGGATGTGTATAAAGCTGAAAGAACCCTCGACCGCATAAGGGGAGCCGAACTGTTTCATAAAATGCTGAAAGGTGATGTGCCCGTGATTGGCTGGATCGAGGGGCCGCTCGCGGAAGCCTGTGACCTCGCCGGCATCAGCAATATGTTGATTTACCTGATGACCGATCCGGATTTTTGCCATTTGCTGATGGACAAATGTGTGGTGACGGCAAAAGAGTTTGCCAAAGCCCAGATCGATGCCGGCTGCCAGATCATCGGCATGGGCGATGCCATTTGCTCGCAGATTGATGCCGTGACTTATGAAACCTACGTGAAAGAACGGCACCGTGAAATCATCGATCACATTCATGCGTGCGGAGGCATGGTGAAAATGCACATTTGCGGCAACATCACCCACCTGCTCCCTGCACTCAGCGAATTGCCAATAGATATCCTCGATCTCGACCATCAGGTTGATCCGGAGGAGGCTTATCAAATAATGGGCGATAGCGTGATCCGATGTGGCAACATCAATCCTGTGCTGGTTGAAGAAAAGGATGCCGGCCAGATATTCTATGCCTCCAAGCAGTTGGTGGAAACCGAAAAAAACCGGAAATTCATACTTTCAGCCGGCTGTGAGATTACAGTGAATACCAAACCTGAAAATTTAATGGCGATGCGCAAAGCATCAATTTTTTGATAAAATAAAATGGAATGAAAATGGAAGAACTCTTTGAGAAAATCGCACACTGCGTTGAATACGGCAAGATCAATGCCGCGAGCCCCTACCCTCCTGATATGAAAGGCATGGAAGGCGCTGATGAACTCACAAAAAAGGCCATAGAACTTGGCGCCGACCCGAACGACATCCTGACAAAAGGCATGGTCGTTGGCATGCAAAAAATCGGGGTTAAGTTCAGAGAAAACAAAGTTTTTGTTCCCCAGGTACTGATGTCTGCCAAGGCAATGAGTACAGGCATGGAACATCTCAAACCTTTTTTCCTTTCCGGAAGTGTGAAAAGAAAAGGCGTATTCGTTATTGGCACTGTGGCCGGAGACCTGCATGACATAGGCAAAAACCTGGTTTCCATGATGGTGGAAGGCAGTGGCTTTGAGGTGGTCGATCTGGGGGTAGATGTAAATTCCAATAAATTTATCGAGGCCGTTAATGCGCATCCGGGCTGCTTCGTGGGCCTTTCTGCCTTACTTACCACGACTATGGTGAATATGGAAAAGACCGTTCAGGATATCAAAGCAGCTTCACCAGGCACGAAAGTGCTTATTGGCGGGGCGCCTGTTTCGGATGATTTTAAAATAAAAATCCATGCCGATTTTTATTCACCCGATCCCCAGGGAGCTGTGGAATACCTGAACGAGATGGTTGCCGTGTAATTGGAACCTGAATTTTAATACAGACTGGCATGCATCCAATCTTGCATGAACGCCAGATTTAAAACGATTTTTTGAACTTATCAAATGACTGCAAAAGAAAGAATCTTAAAGGCATTTGCCCTTCAGCCGGTTGACCGGACGCCATGGGTACCTTTTGTCGGTGTACATGGTGCTTCATTGGTAGGTGTGGATGCGCAGACCTATCTCAAATCCGAAAAACATATATTTCAGGGTGTTCAGAAAGCCATTGAAATGTATGAGCCGGATGGCATTCCGGTGGTTTTTGACTTACAACTGGAAGCAGAAGCACTCGGTTGTGAACTTGCATGGTCTGAGCACAATCCTCCTGCTGTGGTCAGTCACCCCTTGCTCAACGGCCTGGGAATGGATGAATTAAAATTGCCCGACATAAAAGAAAACCGCATAGGCATGGCGATGCGCGTGGCAGAAAAGCTAAGAATGCATCACCCGGATACAGCACTTTACGGGCTGGTGACAGGACCTTTTACCCTGGCTCTGCACCTGCTCGGCACGGATATATTCATGAAAATGCTTGAAGACCCGGAATACCTGAAGCGCCTTTTGGCATTTACCACAAATGTAACAAAAGTGATGGCAGGAGGCTACATCAATGCCGGCTGTGATGTGGTGGCGGTGGTTGATCCGATGACCAGCCAGATTGACCCGCAGTCATTTGAAACTTATATTTCACCATACGCTACAGAAATTTTCGAGTACATCAGATCGCAGGGCGCTTTGAGTTCATTTTTTGTCTGTGGGCATGCTCAGCAAAATATTGAAGCAATGTGCAAATGCAGGCCTGATAATATTTCGATAGACGAAAACATTCCATTGGACTTCGTCCAAACAATTGCCCTTGACCACCAGATCAGCTTTGGAGGCAACATCAGGCTTACGGTGGTAATGCTTATGGGCGACAAAAATGATGTACAAACCAATGCGCTGGAATGCATGGACCTTGGAGGGGAAACCGGTTTTATCCTCGCGCCGGGATGTGATCTGCCCATGGATACACCACCGGAAAATGTAAAGGCCGTATCAGAACTGGTGCGCGATCCGTACCGGCAGCAGGTCATCAGAACGCTTGAGAAACAAGAGCATACGCTGGATCTGTTGAATATGAAAGACTACGGCCAGGCGGACAAGGTAATCGTGGATGTTATTACCCTGGACTCTGAATCATGCGCTCCATGCCAATACATGGTAGAGGCAGTAAAAAGAATTGCTCCGCATTTTGAAGGGATTGTCGAGTGGCGCGAACATGCCATCAAGCGCCTTGAAGCCGTTACATTTATGTCATCACTGATGGTAAAAAATATACCGACAATTTGCATTGACGGCAAAATAGCATTCGTTTCCCAGATTCCTCCGCGGAGCGGGCTGATCGCCGCCATCCAGAAAAGGATCAACGAAAAGCTCAAACTGAAAATCCGGGCTAAGCAAGGCGAAATATTTGTCTTTCCCGATGGCTCGGAAAAAAGCAGGCTAACCATATCGAACATGCACAAAGCTTGTGAAGAATTGGGCAAGCAGATGGATGTAAAAATCATTGAAGACCCAAATCAAGCTGCTGCATTCGGAATCACCGAAAAACCGGCGGTAGTCATTGCAGAATATAAGGTAAAAAGCAATGGGGATGTTCCTTCCATCGAAATTATAAAAGAATGGATAAAAGAGTTGTAGATAAGAAATCAGATACGAATATATAAAATGGGGAAAATTACAGATCAGCTCAAATCGGGCAAGGTATTGATATCCGATGGCGCCTGGGGCACATTCTTGCAGGCTAAAGGTTTAAAACCCGGCGAATGCCCTGAATCCTGGAATATTTCGCGTCCGGATGATGTGCTGGATATCGCCCGGAGCTACATCGAAGCCGGGGCAGACATGATCGAGACAAACAGTTTCGGTGGCAGCCGTTTTAAGCTGGCCAATTTTGGTCTTGAAAATGATGTTTTTGCATTGAATAAAGCTGCGGCTGAAATATCACGAAAGGCCGCCGGCGACAAATTTGTACTCGGATCCATCGGGCCAACCGGTAAATTATTGATGATGGGCGATGTGACATCCGAAGAATTATACGAAGGTTTTAAGGAGCAGGCGATGGCACTCGAAGCCGGTGGAGCTGACGCGATCATCATTGAGACCATGACCGATCTGGAAGAGGCTGTGCTGGCCGTGAAAGCTGCCGTTGAAAACACAAACTGCGAAGTCATCTGTACCATGACTTTTGATAAAACCCTGCAAAATGAATACCGCACCATGATGGGCATTGCACCGGAGGATATGGTGCAAAAAATTATTGAAGCCGGTGCATCAGTTATTGGCGCCAATTGTGGACATGGCACCAGGGATATGGTCGGTATTGTTGAGGCCATCAGGAAAATCAATGAAGAAATCCCCATTCTGATTCATGCCAATGCCGGTTCGCCGGTTTATAAAGACGGCAAAACCGTTTTCCCTGAATCGCCGGAAGAAATGGCCGGTTATACCAAAGCCCTGCTTAAGGCCGGAGCAAACATCGTTGGGGGATGTTGTGGTACTACGCCCGACCACATTGCCAAAATTGTTGATGAGATCAAAAGATGACCAAAATTCCATTTGTGCTGATTACCGGCTTTCTGGGAAGCGGAAAAACTACATTCCTTAAAAATGTGGTTCGTGCGCACCGCACAAAAAGAATCGGTATCGTGCAAAATGAATTTGCCCGGGCCAACATCGATGGTCGTGATTTACAGCGTGAAGAGGGTAATTTTGAACTGCTCGAAATAAATAACGGCTCCGTATTTTGTGCCTGCCTGCTGGGTAACTTCATTCATTCGCTAACAGCATTTGTAAAAAAGGTGCAACCAGATATTGTCATCATGGAAGCATCCGGACTATCAGACCCGATTGCCATTGCGGAGCTTTTCAATCAAGGCGAAATTTCATCCCTGGTATATTTATCATCTGTCTGGACAATTGTTGATGGCGCAAAATTCATTCAGTATCAGCAGCACAATACAAGGGTAACGCACCAAATCCGCATAGCAGATCATGTACTGATCAATAAGAGCGACATTTCATCAAATGAAACAATTGAGCAAACTGAAAGGATAATCAGGGATTTGAACCCGTTTTGCAATATTCAGAAAACCAGTTATGGCTCTTGCCATGTTGAAAAATTGTTTGAACTGCCAACAGCCGGGCCTGTGGCAATGAGAAAATCAACGAAGCAGGATGGAGCGGTATCCTCAGGCAGGCCCGAAATTGGCGTGGGTGTGATCAAAACTTCGCGGCCCATATCAATGGAAGGATTGATTGAACTGATCGATTATTATTCCAAAAACACCATAAGAATGAAGGGTTTTGTTAAATTGAAAGGTGGTAAGAATATCGCGCTGCAAAGCAGCTACGATCTTTGGAATTATAAAGAACTGGATAATTACAGTGGTGGGACAGAAATCATTGCCATGGGAATGCATTTCAATTTGTCTGAATTCAGTAAAAAATTCAGGGCTTTGCAGAATAGAAATTAATAAAGGATGGAACTACAGGAATACAGCTTCGGATTCGATGAGCTTGAAATAGAAACCGAAATAATTGAGAAATTTATGGGTTATCAACCCGGTCATGCGCCGGAACCCATCCCGCAACTGATCAGTGAAGTATTGTCTGTTGCCCATGATTATTGTGAAATCCGCGGCGGTTATGTGATTGAAAAAACAGTCGAAGTAAGAAAAGAGGACAAAATCATCCGCATACGGGACACAGAATTTGAAGTGAAGAAAATCATCACAAATCAGCTCCGTAAAATGGACCATGTAGCTCTCTTCACCTGCACGGCAGGCAAGGGCATTGGTGATTATTCCAGGGAGCTGATGCATGAAGGAGATTTTATAAAAGGTTATATAGCTGATGTGGTTGGTTCTGAAATTGTGGAATCGGCCATGGATAAAATTCAGGACGATCTGGAAAAACAAATGAAACTTCAGGGTTTAAATATCACAGATCGTTACAGCCCGGGATATTGTGGGTGGAGTGTAGGCGAACAACAAAAGTTGTTTTCCTTCTTTCCTGAAAATTTTTGTAACATAAGCCTTTCACCCTCGTCTCTGATGCTCCCCATCAAGTCTGTCAGCGGCATCATCGGAATCGGCTCTAATGTAGAGAGGAAGGGTTATGTATGCAATTATTGCGATATGGTAAATTGCATTTACCGGGAAAAGGCGCATACAAAAAAAGCTGACCGCTGTTAATATCGCGATAAGCATTTCAAGATCAGAACCATTATAATCTGATAATCCTTCCGGCAGATTCTTATATATTTGCGCAGGCAGAACCCCCGGAAGGATGAAAGGACGACATGGTAAAAACCCAGGCATCATGCACTTTCTTCATAAATAATTCAGAAATTGTAGTTAAATCCAAAGCAGAAATCATGAAAGAAATAAAAACCATTATCGAACAATTGAAACTGGCCTCCAAGGCAGGCATCAAAACTGCTTTGGCAACTGTGATAAATGTACATGGTTCTTCTTACAGGCGCACCGGCGCACGTATGCTGATACGCGAGGATGGATTGTGGTTTGGCTCGGTCAGCGGGGGCTGCCTGGAAGGAGACGTGATCGAAAAGGCCAAAACTGTAATCAAGGCAAAACAAACCGAATTATTCAAATACGATACCCGTCAAAATGCTAAAAATTCGTTTGGCATGGGTTACGGCTGCAATGGATTATTGGAAATACTGATTGAACCGGTTTCCTTTAGCGAAAACGATCCTGCTTTTGCAATGCTATCGCTTGTAGCAAATGAAGGAGGCCGGCAAGGGTTGTCAACTGTTTTTTACTCAGAAGATGATCAGATTGCCCTGCCTGGCCTCAGATATCATTCACATGGGCGGAGCTACATTCTAAACGAAGAGCTGGCACACATGATGGGCGCAGATCTGAAAGGCGCCATTGAATCCAATGAATCAAAAACCAGAACATACAGGATTGATGATAAAAAGGTAAAAGTTTTTCATGAAGTGTTTGAGCCGAATATCAATATACTGATTTACGGTGCGGTATTTCATGTTATTCCTTTCCTTCGGATAGCTAATGAATTGGGATACAATGTCCATGTTACTGATTCTTTTGAACCCATTCAGCCAATTTGGAATTTTCCCCATGCCAATGAAATTGAGTTGCTGGAATCGGACGCCGTCCAACAACTGATCAATAATACACACAACCTTGCCGTGGTTTTTCTGACGCACAATTTTTTTAATATTAAAGAAGAATTACCCAAAGCCTTAAAATCTGAGGCTCCCTACATAGGCATATTGGGCAGCAGGAAAAAAACTGAAAAAATCCTGAGAGAAGCGGAAGTGAACGATCAAAACTACACTTCTGATGAATTGGAAAAAATACACTACCCGATCGGCCTCGATATCGGCGCCAATACGCCCGGGGAAATTTGCCTGTCGATCATCGCTGAAATCAAAACCTTCTTTTCAGGTCGTACCGGTCAGCCGCTTCAAAACTTTGACGGGTATATTCACAAGCAAAATCTAGAGAAAGTATAAAGTTCCGGGAACCGCTTTCATCCGTATCGGATAACCAGTTGAAAAAATGTCTATGAATTGCAAAAAGACGCTCCACTTCTATTTGCCAAAAACAGTCTATTGTCATTTACCTATTAAATCCCTCACTGACTACGAATATTTATCAATAACAGGGCGCTAAAAAGAATAACCTTCCAACAGGAAAAAAATGACTGAGAAATCCAGTCTTTAAAGAACTACCTGTTCCATCGCAATCCACATATTATTCAGGTCAAAGCCACCGGTTCCCCGAAAAAATCAGGCCGGCTTCATGCCTGGATTTACAAGCTGAAAGAAAACTTAGCTGTTGCGGTGCAATTATTTTAAATAATCTGTTTTATTGTGCCCATTGGAAGAAATATTTTTTCACTGTCAGGCAGCTGCTCAAAGCCATATTTTTTGTAAAAATTCACTGCATATTTGTTTATCGGGTCGACAACAACTGCCATCGCTCCAATGCTTTCTTCAGATAATGTATAGGCTCTAAATAGCGCGTCTAAAAGAAGGTGTTCTCCCAGGCCGCTTCCTTTTTCTTTTATGTCTCTGGCTAGTCGACCGAGAAGAATTACAGGAGCATTATAATTCTCGGGTACTTTTTTTATGTACTTGTCTGGTATCTGTTCCCTTCCGAGACTTTCGCTTGTCAAGGTATAGTAGCCAATTACGTTATTGTCCTTGTCGGCTGCAACAAAACATATAGCAAGTTTTTTCTTTACGTCCTGACTAACCTGTTTTTTAATATAGTTTGTCAATGTTTGCTCTTCGCATTCAAAACTTGTTCTATTGTGCGATTTTTCCAGTATCGAAATAATCAATTTCAGGATTTTTTTGATTTGTACCTTTTAGCAGCTTCTACCAAATTCTGATTTGGTTTTGTATTGTTAAATACGGCATCAAAAAAAACTTGACGGTCTTTCTCAGTAGCAATAATTCTATCGTTTTTAGCAACGATTTCTTCCGCTTGTTTTTTAACCATACGAATAATAAAACTGCTAAAAGACTTGTCCCCACTCAGCTTTTGAGCTCTTTTGAAAATTCTTTTGTCAGCTGAAGAGACCCTCAACTCTATGCGTTCGTCTTTACCTAACTGTGCTTCCATGATATAATTGTTTGTAACAAATGTACGGTAATTATCCGTACATTTCAAGTTTTGCTTAAATGCACCGCAACGCTTCCGGCGCATGTGGAGCGTTGGATTGCGCGATGGTCTAAAGCGGCGCTTCATGCCCACCATTGTTGGCAACCTGCAATATTTCAACGAGTTGTAACCGGTAAATAAAACTGCACAGATTTCGGCAAATAAGAATACACAGAAAATGGCAACAAGTTTGAAGCGTAAGAGCAGGACAGACTGGTGATGATCAAAATACAGGATTAGACTGCCGTGCTTTCACTGATCAACATCAACCCGGAAAGCAGCTTTCATGGCAGAGCAAAGCTTTCCCAATACAAAGTTACCATGACAATTTTTCAGAAGATGTTGTCCTGACCCGAAGTAAAAATGGAGATGGCTGAATGGTATCCGCTTTATACCCGGGCGGAAGCTGATGATGAAACGGCCATTGAAATGGGTTATTTCCTGTGGCTCCTGTTTTTTGCCATAAGCAATGTTGGATACTCAGAATTAAGGAGCGCTAAAACTGCTCATCTCCAAAAGTATTCTTGCTTTTCTGTTTGGTCTTGCTACTGGAATTAAAGGCATAATTTATCCCAATTTCCAATATTGGACCGAAGCGGTTGTACTGCACTTCCTGGTAAAATATCTGTATTCCTTCGCTGTTGAATGCGCGGGTATTCAAGGCCTCCACATTAGAAGCCAGCAAGTCAATACCTCTGATGGCCATACTCCAGCTACTGAGCTTTTGTGGTGTATAGGTGATCACGGCATTTGCCAGGTAAAAAAGCTCGTTCCTGCCCTGCGCCGTTACCGTCGCTGACTTAAAATCAAAATCAGCGGTGAACTTAAATGATGGTGAGGCTTTCCAGTTGAAATTTCCTTTCAGGTTCCAGTTGGTGCTTTGGTTATTTTCCTGATATCCAAAGATATCGGCAGCAACACGGTAATTGAAAAGTGATCCACCCACGAACATTGTGATTTTTGATCCGATAGCCAGGTTAGAATTCAGCTCTGCGCCCAATGCCGTCGTGTTGCCGGAATTCGTATAGCTGCGAATCAATACATTTTCTTCCTCATACACTGTGTTGACGCGGAAGATGGCATTTTCAGTTCCGCGATAAAATCCGGTCAGCGCAATACTCTGATTTCCGATATATTTATCATAAGTTATCTCGGCATTCGTCAGGTATTCCGGCTGCAGTGCCGGATCGCCGACTTCATAAACCTCAAAATGTCTCCGGTAAAGAAAAGGGGTCATGTTTTTTGTCGGTGGGCGGTTGATTCTTCTGCTGCCGGCAAAAAGCAGTTGATTGTCATCGTTGAACGCCCATTTTAAATGAAGATTTGGAAACCAATCCAATTGCTTTACCACATAGGTAGATTCTGCCGGCCGGTCAAAAATATTGAAATAATCGGGGTTTGCCATTTCCAGCGTCTGATCAGTATATTCAAGGCGCAAACCTATACCATATTCCAGTTTTTTATGTATTCCTGAATAGTCAGCAAACCCTGAATAAACACCTCTGTACAGGTCGATGCTGTTCTCAAGAGAAGTATAGCTTCCCCACGTATTATCAGCGGTGCCAAGTGTATCGTAGTTGAAAGTGGCCTGATGTTTCAAAAATTGTGGCTGGAGCCCAAAAGTAAGCAAATTGCCATTATCGAAGGCTTTATCATACTCCACGGAAACCCGTACGCCATCCAGCGGCGCCTCATCGCTCTGAATAAAATGTTCTTGTAAAGCTCCAATGGTTTCTGATGTGATGTCATATGCATAATCTTTATTATCCAGTGCCCTCGAAAGGGAAGAATGCTCATAAAGCAATGACACGAACAGGCTCGACTGGTCATCAA
>CAYZWN010000138.1:0-12481 GCA_964482185.1 uncultured Roseivirgaceae bacterium
ACTGCCGGTTTCTCTTGAAGAGGCCTGGGCATTTTTCTCAACCCCAAAAAATCTGGACGCCATCACGCCTGATGATATGAGTTTTCAGATATTATCCGGTGCAGACTCCAAAGCCTACGCTGGGCAAATCATTACTTATAAAATCAGACCCTTGCTGAACATACCCATGAACTGGGTAACGGAAATTACGCAATGTGTGGATTACAAATATTTCACTGATGAGCAGCGTTTTGGCCCATATCGTTTCTGGCATCATCAACATCATTTCCATGAAACCGAAAGTGGCGTTCTGATGAAGGACATTCTGCATTACGCACTGCCCTTTGGAATTCTCGGTGAAATGATGGGAATGCTTTTTATTCATGAAAAGGTAAAAAACATCTTCAAATTCAGAGAAAAAAAACTAAATGAATTTTTCATCAGAGACAGTATTCTGGCTTGATGAAGTACTTTTTCATATAAGCCGCCTGATGTTTTTTTTCAGAATGATTTTCTGGTTTACAGGATAGAGTTATAGTAATCAGTCCAAAGAATTTGTGAATTGACTGAAGGTATTTATCTTGACAAATAAATTCCTGATGATGTCCAAAAGCTTATTATCTCTGATTGTCGTACTGGCGCTTCATTCATTGGCATTGGCCCAGAATGCAAAAAAAAGATTACCCCAAAATATCAACGTACCAACCTATTCGCACATATTCCCTTCACTGAGTGGCGATGGGAATCAGATGATTTACCTTACCAACTATACCAATAGCGAGGGTTTTGAAACGAAATATACGGTAAGAAATGGCCCTGAAACCTGGGAAGACCCCAAACCCATTCCATCAATCAACCGGCCCGGGCACGACCACATTGGCAGTTTTTGTCTAAGCTACGATGGAAATTTTGTTGTTTTCTCTTCGCGGAGAACACCTACTATTGGCAATTATGACATCTGGATTAGTGAAAAAGTTGGGAACAACTGGACTCAGCCGGCAAATCCGGGCAAACCCCTTAACAGCCCTGCTCATGAGGGCAATCCAAGTCTCAGCCCTGACGGTAAGTCGATTTATTTTATGCGTTGCGAAAAAATGGATGCCACAAGTAAAAGCAATTGTGCCATTTACGTTTCCCAGAGGCTTTCATCGACCAGGTGGTCTGAACCGGAAAAACTCCCCGGACACATCAATACCGGTCATGAAACAACCCCAAGAATTATGGCCGATAACAAAACACTGATATTCGCATCCGGCAGGCCGGGGGGCAAAGGCAAACTGGATCTTTACCAAACTACATTCGAAGAAAAAGAATGGACGAATCCCATACCGCTTGACTACATCAATACGGAGGAAAACGATGAGTATATCTCAGTGCCGGCGCGCGGCGATATTGTTTATTATTCAGCCACCTTCCGCGATCAGCATAATATTTATATGGGATTGATTCCGGAAACATTCAGGCCCAAAAAAGTCATGATGCTTTCAGGCACAGTAACTTATACAGATGGGATCAATCCGTTTGATGATGTGATCATACAGGCTTACGACGTGAGAAACGGAGCGATTTTCACCACAAGCAGACTAAATAAACATGATAATAGTTTCACTTTGTTTTTACCGGAAGGAACAAAATACGATGTATCGGCATTTCCTCAGAAAGGTGGTCATACGTACCATTCGAAAATCTACGATCTGGAAAATATGCTGATTTCCAAAAAAGAAGTACTTGATGTAACATTGCACGCCATCGCTCCCGGCAGGACGATTCCACTAACAACGATTAGATTTAAACCATATACAGATTCTCTCACTTCCGACTCAGAAATTGAAATCATGCGCATAATGGGTTTTATGAAAAAAAATACCGACATAAGGCTTGAAATCGGGGCTTTTATGGATGAGATCATTTCTGATTCAATCCAAAGCGCTGATCTTACTGAAACAATTACGGACACAACATTCCTGCGAATAAGCAAAGCGCTCTTTTCAAATGGTGTCCATGAAATTGAAAATCCTGATACTTCTGTTTTGGCAATAGATTCCCTTGAATTTATTGAAGCAGAATCGGGCGGATCATTTAGTAAGCAAACAGCCTTATCATTTACCGATTCGCTTTACAATGCCGGCTACCTCCTTTTTGACGAATCACCTGAAGAATGGATATTTCAGGGATTTAAGACTATTTACCACAACAACCGCACAGAAAAATATGCCGATGCGCTCGTGAAGCGACTGGTTTTATCCGGAGTTCCTGCTTCGATGCTGGAGGCGGTGGGCTATGGAGATGAGTGGTCAGAAGACAGGGCCACAGAAGAGCGTAATTATTGGATTGAATTGAGAATTCTTAGCCCCTAAAATTCGTCATTACCTCCTCCGCCACCACCTTTATTGGCCTTTTCTTTATAGTTGTTGAATCTGTAATTGAGCGTAAAGGAAACCTGAGGAGCGTTATTATACCGTTCTCCATAAGCATAAAAATCCACTCCTGCCGAAGTTTGATCACGTACAACCGGCCCGAAAATATCACGGACTTGAAATTGAATTATAGATAGTTAATGTATTGGCATTTATCTGCGAAACTTTAGTTAATTGCTCAAAACTAAAATTTCATTCTTGGATCCGGCGCAACATTCAAAGGCGCAAAATCTCCAGCCAGGTATTTATAATGTGCCGCGATAGCGATCATTGCCGCATTATCAGTACAATATTCCAGTTTCGGAATATAGGTTTTCCATCCGGATTTTTTGCCCTGTCCGGCAATCCTTCGCCTGAGACCCTGGTTTGCGGCAACCCCACCTGAAATGGCAATCCGGGGAATATTTAACTTTTTTGACGCCTTTGTGAGTTTGTTCATCAGCATATCAATCAGTATCTGCTGGACTGATGCGCAAATATCATGAAGCCTTTCCTGGATAAAATCCGGATTTTCTTTCACCCGGGCACGCAGGAAGTAAAGGATGGCGGTCTTAATTCCGCTAAATGAATAATTGAATCCGGGTGTACTCGTTGCAGGGAAAGAAAATGCCTGTGGATTGCCCTTCTGAGCATATTGGTCGATCAGCGGACCACCCGGATAGGGTAGGCCCAGGAGCTTGGCTGTTTTATCAAATGCCTCACCCACCGCGTCATCCAGGGTTTCGCCAAGAATCTCCATGTCCAGGTGGTCTTTTACCAAAACGATTTGCGTATGGCCGCCGCTAACGGTCAGGCAGATAAATGGAAAATCAGGCTTCGGCTCATCTATAAAGTGTGCGAGAATATGTGCCTGCATGTGATTTACGGTAATGATCGGAATATTCAGCGCCAGCGCAAGAGACTTTGCAAAAGAAGCCCCCACCAGCAGTGCGCCAAGTAATCCCGGCCCTTGTGTAAATGCTACTGCGTTGAGTGCGCTTTTTTGTATATTTGCCTCATGAAGAGCTTGTTCGACTATTGGAATGATATTTTGCTGGTGCGCCCTTGAAGCTAATTCAGGCACAACTCCACCATATTTTTCATGAACTGATTGCGTAGCTATGATATTATTGAGGATTTTACCGTTATGTATGATAGCTGCAGCGGTTTCGTCGCAGGATGATTCTATTGCCAAAATATTTATATTCATAAGCATTGACTAAAGAAAAAAGCAAGGCGCAAGTTATAAAAAAACGCATTTTAAGCATAGGACTGAAAATCGTCCTGCTGGTAATGGGTTTATTATTTTTTACTATCATTCTGATCAGCATCCCTGCCATACAAACCAGACTGATCAACAAATTATCGGATGCGGTTTTCGAAAAGATTAACCACAATATCGACTTAGAATACATCAATATACGCTGGTTCGACACTGTATTCATCAATGGCCTGATCGTTTACGACACGCAAAATGAGCGTATGATCAAGATTGACAGATTGATTCTTGATTTTAATCTCAGTGAGTTGATCACAAAAACCAGCATCCAACTCGATAAGGCAATTTTGCAGGGCGCATCGGTTGATATGCTAAAAAATGCACCAAATGACCAGTTCAACCTCAATTTTTTTATAGACGAAATCAAAGAACAACTGTCGCCGGCTGAACCGAGAGAAAACCCCAAAACCTTCATAACTGAAAGAATCATCCTGACCAATAGCCGGTTTAGGATGTCGCGTGACGACCGTGAACGCATCTCAGACAGATTCGATCAATTTCATTTCACACTGGAAAATCTCGATGCCAATCTGGAGAATTTTAGTCTGAAGCCAGGCGACATTAATTTCGATATCAGAGAGTTGCAATGCACTGATTCAGCAACCGGTTTTGATATTAGGGAATTGCAAGCCAGATTCCGCCACACAAAGCAATCCATCGTTTTCCAAAACATGGAAATGAAGGCCGGCAGATCATCCATTTCACAGTCAATGGTTTTTGATTTTGAAAAACCATCTTCACTCAAAGAGTTTGTGGATAGCGTACGGATTACTGCTAATGTTAAAAAATCGCTGATTAATTCTCAAGACCTTGCTCATTTTGCGCCTGCTTTGAAGGAATATAATGAATATTATAATCTGGAAGGCTTTTTTGAAGGCACCATCAAGAGATTCAATGTGAAAAACCTGAAGGTTCGTTTTGGTTTGCAAAGCGAATTGAGGGGCTACCTGAGCATGTACGGTTTACCGGATTTCAATGAGACATTCATCGATTCAAAAATCACGGAAGGCAGAATAAATGTAGGCGATCTGGCGCCTTATGCCGGTGAGACTGCACTGAAGAATATCAGAAATTTTGGGACTGTAAAGTTTGCAGGAGGCTTTTCAGGATTCCCGGTTGACTTTGTAAGCAATGCCTCATTTGATACACGAATTGGCAAATTCTCAACAGATATAAACCTGAAACTCCCCTCCAGTGCTGGTGAAAAAGCGACTTACTCAGGTCGTCTTACAACGCAAAATTTTAATGTCGGTGTTTTTCTGGGCGACACCACCCAGTTTCAGTTGCTCGACCTGAATGGAAGCATCAATGGCAGGGGCTTTACTAGAGAAGATGCGCGTTTTTATCTTGTATCAAATATCCGGAGAATTGGTGTAAAAGGCTATGACTACCAAAATATACAAACAGACGCCACACTTGCCGAACAGTTTTTCAATGGAAATCTTAAAATTGATGATCCGAACCTGCAGTTTAATGGCAATCTTACCGTCGATCTGAATGAAAATAAACAAATTGTTCAGGTGAAAGCAGAACTCAGAAAAGCCGTACTCGATACCCTTAGAATAACCGAAAAACCGGCGAGACTCAGCTCCATTCTGAATGTGAACGTGACGGGATTGACAGTTGACGATATAATTGGCGAAGCCAATTTAGACAGCACCCACTTTGTTTACAACAACAGGGAAGTATTCATCGAGCGAGCCAGCCTGATCTCTGAAAAAGATTCTACAGGCAGGGCTTTAAAAATTCAAAGTCCGCTTGCTGATCTGGATGTTTTCGGAAATTATGATTATTCGATTCTAATCGATGATCTGGCACGGCTCTACGATGAATACAGGGCCATTCTACAAAATGACAGCAAGGAGTTGGGTGCATTATTCGCCCATGATAAAAAAGCGCCTTTCGGATCATATTTCCTCAATTATGATATAAACCTGAAGAATATCAATCCAGTGGTAAATCTTTTTTTGCCTGACTTCAGACTTTCGGCCAACACACAACTGAAAGGAAAATACGCAGGAGGACAATCAAAAAGCATTCAACTTGAATCCGTTTTCGATACGCTAACATTCAATCAGCTTTCTTTTGAGAAAAACAAGATTTCAATCGATTCAAAAACCAGAAGCGATACCGCCCTTGTTTTTGGTAATTATCATGTGAGTTCTGCCAGACAACGTGTTGATGGCGTGCCAAAAACAGAAGGGCTTGATTGCAAACTTGACTGGCGGGGAAATATGATCGATTTCTATGCTGATTTAAGCCAGACGCAATCAACAAATTATTTAAAAACCAGCGGACACGTTGAATTCCGAACAGACACCACCTTGATGAACCTCAATCCTTCCGAATTCAACCTGATTGATAAAATATGGTCGGTCAGCGAGCAAAACATGGTCATACTCCGGAAAAATAATTATGATATCCGCAATCTGAGTTTTTTCCATGGAGATCAGAAAATCACCATAAATGGAGTGCTCTCGGAAGACCCAAGGAAAAATTTGTTCATATCCATCCGCAATTTCGAAATGGAAACCCTTAACCCGTTGATCACTAAAAGCCTGGACGGAGTTTTCAACGGCTTCATTGATGTAAAAGATTACTTCCATGAGAAAAAAATCAACAGCAGAATCAACATTCGTGATCTTACGATCAATAAATTTCCGGTGGGTAATCTGATTGCTTTTTCAGAATTCGACAACGACCGCGGGCATTTTGAGGTGAACCTGAGCGTAAAAAGAAACGGGGAGCAAACCATGCTGGTTGCCGGATATGTTAATCCTGCCTCAGACACCAGTCAACTTGACCTTCAGGCAAATTTCACCAACACAAACCTGAACCTCATCGAACCTTTTTATGATGATTTCATTTCACAGGTTAAAGGCACACTGGATGGCAAACTCGATATCGGAGGCAGGATCAATAATCCGGTGATTAACGGATATGGGGTTACAAATCAGGGTGAGTTTACATTCAAATACCTTAACACACACTACAAGCTCGATGGAAGAATTGAATTTGCCAGAAATCTCATCGATTTTCAGAAATTTACGCTCACCGATAATTATGGAAACAGCGGAACCCTTTCGGGTAAAATTGGCCATACAGGTTTCAAACAGCCAGAATACAACTTCAATGGTGATCTCGACAAACTCTTAGTTTTAAACACCACTTCCAAAGACAACGCACTTTATTATGGCACCGCCTTCGCCTCAGGAAATCTTAAAATTTATGGCCGGGAAAAAGTGATTAATATTTCTGCCAATGCCAAATCAGAACGCGGCACAAGGTTTTTTATACCGCTTGAAGGCAGCGAAGAAGTGGTGCAGGAAGATTTCATTAATTTTGTATCAATAAGAGATACGCTTTCACTTCAAAGCAGGCAGGAGACGAAAAAAGTTGACCTTTCCGGCATTAGCCTAAATTTTGACTTTGAGCTAACACCAGACGCTTATTGCGAAATCATTTTCGACCTGACAGCAGGTGACATCATCCGCGGCCGCGGAAACGGAAAAATTAATCTGCAGATCGATACACAGGGCGATTTCAACATGTTTGGGGATTATGAAATTACCGAGGGTGCGTACAACTTCACATTGTATAATATTATTAACAAAGAATTTAATATTGAACCGGGTAGCAGGATATCATGGATTGGCGACCCCTATGAGGCGATTCTGGATATAACTGCAAATTATGAACAGCTAGCCTCCCTGGCACCCGTGCTAAGGGTAACCGAAGATGACCTGAGGTCAAATCCGGAATTAAACAGAAAATACCCAGCCAAGGTCTTACTGGATATCGAGGGCAATTTGTCCTATCCGGAGATCAGTTTCGGTATTGATGTGGAGGGATACCCAAAAAATGCTACTTATAATGGCGTCGCTTTCGAAACCAGAATGAGCGCTTTCAAAACCAAACTGGCCACAGACGAACAGGAAATGAAACGCCAGGTATTCAGTCTGATTATATTGCGTAATTTCTCAGAAGAAAATGCTTTCAATGTAGGTGGATCGGTAGGCAAAAGCGTGAGCGAATTTATTTCAAACCAGATAAGTTACTGGGTAACGCAATTCGACGAAAACCTTGTCGTGGATGTAGATTTGGGATCACTTGACGACGAGGCCTTCAATACCTTTCAGTTGCGCCTGAGTTACTCTTTTCTCAACGGAAGGCTACGTATAACCAGGGACGGAGGCTTTACCGATCAGACAACAGGCGCAAATGCTGCGAGTATCCTGGGCGATTGGTCTGTGGAATATTTGCTTTCACCCGATGGGATGCTCAGGGCAAAAATCTATAATAAAAATAACTTTAATACGCTCAATCCAAATAACAGATCTACCACAACCACCACGGGTTTCAGCATTAGCCACACCAAAAGTTTTGAATCAATTTTCAACCTATTCAGGAAAACACGGGATGATAACCGTCCCGTGGAAATTAATGAAACTACCATTGATCCGGATGCGGAGAAAATATCCCGATCATCCGGCAATAATGAAAAAATTGAACAAACATATTGATCATGTTTGGGTTTAGCAGACATGATTAAGGATAAAAAAATTGCCATTTTCTGGTTCAGAAGAGACCTCCGCCTTTATGATAATACAGCACTGAATCTGGCCCTCAACAGTAAGTATCCGGTCGTTCCCATTTTCATTTTTGATACAAATATTCTGGGCAAGCTTGAAAACCCGAAAGATGCCAGGGTGCAGTTCATTCACAATGAGATTTTCGATATAAAAGCGCAACTTGAAATGCATGAATCCTCCATGCATGTGTTTTATGGTAAGCCTGAACAGGTGTTCATAAAACTGCTATCTGATTACAAAATCGCAGAGGTCTTCGCTAATAAAGACTACGAGCCATACGCCCTTGAACGAGATCAGCGCGTTCGAAAGATGCTTGAGGACAATGGTGTGCGCATGCATCTTTCTAAAGATCACGTGATCTTCGACGGCAGCGAAGTCGTGAAACGCGACGGCACGCCCTTTAGGGTTTTCACCCCATACAAAAGAGCATGGCTAAGCCAATTAAATGGCGGCCTCAAACAGCTTGACACAGCGACCGTTTCGTTTGAAAAATTCTTGAAAATAGCCCCAAAACCAATGATTTCATTGAGCGATATGGGCTTTGAAAAGTTTGAATTTAAATACCCGGCCCGCTCTGTTGACAACGAAGTGATTTCAAAATATGACAAGACGAGGGATTTCCCGGCAAAAAATGGCACTTCGAGGCTTGGCCTACACCTGCGGTTCGGGACGATCAGCATTCGGGAGATGGTAGCAGTTGCAATCAAAACAAATGATACCTGGCAAAATGAGCTGATCTGGCGCGAATTTTATTCATCCATTCTCCAGCATTTCCCCCACGTTGTCCAGAGGGCTTTTAATTCTAAATATGATCGTATTCCCTGGATAAATAATGAGCATGATTTTCTGAAATGGTGCGAAGGAAAAACCGGATACCCGATCGTTGACGCAGGTATGCGCGAATTGAACGAAACAGGGTATATGCACAACCGTGTAAGAATGATTACAGCAAGTTTTCTCACCAAGCATTTGCTGATCGACTGGCGATGGGGAGAAGCCTATTTCGCGGCGAAATTGCTCGATTTTGAGCTCGCTTCCAATAACGGTGGCTGGCAGTGGGCTGCAGGTACCGGCACAGACGCACAGCCATATTTCAGGGTTTTCAATCCAGATAGCCAGACCGAAAAATTCGACCACGAAAAAAAATACATTCGCAAATGGGTGCCTGAATATGGAACTTCTGCCTATCCGAAACCGATGATTGATCACAAAGCAGCCAGATTAAGGGCAATTGAAACGTATAAAAGAGCCCTGGCATAATCATTGCTGGTGTGCTAATAATTCTAAAAATCAACATATAAAACTTCACAATACGCTCTGCCGAACAAATACGGTATTCCGGATGTCCAAACATTGTCTGCGTGAGCGCATCAACTGCTACTCCCTTATTGGTACATTCGAACAATTACTTTGCGAGCTTACTGTCAGACATTAAATAATTGTAATTTCGCATCAAATGCTTTTTCCAAAACATAGTTTCATTCTACTGTTCCTATGCCTGTTTACCGGAGCTTATGCCTTTGCGGAAAATCCGGACAGCGCGCAAGTGAATAAAAAACGTCTTACTATCGTGGCTGTGGGTGGGGCTGCCGCCTATGCAGGTTCGCTGGCAGTATTGAATAATGCCTGGTACAAAGATCAGGGTAAGTCATCATTTCATTTCTACAATGACAATGCACAATGGAACCAGATGGATAAGGCCGGTCATTTTTATACAGCCTATCAGTTGAGCAGTATTGGCAAGCAGCTTTTCATGTGGACCAATATGTCTGAGAAAAAATCATCGATATGGGGAGCGATATTGAGCCAGGCGCTTATGACACCAATTGAAATCCTGGATGGACATGCTGTGGAATACGGATTTTCATGGGGTGACATTGCGGCAAACCTGCTGGGAGCGGGATTTTTCCTCTCTCAGGAAATGGTGTCAGACAAACAAAAAATAAAACCGAAGTTTTCAGTACATCGGACAGAATATGCGAAAATGCGACCCGAGGCTTTTGGAACCGACCTGCACAATCAATTACTGAAAGATTATAATGGTCATACCTACTGGCTTTCATTCGACCTCCACGGACTGACAGGAGAAAGTAAAAGTATTCCGAAATTTCTTAATCTGGCTCTCGGATATGGCGCTGAACAAATGGTTTACGGAAGTGAAAATGAAAATAATGTGAATGGTTTTTACAGCCACCGGCAATACTATATTGGTATTGACATTGATTTGTCCTACATCAGGACAAAAAGCAAATTCATCAATGCCTTGTTGTTTGTGGCAGATATGATTAAACTTCCTGCGCCCGCCCTGGAGTTTAACAATGGAGGCGGAACAAATTTTTATTGGCTATATTTCTGATTATGAGAATAGGTGACAAAGTAAGACTGTTAAAAGGTAAAGAAGAAGGCTACATCGTAAGTATGAAAGGGAACATAGTAGAAATCGAGATTGAAGACGGTTTCACCATTCCGGTTATACTAAACGAAGTTGTGGTCATAGATAAAAAGGAAGCTGAGGCTTTTCGAAAAAACGAGGAGCCTGAATCGATCCCGGCGCCTCCGGAAAGGCGGCAGAATGCGATAGGTGAAGGTATATTTCTCGGCGTAATCGTCCGTGAAAATCAATGGTTATTTGCCATAATCAACCAAACTGATAGCGATATTTTATTTTCCATCAGCAGTATCGAAAAGAAAAACATCAATGGTCTTTTCATGGGAATTTGCCATAAATTTCAGGCCGGGCATCTTGGCACCTTACCTTTCAGTCCAACCAGGGACATAAAGCTGGTTATTCAGATCATTTTACACCAAGACATTACAAAGTCAAAAAATCTCCCTATTGACCTCACTATAACGGTTGTTAAATCTCAGTTACCTCCGGAAGTGGTTGTGCACGCCCTGGATGAAGCCCTTTCTCTGATAAGGCTCGATGGAGAACAAGCATTCGATTTCGATCCCGGTCAACTTGCCGAGCAAATGACCGCTTCGCCAAAAGCACCGGTTATTTCCAAAGACACATCTCCGGCCAGAGATCTAACGATCGATTTGCATATAGACAGCGCCAATCCGGGATTCAATGAGCGAGAAATTCTGCAACACCAATTGGAATTGTTTGAAAAGACGCTCGATAATGCACTGTTCAAAAATGTCCGGAGTCTGAAAGTGATCCACGGCATTGGCACAGGCAAACTTCGGAATGAAATCCATAAAAGACTGAGTGTGCGGAATGACGTGAAGTACTTTGAGGATGCCGATAAGGAAAGATTTGGCTATGGTTCCACCATAATATATTTTTAACTTACATCCTCGCCCCCACCCTGTATTTTTATTTTAATAGTTTTTATGATTATTTTACAATAAATTAAATTTTAAGAAAATCATCATAATTATATAGCCCAATGGATTTCAATTTTAATGAATTCATGGAAAATTTTGCCGATGAAATAGGCGGGCAGTTTTCTGAGTATGATCAAAGCAAGTCAGTTATTATTGTTCCGCTCGAAGAAAACAGGTTTCAGGCTGTTTTGGGGGTCATGAAATTCAATGAAAAATTCAATAAAATGGGCGTTGAGTTTTCCTCAAAAGTATGCCCCTTTTCAGACGATGTGGACTGTAAGCAATTGGTGCTTGAAAATGCCAAAACCTGTTATGCCAAGTTCGTGATCGTTGATGAATTCATTAAGGTGGAAGGCTCCACATTTTTGGAAAATATCAAAGAAGAAGGTCTGAAAGAAATCATTCGTGAAGTGGCACAGCTCGCCGATGAGTGGGAAATGAAACTCACGGGCATGGATGTAAACTAAATTTACACCATAATAAACTTACTGATTCAGGCAAAATGCGTATAACAGTTTGTCTGAGTTTTTTTTTATTTTGCATGAAATTTAGTGCAGAAGGTCTTATCGCTCCGAACAGCCTGCCCTGGGCAGGCTGTTCGGTGAGGAAAGTCCGGACAACAAAGAGCGCCGTACTTCCTAACAGGAAGGCCTCCCGATGCATCGGGGGGACAGCAAGTGCCACAGAAAATATACCGCCACGAGGCGTCGGCTACGGCAGACAAATCAGGGTAAGGGTGAAAAGGTGAGGTAAGAGCTCACCGTGCAGCCGGTGACGGTTGTAGCAGGGTAAACCTTACGGGTTGAAAGATCAAATAGGTTTTGCTTTTCCATGGAAAATGAGTTGCTCGCTCATGGCTTAAAGGCCGGCAAAACGGGTAGATCGCTAGATCCCGGTGGTGA
>CAYZWN010000139.1:0-3007 GCA_964482185.1 uncultured Roseivirgaceae bacterium
ATACCGCATTCAAAAAATATACAGGTGTAACACCAAAAGAGTTTATTGCCAATCACACTGAAATCTGAAAGTTTATTTAGAAGGCTTTTTTGAATTAGACCTCCTGATTTTAATGATGGATTTTCAGTACTATTCAGTTGTCTTCACCCGAAATAATCCCCCCATTATTACCTAATCATATAAGTTCCTATTCGATCATTTGAGCATCAATCAACCTTTTTAAACACAAGCTCTGTTCCGTCATAACCTTTAAGGTAAAGCGTCAGTCCCTCCCTGGAATATTTCATTCTTCTGCCAAAAACAGTATTCACCAAAGCATCTTCAATTTCCATATCAGGGCAGCGCATTTTGGTCAGCGCCATTGCTTCAAACTGAATTTCCCTCTGACCTACCATGACAAATTTACCATTGAAATCATTGCACCCGGTATTTCCCAGTACTTTACCTTCCATGGAAAAAAACTCAAACCTGGGCAGCTCCCGGCCCTGATTGTTTAGTCTCAGGTCGATGTCATTCATTTTTTCCATTATCCAGATGTCGTGCAAAATCAGATCAGGCAAATAATTGCCACAACCCGAGTACTCTTTAAAATCAGCGTCAATTCCTGATTTTACCTGAACTCTGACAGCAAAGTCGAATACTTCATCTGCCATGGTATCCCGGCACTTTTCTTCCTGAATGGTGATGATCAGGGTCCCTGATTCAACCTCAGCAAAATACCTGGTCACATTGGCATCCATGGCTTTTGTGCCTTCAACCGGTGGCACCTTAATCTGAAATCCTTCCATGGTTTTGAACGCATAATTATTCCCGAAATCCATATCCAGCGACCAGAACGGCTCATTTCCCCTGGCATAAAAATCAATCCCCTGGCTGATGAGTTTGGATTTGAATTCATTCGGATTTCCGGCGACTTCTTTGGCCTCCCTGCTTTCAAGAGCAGCTCGATCTGCATCGGCACGCTTGCCCATATTGCCCGAAGTACAAAAACTATTTGCATTCAACAGAAATACAAGCAAACAGATCTGCGAAATTCTTATCATGTTTTAAAAAGTTTACAGCGACCAACCAATACCGGTAGAAAAAACGTAATCACTCGCCGACGCACCTTCAACGGCCTGATTATCGAAATTGAGGGTAAAGCCGAGTTTAATATAGAAGTCGAATGGCAAATCATACTTCGTGTCGAAGGTAAAGTCGAAACGCCATCGTTTGTTTTCAGTAATCCCCGGATAGGCAACTGCCTTGGTCGTTAAGCCAAAATCTCCCACATTAAACAAGTTTGCTTCTGTACCGAAGTAGCCCTCCAAACTCTTCTTATTTTCACTCTCGTCGAAAAATGACTCATTAACAAAAGAGGTTCCCAATGAAATACCCCAATACGCTCCATTCGTATGTAATATCAACTTTCCCAGGCCGAGTTTCGCAATTGACCTGAGATCAATTTCCTGCTCCGTGTTGGAAAGAAAAGTCAAATCAGCGGGGAGATACCAATCGCCCTGAAGGTAGTATCTGAACGAGCCTCCTCCGTCAGTTCTCTTTACCGGATCGGTTTCATCCTGCGTTGAGTTTAGTGTGTTGTAGTACGTGGCGACAGACCAACGGTCTGCACGGTAGCCAATTGCACTTCGCATAGTTATCTGCTTAAAATTCCGGGCTTTTGTAAAGCTATAGCCAAAATCTATTGATAAACTTAATTTGTCCCAAAAGGCATCTTTCAGCGAATGCAATAAGACTATATCATTCAGCGGCACATGTTTTTCGTCACCATTTTCGCCCGGCAATAATACGCTTTCATCTTCTGTCATGGAGATCGTGCTGTTGTATCTGCTCCCATCGGAGATGGTTATCATAAATCTGGTGTTTGAATAAATCTCCTCTATCTCCTGCCACTTGATTTTAAAATCACTCTTGCTGTATGAAGTCTTAACTTCTAATACTCCCCGCTCCATTTTTTTAAACTCGCCAACTATTACATCCCCATTTGTCAGAATCAGGGAGTCCGTTTGAGCAAGGGTATTTTGGGATAGAAAAAAAACAAGAGCAGCAATGATGCAAATTTTTAATTGATATAAATTTTGGTATGGCTGAATCATAATATATTCTAAGAAATCGGAATAAGTTGAGTAAGGAGCAAATTTGGTTTATCGTATTGTATGATACTAAAAAACAAACAGGCAACTGATCTGATGATCAATTACCTGTTTGCAGCATTAATTCGTTTGGAAATACTGCTCTGCTATTTCTTTTTTGCAGGCTTTACAGGATATGTTTTCATTAACTTATTTATTGCTTTGGGAATCGTACTATCCCTGTTTTTCGGATTTTCCATAACCGTCTTGGTCATGATGCCCTGAAATACCAATTCTTTGCTTTTTACATCATAGAAGTCTATGACCAGGGTTCCTTCAAGATAATCATCCTCTGAGTAAGAAGTGGTTGAACTTCCCATACCCATGCCCCAGCCCCAACGGCCGGCTCCATAGCCCATTCCGCCATTATAATTGCTGTAGGCGGTGATACTGGTTTTTTGGTCAAAAACCAGGAACAATGTGATGGCAACATCCGGGTTGTCATCATTTCTGGTCAAGCCTCTTGCGTTAAGTTCATTTTTAAAGGCCTGCAAAATGCGCTCCCTATCAAACTCATTGATTTGCTTGTCAGATTCTTCCTGCCAGCCTAAAAATGTAAAGGTGCTGTACTTTGTAAAATCGACATTTTTGTCATAGTCACTTTTCGCCTGGGCGAAAAGAACATTTGCACTCAGTGTGAGGGCCAACGCAATAGTTAAAAATTTTCCTGTTGTTTTCATCTGATTTGTTTATTAAAGGATAGATTAAATAATATCAGTAATATCTAAAGAATTAGCTAACGATTTACTAACTGTAAAATTGATTAAAAAATTTATTTAATGCCAAACATTCAAATTAAGAAGATACATTTTTTCAATCTGATATTTCTTAATAACTATTTGCTCTGCATTCAGCAAAATGAAATGTTATTTGAG
>CAYZWN010000139.1:3017-12450 GCA_964482185.1 uncultured Roseivirgaceae bacterium
CTGAAATTAGGGAGTACTTCATTGAGCCATAAAAGGGCAGCGCTATGATAGAAATGTATAAATATCATTTCTTCGTGACATCTGATATTTCATGCTATTCACTAAAATATCATGTTATATAGAATTGTTAAAAATGAAGAAAGTACATGCTTTCCGTATTGGCGAAATCAGAAAAAACTTTTAAAAACCAACACCAGGCAAAATCCGTTGATAAGGTGGCTGCAATGTTGATAAAAAGGTCATTGATTTATTACGTTGTATTTAATATTTCATTATGAAAAGGCTTTCCAATAATCAAAGTTGCAAATTTACAGCGTGAGCTTCCCAAAGAGGATACCGTTAACGATCGAAGTTGAAATAGTGAGCATAATCAGACATAGAAGTTAAGTATTAGTTTAGTTAAAGGTTAGAGCACGGCAGGAGAAATCCTGCCGTTCTTTTTTTTCGGGAAATCCTGAATCGATCAGTCAGAATCGTTCAATAACTTCCGCAAATCTCCATTAATCGATCGATCTCCCGCCGGTTGTCCTGAAACTGGCAAGAAGCCTGTCGGCTATTGACAAAGTAAGCGCCTGTCACATTTTGTACTTCTGGGCTGGAAGCCAGAAAAACCGGGGTTTGTGCGGCCTTTCGCGCAGTTTCGCTGCCTCCAAATCCCAGGTCGTTGCTGAGCTTTGAATTGGCATCACCCGGGTGGCATGCATTGATTTGTATTTTACCCCCATATATTGCAGAAAACCCATACGCCAACATGCGATCGGCCTGCTTTGATTGCCGGTATGCCGTATCGTTGTGATACGGCCGCTGCTTAAATTCCGGATCATCGAGTTCAAGCCCTCCTGCCCAATAGCTTGCCACATTCACCACCCGACCATTCCGGACCTCCTTCAGATGGTTTTCAAACGCCCTGATCAGCCAAAAATACCCGAGCACATTGGTGGCCCATTGCATTTCGATACCCTCGGCGTTCACTGTTCTGTTTACCGGTGCAGTGGCGGCATTGTTTACCAATACATCAATTGGCTGTTTCAACTCCTGTGCAAAACGGAAAATTGCCTCCTTCGAAGACAGGTCAAGGCTGTAAACCGAGACCCGGCAGGCTGGATTGATATCCTTGACAATTCTGACCATATTTTGTAATTGCTCCAGATCCCTGCCTGTCAGTATGGTATTGAACCCAGCCCTGGCAAGGCCAATTGCGATTTCCTTTCCGATGGCGCCATATGCGCCCGTTATAATTGCCGTCTTCATTAATTATGTTTACATTTCAACATTGTTCTGATCATTTTAGATGCTTGCGGCCACATTATTCATAAACCTGAAGCTTCGGGATTTCTCAATTTCACATGATTCAAGTCATGAATTGGCAAAAACTAAGCGCATAACTTGCACCCGGTTTTATGAATTGACCAACATCAGCCTGCGCAGCAACTAAGTTAACAAGTTTAAACTCCAGATTAAAAAGTAATGTCACTGAAAGAATTTGTACAGGATCTCAGAAAAAGAAAAGAATTAGCCCAGAGCGGAGGAGGCGAACAGGCTATTCAAAAGCAGATGGCGATGGGTAAGCTTACCGCCCGCCAGCGAATCATGTCCATTCTGGACAAAGACTCTTTCCAGGAATACGATATGTTTGTGGAGCACGTAGCCCGCGACTTTGATATGGAAAAAAAGACCCTCCATGGCGATGGGGTGATTATCGGCACCGGTACAATTTACGGTGCGCATGTTTGTATCTACGCCCAGGATTTTACAGTGGCCGGTGGTTCGCTCGGTTTGATGCACTCGCGAAAAATATGCAAAATCATGGATCACGCACTAAAAATGCGCGTCCCATTGATTGGAATCAATGACTCAGGCGGAGCCAGGATTCAGGAGGGCGTTAATTCACTCGCCGGATATGGTGAGATATTTTACAGAAATACCATGTCTTCAGGAGTGATTCCCCAGATATCGGTTATACTCGGACCGTGCGCGGGTGGCGCAGTCTATTCACCGGCGCTCACTGACTTTGTTTTTGTGGTGGATAATATTTCAAAAATGTTCATCACAGGACCAAGTGTCATCAAAACGGTATTAGGCGAAGATTACACAATGGAAGAAGTTGGCGGTGCCAAAGTACATTGCGAGATATCAGGTAATGCCCATTTTTTTGCTGAAAGTGAAAAAGAATGCTTCGAACAGATTAAGAAATTGATAAGTTACATTCCGCGAAACAATAAGTCAAAACCGAAGGCAATTGAGCCTAAAAAATCCAGCTTCGCTAAAAAAATCGACAGCATCGTACCTGCCGACCCGCGTCAGCCGTACGACATGCGCGAACTAATCCAATCGGTTTCTGACAACTCGGATTTCTTTGAAGTAATGGAAAAATTTGCTCCAAACATCATCATCGGTTTTGGAAGAATGAATGGAGAAACCGTAGGCTTCGTGGCCAATCAGCCAATGGTGTTAGCCGGCGTATTGGATTGCGACAGCTCGGACAAAGCAGCGCGGTTTATCCGCTTCTGCGATTGTTTTAATATCCCGCTGGTAACGCTTGAAGACATGCCGGGATACCTTCCGGGCATCGACCAGGAACATATGGGCGTAATCAGGCATGGGGCCAAAGTATTGTATGCATACTGCGAAGCCACCGTTCCAAAAATCACCGTCATTATCAGAAAAGCTTATGGCGGCGGTTACATCGCCATGAACTCGAGGCATATGCGGGCGGACTTTGTATTCGCCTGGCCCACCGCAGAAATAGCCGTGATGGGGCCGGAAGGCGCAGCAAATATTGTATTCAAAAAGGAAATTGAAAGTGCCGTGGATCCGGAAGCAATGCGGCAAAGTAAAATCAAGGAATACAAGGAAAAGTTTGCCAACCCTTATGTAGCCGCAGCAAGGGGATACATCGATGAGGTGATAGAGCCTGCCGATACGCGATCCAGGTTGCTGCATGCACTGGAGGTATCAAAAGATAAGTTTGCATACCGGCCTGAAAAAAAACATGGCAACGAACCTTTCTAAACTCAAAGGATTTTTAAAACATGGCACAGGAAGAATACGAAACCTTTAGGGTATATATCGCTGAATATAAAACAAAACTGACCAGCAAATTCAGGAACCGGAAAAAATGGATACCGCCCAACAATAACCATTTGTTGGCCTTAATCCCGGGCACTATTCTGGAAATTCTTGTAAAAGAAAATGAAAAGAAAAAAGAAGGAGAGACAGTTTTGGTGCTCGAGGCAATGAAAATGGCCAACCGAATTATCATGCCTTTTGATGGTACTGTGAAAAAAATTCATGTGCAAAAGGGGGATATTGTCACCAATCGCCAATTAATGGTGGAGGTGGAGCCTGCATAAGACTTATGGCTGTACTCTTTTGTACTAAACGGCTTTGAAAGCACTTATTTAAAAAAACTAAGTGTATTTGTTACACCTTTTTTGAAAATAATTTTCCATACCAGGAAATTTGCTTAATTTAAGTCCGCTATTTTTTAATTGAATTTTTTTCAATATCCCAGGTTATGGAAAAAAGTCTGCACCCAAACATCTCGGTTGACTGTGTGATTTTTGGATTTGATTTTGAAAAACTAAATGTCATACTGGCCGAAAGAAAACTGCTTGACCCAGATACAGGACAGGAAATCATATCGGACTTCACGCTTGCAGGAAATCATATCTATGAGGATGAGCAAATCGAAGATGCAGCAAAGCGGGTGCTGTATAAACTAACCGGCCTGGAAAATATTTACCTTGAGCAGTTCACCACAACAGGCGATCCGAACAGGTTAAATTCGGAAAAAGATCAGCTTTTTCTGCTCAAAGAAGGAAAAAATCCGGCAGAGCGTGTCATTTCAGTTTGCTACTTCTCGCTCCTCAATTGTGATGAGGTTACAATCAGAAAAGGAGAAAAAAATGTTGATTGGTACCCTGTGAAAGAATCAAAAAACCTCGCCTTTGACCACGCTGATATTTTGGCATCTGCCCTGCAATCGCTACAGCGCAAACTACAGTTTGAACCAATCGGCTTTGAAATGCTGCCTGAGAAATTTACACTCAGCCAGTTGCAGAAACTTTACGAGGTGGTTTTTGATATGGATTTTGACAAAAGAAACTTCCGGAAAAAAGTATCGAAAATGAAATACCTTATTCCACTCGACGAAAAGCAGAAAGGCGTTTCACATAAGCCGGCAAGGTACTATGCTTTCAGCCGTGAAATATATGAGAAGACCAGAAGCGACATCCTCAATTTCTTCGTATAAATGCCCCCATCTCCATTAACAACTAAAATATGAAACTCGGATTTTTTGATATTCTGATCATCTGTCTGTATCTGGCATCGACGGTGGTTATTGGCTTGCTACTAAAAAAACGGGCGCAAAAAAGCAAAAATTCTTATATGCTCGGTGGAAACCAATTGCCATGGTATATGCTTGGTCTTTCCAATGCTTCCGGCATGTTTGATATTTCCGGCACCGTTTGGCTCGTTACCATTTTATTTGTTTATGGAGTAAAAAGTATCTGGTTACCCTGGCTATGGCCGGTATTCAATCAAATCTTTTTGATGGTATTTCTATCGATGTGGTTGCGAAGGTCGAATGTGACTACAGGAGCAGAATGGATAGGTACCCGCTTTGGTTATAAAAAAAGCGCGAAACTATCACACATCATTGTCGTCATTTTCGCGCTGATAATGGGTCTTGGATACCTCACTTACGGATTTATCGGGCTCGGGAAATTTGTCATGATCTTCATACCCTGGGAACTCACAAGCCAATACCTCCCTTTCGACATACCGATGGAATATGTTCCGCATTTTTACGGGATCATATTCACCTGTTTTGCAATTTTTTACTCCCTGCTCGGCGGCATGATGAGCATTGTTTGGGCTGATGTGATACAATATATCATCATGGCTGTCTCTTCCATTGTGATCGCTGCCATAGCCATGATGGCTCTTTCGGAAAACCAGTTGCTCGTACCCGAAAGCTGGTCATCGCCATTCTTTGGCTGGGAATTAAATATGGATTGGACGGGCATCATCACAGAAGTGAATACCAAGATTGCGGAAGACGGGTATTCGCTGTTTTCCATCCTTTTTATGATGATGATCTTCAAGGGCGTCCTGGTTAGTCTCGCCGGGCCGGCACCAACTTATGATATGCAAAAAATCCTTTCCACCAAATCAGAACGAGAGGCTGCCTTGATGAGTGGTTCCGTATCCTTCATACTGATGCCCATCCGATACCTGATGATCGCAGGATTTGCCATCCTCGGCCTGATCTATTACGACAAACTAAACCTCATGATCGGCGACAGACTGGATTTTGAACAAATATTGCCATCAGCCATCAACGAGTTTGTTCCGGTTGGATTTTTGGGGCTTTTGCTGGCCGGGCTTCTGGCGGCTTTCATGTCCACTTTTGCGGGCACACTCAATGCAACGCAAGCATATATTGTAAATGATATTTATCTGAAATACATTAACCCTCAGGCCGATAATATAAAAATTAAGAGCATCAATTATGTGGCCGGATTCATCATGGTGGCCATCAGCATCTTTTTTGGCTTTTTTGCCAAAGATGTGAACAATGTCTTGCAATGGATAGTCGGCGGGCTCTACGGCAGCTATGTGGCCGCCAATGTACTGAAGTGGTATTGGTGGCGATTCAATGGAAAAGGATTTTTCTACGGAATGGTCGGCGGGCTGATTCCGGCGCTGACTTTCCGGTTTATTTTCTCCGGCGTGTTGGATACTTATACATTCCCATTAATGCTGCTTATCTCTGTAATCGCCTGCCTGATCGGAACCTACACTGCCCCTCCTGTGGATGAAAAAATCCTGATGGATTTCTACAGAAATGTGAAGCCATGGGGATTCTGGAAACCAATCCGCGAAAAGGTCATTGCGCTTGATCCCGGTTTTGCTGAAAACCGAAACATTAAATCGGACATGTTCAACGTAGTGATTGGAATCATCTGGCAGACGGCATTGGTGGTTATGCCAATTTATTTCGTCCTGATGGATGTAGTGCCGTTTTTTGTGAGCATCGGTATCGCCGCAATTTCGACTTTGATTCTCAAAAAGACCTGGTTCGATAAATTACCTAAAGACAAATAATTATACCTAAATCAACCATAAAATGAAATTCGGATTTTTCGACGACCACAATAAAGAGTATGTTATCACCGACCACAAAACGCCATCCCCATGGATCAATTACCTGGGCAATCACGACTTCTTTACGCTGATTTCCAATACCGCCGGTGGCTACTCATTTTTTAAAGATGCCAAACTGAGGCGTATTACAAGGTACAGATACAACAACGTACCCCCTGATGACGGAGGAAAATATTTCTATATTAAAGATGGTGACACGATATGGAACCCGGGATGGAAACCGGTCAAAACACCACTTGATCATTATGAGTGCAGGCACGGACTGGGATACACGCACATTACAGGCAAAAAAAATGATTTACAGGCAGAGGTTTTGTTCTTTGTGCCGCTTGGTTTCAGGGGAGAGGTGCAAAAATTAAAACTCACCAATAAAGGGAATTCCGTAAAAAAAATTAAGCTGTTTTCATTTGTAGAATGGTGCCTTTGGAATGCGCTGGACGATATGACCAATTTCCAGCGAAACTTATCAACGGGTGAAGTAGAAGTGGATGGGAGGGTAATTTTCCATAAAACGGAATACCGCGAGCGGCGCAATCACTATGCTTTTTATTCGGTAAATGCTGACATTGCCGGCTTTGATACGGACAGGGAGTCATTCCTGGGCTTGTACAATGGCTTCGATCAGCCGGAGGTTGTGCTCAATGGCAAAGCTACAAATTCGGTGGCGCATGGCTGGTCGCCCATTGCATCCCACTATTTTGAAATCGAACTCAAACCCAACGAATCGAAAGAACTGATATTCATTCTCGGATATGTTGAAAATGATCAGAAGGAAAAATTTGTTTCCCACAAGGTGATCAACAAAGCGAAGGCCAACAAAATGATCAGGCAGTTTGCCAAAACGGAAGCTGTCATTGATGCGCTTGATGAGCTGAAGCATTACTGGAGCAAACTGCTTTCGGTTTATCATCTTCAAACCGATGATGAAAAACTCAACCGGATGGTAAACATCTGGAACCCATACCAGTGCATGATTACCTATAACTTCTCCAGAAGCGCTTCCTATTTCGAATCAGGCATAGGGCGTGGCATGGGTTTTCGCGATTCTAACCAGGATCTCATCGGCTTTGTGCACATGGCACCTGATCGGGCCAGGCAGCGCATCATCGATATCGCCTCCACGCAATTTGAAGACGGAGGGGCCTATCATCAATACCAGCCGCTTACCAAGCGAGGCAACAATGAGATCGGCGGCAACTTCAACGATGACCCACTTTGGCTGATCCTCTCTGTTTCGGAGTATCTAAAAGAAACCGGCGACTGGAGCATCCTCGATACAGATGTGCCTTTCGACAATGATGAAAACAACAAGGCATCGCTGTTTGAACACCTCAAACGCTCTTTTAACCATGTTGTAAATAATAAAGGGCCTCATGGTCTGCCGCTCATTGGCCGGGCAGACTGGAACGATTGCCTCAACCTGAACTGCTTTTCCAACAATCCTGATGAACCATTTCAGACAACTGAAAACAAATCAGGCGGAAAGGCGGAATCCGTTTTCATCGCCGGCATGTTCGTGTTGTACGGAAAAGAATATGCCCGGCTTTGCGAGGCGAGGGGGCTTGATGATGAAGTCAAAATCGCAAAAGCGGAAGTACAAAAAATGGAAGATGCGGTGCTCAGCCATGGCTGGGATGGCAACTGGTATTTGCGCGCCTATGATTTCTTCAGCAGAAAGGTAGGCAGCAAAGACAATGAGGAAGGACAGATATTCATTGAGCCCCAGGGGTTTTGTGCCATGGCAGAAATTGGCAAGAAAAAAGGTTATCCTCAGTTGGCCATGGATGCCGTGCATGAGCGTTTGGCTTTTGAATACGGTATTGTACTCAACAATCCGGCATTTTCAGAATACCTGATTGAACTCGGCGAAATATCGACATATCCTGAAGGTTACAAGGAAAATGCCGGCGTATTTTGCCACAACAATCCATGGGTAATGATTGCGGAAACCGTTGTCGGCAATGGCGACCGGGCGTTTGACTATTATACGCGCATCGCTCCCGCTTATCTCGAAGAGATCAGCGAGCTGCACCGCACCGAGCCCTATGTGTATGCCCAAATGATCGCCGGTAAAGATGCGTGGAAACCCGGTGAAGCCAAAAACTCATGGCTTACCGGTACGGCAGCATGGAATTTTTATGCCATTTCCCAGTTTATTCTTGGCATCCGGACAGAATACAGGGGATTGAAAATTGATCCATGCATTCCAAAATCATGGAAAGGGTATAAAGTAACCCGAGAATTCCGTGGAGTTACTTACCACATAACTGTAAACAATCCGAATGGTGTGTCAAAGGGCATCAATGAAATTCTGGTAAACGGGAAGAAATTCGAATACAACATCATTCCTCCCCCGACGGGAATCCGGGAAATTGATGTTGTGATTAATATGGGAGAAGCATAACTAATCATGCTTCCCGGCAATCTGTCCGGATGGACAATCTAGAGCAAAAATCGTTAATTTAAGCCCGTTTGTGGGCTTTTTTCATTTTATTCCCTAACTTCATTATGTATTCATCCAACTCACAAAAGTCACGATTATGGAAAGCGAAAAAGACCATTTAGTGCAGGAAAACGTTGCGCTGGTCAGGCAGTTTTTTAAGTATTACGCCAAAGGAGACATTGTCGGTCTCCGGTCGATTATGGACAGGGATGTAGAATGGCATGTTCCCGGTCGCCACCCGCTGGCAGGCATCAAAAAAGGCATTGAGGAAGTGATCGCCTACTATAATCAATTACAAAAGGCCAATTTTAAGGCGGAAGTGATGATCCTTGAAGGCAACGAACACTACGTGATTGATTGCCACCGCGGCTGGGCGAATATTGACGGCCATACTATTGATATCAAGTGGGTGCTGCTCTACACCATTGAAAACGGGAAAATTAAGTCCATGATCACATACCCGGGCGACCAGCATGTGGCAGATGCATTCTTCTGGAAAGTTTATAAACTCAAAGTAATCCCGGACAGGCTGGATGCCAGGCAGTGATTGGGATTTGAGCATAGGGCTAAGGTAGTGTTAAGTTAACCATGGTATTTCGGGTGTCACGCTAAGTCGGTAGAGGCGCAAAGTCAATTTTCTTGGCGTCTTTGCGCCTTGGCGAGAAACATGTAATCCGTCAATTTCCAGTTAACATAGCAATAGACGATAATAAGTCATGAAAATCTGGTATTTGTTCATGCATTAAGCCCTTAGGCTATAAAATGTGTATGACTGCTGTGCGTTGGCTGTATGTCTTTGTTGTCCTGTCATTACGC
>CAYZWN010000140.1:0-12393 GCA_964482185.1 uncultured Roseivirgaceae bacterium
TTATATTACAATTGGTACACACAAAAAAAGCCTCAGAATGAGGCTTTTTTTGTTTTAGAAGTATATGTGGCTACTTTTAAAAACTTCTTACTTCATGATATTTCAACTTATTGAATATCATTTCCCACAAATGTTCGTAGGGCACTATCTCAAGTTCCACATAGGCATTTCCAACAATTTGATTTTCTGCAAGTTTCTTGATCAAATACCTACTCTTTAACTGGACATTTTTAAAGTCCAAATCATTTTCCACCACGATATTTAGCAACTTATAAATGGTTCTGGAACGATAACTGAAATTTTCCTTAAAATGATTTGCCATGTACATTTTCATTTCGTCCCGAATCTGTGTCAACTTTTCAATTTCCCGCTGATCAACGTAATACATGAATTGTAGAATAAGGATGGCAAAATTAAAGCCCTCCTTCTCCTTATCATATTCCGGAATGTCTTTAAGGATATTGGCATAATTGTTTTTCAAATAATTACTCCCATCATGCATTAAGTGAATATAGGCATTATAGAGCTTCCACTTATCTTTTTGCTCCTCCGCTTGTTTATCGAAAAACTTACTTTCGAATACATTGTCAATAATCTCGAAAGCAACCGGGTAATTGCGATTGTAAACAGCTGTCAGAAAATACACCTCGTAATAATTAAACCATTCTCCTGAAGATGGATCAAAAATATCTTTATTATCACGAATATAATCCAAGCCTTGTTCAAACTGCTTCGCTCTGAAATATGCAAATGCCATGGATTTGACAATCTGGCTTTCGTCCAAACGATTCTTGTTCAGACTCACTTTACGAAACTTTCCGGTTTGAACTTCCTGTAGAACCGGTATGATGCCATTGAAATCGCCAACCAGTTCTTTATGTAGAAGCATCAAATTCAACAAGTATTGAAAGACATTATAAGTCTTGGTCTCCGTCCATATCTTTTCCAGATATTTGATACTCTTGGCTGCGGAGTCCAGATTTTTTTTCCGGGAATTCACGGATTTCACAATCATCATTTTGATGAAATAGTAGTGCTCAGCAGCTGCTTCCTCCGCAGCATATAATGTCCTGGCTTTTTTAAGGCTTTTAATGACATCATTAAACATATGAGGTTGACAATTATCGCTGTAGATCCTCACCAACTCCTCCAGACAACTTACGGTGTATTTGGTGAATTCACACCTTTCCGAGGTTATTAATGCCTTGAGCACCAGACTCCTGGCAATTTTAAATTCTCCGGTGAACATCAACATCCTGGCCTGGTGCAGGTGCTGAATTACCTCTTGCTCATACTGATTCGAAACTTTTAGGTTGTTTTCTGTAAAATCAAGAAAAAACAAGTGATTTAAAAGTTTTTGTTTTAGTCTGGATTTTAACATTCTGAACCTGTCATCATCACTTGCGGTTCCATAAATAAGTTTTGATGCATCATCATCGGTATTAACAATGCCTTTCTTGATGTACCGGAAAAAGATATTTTCCTTGCTTGAGCTTTCATTGATGCTTTTTAGCTCAAGTAATGGGTACTGTCGTTGCTTTCGTTTAGTAATAATACTAACGAGTCTTTTTAAATCCTCCATAGAATAAACAGGTTAGGTTTATGTGTCCTAAAAATATTAACTAAAAAACCAATTATAATCTAAATACATGAGATGCCCAAATCTCACTTTGATCAAAAATCAATTAATTCTAATTTTAATAAAAATAACATTTAAAAATAATTGATTTATAAAAAAAACAAAATCGTTTCAGAGTCTTATTCTTAATTGTACTCCAACATTCGATCTCTTGTTGCCATTTATTCGTTCCAGGCCTGATCCAATCGCTTCGATGTTTGAATAACTTGTTTGGGCAAATTTTAACCAACAGGACATTCTTCGGCTGATATTATACCGGGCATTCAGATAATATCTCAAGCCACTGTTGTAAAATGATGGAACCGCAAAAACATAAAGCATATCTCTTTCATATATAAATACCCGACTGTCGTAGTTGTCTGTATCGAAAATTGAAAACCGAACAGCTATTGACCATTTTTTTGATTTGTAAAGCAAATCCTGAGCGATTAAAAATCCATCTCCGTTTACAGCACCAAAACTTGATGTATTTGTATGAATCGAACTTTTCAGGCTCCAATTATCATCAATTTCATTTTCAAGCTCAAAGAGAAATCTTGTAATCTTCTTTTTTTCTATTGCTGTAATCGGTGAGCCTGCAACCGTATGATTCATCTCATATTCCTTTTCTCTAAACCTGACGCTCAATCGGGCGCGGTCGTTAAGAAAATATTGAGCATTTACCATGAAATCAATTCCGCCTGAAGGTGCATCAACCCGATACTTTAACCATGGGAAATGGAAATAATCTAAATATGTAGTAATAATTAACCTTGATATGGGATTGAGTCTTATTCCCCAATAAATTCCCTTTTCATTTCCTGTAGATGTGTTTTCGCCAAAAGCGTTGCCATTAAAAGTATGATAATCCGGATCATAACTCCTGAAATGCAATGAGGTTTGTAGCATCGACGAAAGACTAAAAATCACGCCGGTTGCATGTGCCATCCCTCCGCTTTTTGACATCGCGAATTCGCTGAACAAATGTCCGTTTTTAAAATAATAGTTCACATAAAGACTTGAATTAATGTTTTCCCTGCCTCTGAAGCGAAAAGCTTTATACTTGGTTTCATCCTGAAAAACAGGCAGGCTATACCTGTTGAAAACCGAATTGAATCCTACGTTCAATCTTTTATTGATTAAATGAAAGTTGAGATTAGCGCCGACGGACTTATCTGACAAACTGTGCTTCGACTGAATTTCTGTCGGTGTTCTGTGTAATCCGACATGGTTGATGGAAGATATAAATTGTATACTTTCCATCGCATCGTTTTGAAAAGTGCTAATTCTGGAATCACGCTTTACATCAGAAACAAACATGGTCAGATCAATCTTGCCGAAACCCGAACTTACTGCTAAACCGCTGTAATCCTTACTTTCATAGGCCGAACGGTACGGCCGCAAACCCAAATTATTTCTTCGTATAGTTGTAATCGGCTCCGCACCCTTGCCATATCTGATACCGGATGCAAACACCAGCCCCTGACCAAAATCCATGCTGAAATCACCGATTATTACTCGTCTGATTACCCCTACATTTTCAAGCATCAGATGAAATGAGTAATAATCCATTCCGTACCGCTTCGTAGCCGGATCCCAGGTAATTTTTTCACCCGGATCCTTTTCGATGGTAAAACCAAGACTGTAGTACCCGTTCTTCGCGTATTGATAGCGTGCAAACAACCTCGAAGGATCTCCTGCATATCTGCTGGTGAGTCTCCCATTGCTTAAGGTATCGGCCGGAGTGTAACCAACCTTTTCTTCCAAAACAGACTGATACCTTAGGATGAAGTCATTAACAGATGGATTTTTAACCGCGTTAGATAAAGTTTCCCGCCCTTCATTATCAATTCTGAAAAATCGCTGCATTTTTTCAACCAAATTCCTGTCAAATCCTTCGATGCTGAGCAATTCATAGAATGTGATGAAAGGGCCAAACTTTTCCCTGTATTGAATAATAGCAGATATTTGGGCCTCACCTAAAAAGAAGACAGAATTAAAATCCTCTCTTTCAGCCTGATTCAAATCCATAGGAGAAGCATAAAGTGAGAACAGACGATCATATAAATCGCTGTAATCCACATCATATTCCTGCTGAGGTAGCAAATCCTGAATAATGCTGTCAAAGTCGGCATGCTCAAGCACCTGGCCCTTAAGAAAAAAAGGCAGCGTAGTGAGTAAAATGAGCAGTTTAAAACGCATCACACAACGATTATTTTTGGTATTTAAAACTTACTGATGCCTGGTGCGATATGCCTAAAAATTGGTGTGAGGCCACCGCATAATCGATCTTAAACCGGGATAATTCTACGCCACCCCCGAAGTAGTATTTCCAGGGATTTGAATTTACGCCGGTTCGAACAAATACTTTTTCTGAAATTTTGTACTCGAGTCCCGCCCTGACCATCGGATCAAATTCAATTTCCTTATACAAATCAATATTTAAAATGATTTCAGATGTTGGCGAATAGGAAAGCCCGATCTTCATACTCACCGGCAAGGGTGTTTGCTCCTGATTATTCAATGCAGAAGCCGTAAAATTGCTGATATAGGCTCCAAAGGTTAATTCAGGAATCATTTCCACAATACCACCGAAATCGAATAAAACTGCATTAGCCGTACCGAAATCTTCAATCCGCATCTGAAAGTAATTCGCTCTTATGCCAAGGCTCACAAATCCTATCTTATTCCCATATACCCCGCTTACTATTTGTTCACTATACAACTCGTCGCCAAAACGCTGTACAGAAACACCGATATTCCCATGGCGGATTGGGTGAATCCATCCTGCAGCAACCTTGTCAAACCCTTCGATATCGAAAAAACGATCATATCCAAAAAATACCCCCCCGCTTTCTACTCCGGCTATGCCCCCGGCATTATTAAAAATAGCCCATTCATCTCTTAATGTAGTATTGGCATTGCCCATCCCTTGTGAGCGCGCACCAAATTCACTGCTCAACAACTGACCAGTAGCATTAAAAACAGATAGGAGACTCGTTAACAGCGACACGCTGCACAATAGAATTTTGGGTTCTGAAAAACGAAGCATCGCGAAAGTGGGTTAATTTCATGCCTTAATGATCAAAACCTTAAAAGGTAACCCGAAGTAGATCGCAAATAATTGTAAAAAGGCTTAATTTTCACGCGATGGGATTGAGTAGAAAAAATGATCGGGGATATCGAAAAGTTTTTCAATGGTTCAAATTGAGAAAGTGGCATCCTTTCAGGTACCAAATCGAGACATGGGACGCTTATATGGGTGGAAAATCAGGTCTCCTGAACGCTCCTACAGGCAGTGGCAAAACCTACGCTCTATGGATTCCGGCAATACTTGAACTTTTGAATGATACGAGCTATAACCAAAAAAAAGATGGACTTAAAATCATCTGGATTATGCCACTCAGGGCACTTGCCAAAGATCTTCAAATGGCTCTTCAGTTATTCCTTGATGAAATGAACACCGGATGGAATGTTGAAATCAGAACCGGAGATTCATCAATTTCCCAAAAGAAGCGTCAACTCCTCTCCTCTCCTACCTGCCTGATCACCACGCCCGAAAGCTTGCATATTCTTTTCAGTCAATCTAAATCCGTTACATTTTTCGATTCTGTAACGAGTATAATAGTTGATGAATGGCATGAACTATTGTCAACCAAAAGAGGCACTCAAACAGAGCTCGCCATTGCGAGAATTAAAAGTCTTTCAAAATACAAAATTAAAACCTGGGGCATTTCAGCAACAATCGGTAACCTTAAAGAAGCGTTAGAAGTGCTCCTTGGGGGTGAAGTCCCCAACTCGACAATAATCAAGGCCGATATTGACAAGAAAATTAAAATCGAGACCATCATGCCAGAAAAAATTGAGCGTTTTCCCTGGTATGGGCATTTAGGCATAAAATTGCTCCCTCAACTTTTACCAATTATCGACCAAAGTAAAACCACCCTTTTATTTACCAACACCAGGTCTCAATCAGAAATATGGTATAAGGAAATCATAAATGCCAAACCTGAATACGCAGGCATTATGGCCATGCATCATGGCAGCATCGATCACAATTTGAGAATCTGGGTTGAAGATGCACTGAATGAAGGGAAGCTCAAACTGGTAGTCTGCACATCCAGCCTGGACCTGGGTGTGGATTTCAAACCGGTTGAAACAATCATACAAATTGGCGGGCCAAAGGGTATTTCCCGATTCATACAAAGAGCAGGCAGAAGCGGTCACACGCCAGGGCAAACCAGTAAAATCTATTTTGTTCCTACTCATTCACTTGAATTGGTGGAAGGAGCGGCCCTGAAACAGGCGGAAAAAAATGGAATACATGAAAATCGCCCACCCCTGGAAAAGCCCCTCGATGTGCTGGTTCAATATCTGATTACAATTTCAACCGGCCCCGGCTTTGAAGCCGATTCTCTCTTAAGAGAAATTAAAAGTGCCTTTTCATATCAAAATCTGTCTGCTGAGGAATGGAACTGGGCTTTAAATTTCATCACCACTGGAGGTAAAAGCCTGTCAAATTACAAGGATTTTTCAAGAGTGAATAAAAATGCGGACACCTACATCGTTGCCAGCAACAGGGTGAAGGCCAGGCACAGATTGTCGATTGGAACCATTGTCGGCGATCCGATTTTGAATGTTCGCCTTCAGACAGGCGGATTTCTGGGAACCATCGAGGAAAGCTTCATAAGTTCGCTGAAGGCCGGAGATACCTTCTGGTTTGGAGGAAGACCCCTGGAGTTTTTATATATTAAAGACATGAGCGTGATGGTAAAAAAATCCGCCAGGAAGTCAGGCAAGATACCTGTATGGGGAGGAGGTCGGCTGCCATTGTCGTCTAAACTCGCTGATCTGATCAGAGAAAAACTTGATGAAGCAAGTAAAAACCAATATCTGGGGCCGGAAATGGAAAAAGTAATGCCATTGCTTGAGCTTCAGAAGCAATGGTCCGTTCTTCCGGGCAAATCAAAGCTATTAATTGAGAAAATTACTACGGAGAGCGGCTTTCATCTTTTCATTTACCCATTCGAAGGCCGATTTGTTCATGAGATTTTCAGCGCACTCATCGCATTCAGGATTTCGAAGATTCAACCGCTTTCTTTTTCCATTGCAATGAACGATTACGGCTTTGAATTGCTGTCCGATCAGGATATTCCCATTGAAGAGGCACTGGAAATTGACCTTTTTTCCACTAACAACCTGGTAGAGGATATCGATGCTTGCATCAATTACTCTGAGCTCGCCAAAATGAAGTTCAGGGATATTGCGATGATTTCAGGCTTGATTTTCAAAGGATATCCGGGAAAATATGTCAATAACAAGCATTTACAATCTTCTTCGAGCCTGATTTATGAAGTTTTCAAAACATACGACCCTTCAAATTTGCTGATATCCCAGGCGAAAAATGAAGTAATTACGCTTCAATTGGATTATAAAAGGCTGATTGATTCACTGGTGAACATAAACAATCAGCAAATAATACTAAGATATCCTGAGCGCATCACCCCATTTGCCTTTCCGATCATGGCCGACAGGTTGCGGCAAAAACTTTCAACCGAAAAACTATCGGACAGAATTCTAAGGCTTCAAAAATCGCTGGAAAAGGCAGCGGGTTAACCCGGATTACATATCACAAAAAGACATCGCATTGGGGCTGGCTTCAGGATTAATTGTTGATGAATTTTGCGGATAAGCTATTCCGCCTTCGTCCAAACTGCCGTCCTGCCAATCAGTGAAATCCCAATGTAGCCCCTGACGTTGAGCGATCCGTCTTTCTGCATCTTGATCACACAGCTATAAGTCTTCCCGCTTTTTGGATCATATATTTTACCACTTTCCCACTGTCCGCCTTTAGCTACAAAATCATTTAAAATCACCAGCCCGAGCTTTTTCCGCTTTTTCAACTCAGGATCAGGATTATTTTCATCAAAGGGGGATATATCATCACCTGTTTTGTGCCAAACAATTTTGCCGTAAAACTTTCCATCCTCCTTGTAGACTTTTATTTTCGCATCTTTTTCTTCATTGAACCATATGCCTAAAATAGCATCAGGATTTGCTTGTGCAAAAAGATTTAAGGAAAACAAACTGACCAATAAAACAAGGTTTAAGCTAAAAAATCTCGATCTCATTTCTTTATGATTAGGTTTAGTGAATACTTTGTTAGCAATGCTGATGGCAGCCCGGATGATGTGCGATAATAAAAATGCAATATAAAGATAATTTGAAAGATCATAAGTTTGCGCTTTTAGGACAAAATCTTTTGATCCATCCATTGAAGGCAATATACTGGACGGAAGCAAAAATGCTGATCTTGGCCGACCTTCATATTGGCAAGGCGACGCATTTCAGAAAATCCGGAATTCCCATTCCCGAAAATGTGCACCAGAACGACTTTAACAACCTAAAAATACTCACTGATTATTATAAGCCGGAAAGGCTGGTGTTTTTGGGTGACCTTTTTCACAGCGAATGGAACCAATCATGGAATGGCTTCCGATCGTTCATCACGGATGAAATAGGCATTAAACCAGAATTGGTGGCCGGCAATCACGATATTCTGGAAAAAGACCATTATAAGTTTATGCATCTGCACACAAATACATTGATATGCGAACCGTTCATTTTTTCCCATAAACCAATTGATCAGGCGGCATCTGCGCATTACTATAATTTATCCGGACATCTGCACCCGGGCATTGTTCTGGGAGGAGTTGCAAAACAAAACGAGAGAATACCTTGTTTTTACTTCGGTAAAAAAAATGGAATCTTACCTGCATTCGGAAATTTTACAGGGACATCAAGAATTATGAGAATGCATGCTGAAGACCAAATACTTGCCATAGCTGATAACATAATCATACCCATTTCTTAAAATAATCATGGTTTTTGTAGATATTATAAGTAATAGATTTAAAATTTACTATTTTAACGACTCCGTTGAGGTTACTTAAAATATTTCTACAGTATAAAACAGCAAGGGCAAAATGAAGGACAACGAGGTTCTTGATAAAATAGCAAAAGGCGATGAAAGTGCCCTTGATTTCTTGTATAAGAAGTACTACAGAATGATGACCAATTTGGTTATCAAAAACAATGGTACAGAGCAGGAAGCCAAAGACATATACCAGGATGCCCTGGTAGTTTTCTGGCAAAAAGCCGCAAGCGGCAATCTTGTACTCACTTCCAAAATCAGTACTTTCATATACAGCATTTGCATGAATCTCTGGCGAAAAGAGCTGGAGAGAAAAAGCAGGTTGGTACATGATGAGAAGGACGGAGCTCACTATTCGAGCCATGAGCAGGATGAGAAAATAAAAATCATCCATGAATGTATCAATCAGATGGGAGAAACTTGTAGAAAAATATTGTCGTATCATTATTTCGATGGATTATCAATGGTAGATATAGCTCAAAAGTTAGGTTATGCCAATACAGACACAGCCAAAACCAAGAAGTATAAGTGCAAACAGAAGCTATATGAAATGGTAAAATCGAAATATTCGAAAAGCGACTTTCTAGATTAATCAGATCATGAATAGAAACCAGACCAATGAGGAGTTAGTTGGCAGATATCTCGACAATGAAATGTCGGAGATAGACAAACTGGCATTTGAGAACGAGCTGCTTCAGGATGCCGGCCTCCGGGAAGAACTTAACTTCCAGCAAGAGGTCATCGATGGCATTAAAGAGGCAAGGCGCCACGAACTCAAAGCCCGTTTGGATAACATTCCAACAGCTTCGCCATTTTATCAAACACTTGCTTTTAAGTCGATTGTTGTCGCATCCATCACCGCGGGAATTGGTCTCGGAGTTTATTTTTATACCAATCAGCCAGAAGAACTAACTGTATCAAAAATCGATATAACAGAAAATATTATCGAAGAACATGTATCCGAAATACCGGCAATGCCTGAAACGATCACTCCTGAGCAAACTCATGAATCGGCGGATGTTGAAAGTGTTCAAGAAGTAATTACAAAACCGAAAAAACTTGAAACCCGGCCAACTGTGACAGCAGATGAAGGGAATAAGGAAGTGGTTGCAATGAAACCAAATGTAATTGTTCCTGATGTGATAGAAGATCCCGGAACAGACGATTTCGAGACCGATCAGGTAACTTTCAACAATCAGATCAACAATCTTGACGCGATCATGGAAAACGTGGAGAGCGCTGTTGAAGTAAGCACTGTTAAAGACAAGAAAAACAAATTCCATTATAAGTTTTTTGACAGCAAACTCTATTTGCTCGGAAGTTTTGGAGATATGCCATATGAGATCATTGAACTCAATTCAAAAACCGGAAAATCTTATTTCTTATACTATAATGATAGCTATTATAAACTGGATGCTGGCCAGGTGAAACCTGCTCCTCTTGTTAAAATTGAAAGCGACAGCATTATAAATGAGTTGAAAATCATACAAATGAATCAGAAATAGTTATTTCTAAAATATCTGCAAAAGCCTCATCAGACAGATGAGGCTTTTTTTTGCCCTAAAAATAAGTATCAGCACATCTTTTAATTGTTTCAATAATTCAATCCAAACAAAGCCTCATATACATTTTATTGTTAGTTTTGCCATTTCAAATCGAAGGGTGGTTAATTGAAATACAGAAAGAAAAAAAAAGTCGGAAGTTTTCCCTACGCGAGTGTTTTATTCAGCATCACGCTCGCTCTGTTCATAATTGGTCTGTTTGCCTTGTTGATTCTGCATTCCAGTAAACTCAAAGACATCATCCGCGACAATATCACCATGCAGGTTTTTCTCGAAAAGTCGATTACCGACAACGATAAAATCAGGATTAACAAATTACTTGCACAACAACAATTTGTGGCAAAAAATGGAGATCAGCCCCTTGTAGAATTCATATCCAAAGAGCAGGCAGCTGAAACCTTCATACAAAGTACCGGGGAGGACTTTATTGAATTTCTCGGAGACAATCCACTCAGAGATGCATATGTGATCAGAATCGATGCTGATTACCAGCACGAAGACAGCCTGAAACTAATAAAAACACATCTCACTGGCATCGATTCAGTTTTTGAAGTGGTATATGTTCAAAATCTGGTTCAGTATATCAATAGCAACCTTGCCAAAATAAGTCTTATTCTCATTGGTTTTACTGTTTTGTTGCTGATTACCATTGTGGTATTGATAAATAATACGATCAAACTGGCCTTGTTTTCACAGCGCTTTCTTATCCGAAGCATGCAGCTCGTTGGTGCAAAAGCAGGTTTTATCATATTTCCATTTATTAAACGAGCAGGAATACAGGGTCTTATCGCGGGAACAATTGCTTCCGGCATGCTTTACGCAATACTCATATATGCTAATCGAGTCATAGAAGAACTAAGCCGGTTACAATCGATCAATGAGTTATTGGCGCTTTTTAGCATGCTCATTGTTATCGGCATTGTTATCGGTGTTTTAAGCACATACAGAGCAGTGAAAAAATATATCAAAATGTCTTTAGACGAATTATATTAATATGAGCAACAAAGAAAAACTGGCCTTTGGCAGGAGTAATTACATACTGATGCTGATTGGCATTGGGGTTTTAATCATTGGTTTTTTCGTAATGACACTCGACAAAGAAGACTACGGGTTTGGTTTTCTGGGCATCACACTCGGGCCAATTATTGTGATGGCAGGATATATCATTGAATTTTTTGCCATTTTCCACAAAAGCAAAAAATAGTTCATGAATATTCTGGAAGCACTGATTCTCGGAATCGTTCAGGGACTTACTGAATTTTTACCAGTAAGCAGTTCCGGGCACATTGAGTTGGGTAAGGCCATTCTAAAAACAGATACTGCTGACAACCTGCTGTTTTCGATTGTCGTTCATGGGGCCACCGCATTGAGTACATTAGTTGTATTCAGAAAATTAATTTTTGATTTGCTAAGGGGGATTCTGCAATTCAGCAATAATGAATCTACGCAATACCTTTTCAAAATTATTATATCCATGATCCCCGTGGGTGTTATTGGGATTTTGTTTGAAGATAAAATTGACGCCCTTTTTACAGGCGATGTGCTTTTCGTTGGTTTAATGCTGCTCGTAACAGGTTCGCTACTTACATTTTCCTATTTCTCGAAAAATACGAACAAAGACATTTCATTTGGCAGGGCCATCATCATCGGGATCGCCCAGGCCATTGCCATACTTCCGGGTATTTCAAGGTCAGGCGCAACCATCTCAACTGCTCTGATGCTCGGTGTGGATAAAGAAAAAGCAACCAGCTTTTCCTTTCTGATGGTGCTTCCGCCAATTATTGGTGCTACGCTGCTCAAGGTAAAAGATTATCTGGAGGCGCCAGTCATTGCCGGTGGCATCAGCTCCACCATGCTTGCGGTCGGATTTATTGCTGCATTCTTGTCCGGGTTATTCGCCTGTACGTGGATGATAAAAATCGTAAAACGCGGTAAGCTGATATACTTTGCTTACTACTGTTTCGCAATCGGAATTATTTCAATTATTCTGAGCTTCATATGATTCCTGTTCCCGAAGAAGGAAAAGTACTGTTAATCAATAAGGATTACCGATGGACCTCATTCGATGTGGTTAAAAAAATCAGGAATTTGCTCAAGGTAAAAAAAGTGGGGCACGCCGGAACACTCGATCCGCTTGCAACCGGCCTTCTGATCATTTGTGTTGGAAAAAAAACCAAGGAGATCGATCAGTTTATGAATATGGAAAAAGAATACACCGGGACAATGGTACTCGGAAAAACTACTCCGAGCGTGGATCTTGAAAAAGACTTTGACAGCGA
>CAYZWN010000141.1:0-12374 GCA_964482185.1 uncultured Roseivirgaceae bacterium
AAATACAAATTAATGATAAAAGTATCACCTTTGCCAGCGTAGTCATTAAATGATTTTCCGTCGATAAATGGCCCATGCCTTTTAAGGCTAAAAGTTGCCGATCTTTACATTTTATGCCCGATATCACTAAGAGTTAAGTATAATTGTATCCTGAATTCAACACCTTTTTCCCTGGATAAAAAAAAGAATATGTTCATGAAAATTCGTTCTACACTTTTCCTTTCAGCACTCATGCTGATCGCCAATACTATTTTTGCACAAATCAACGCCCGACTGCTTCAGCAGCCGGATGTTTCTGAAACCCATATCACATTTATTTATGCAGGCGATGTCTGGACTGTTCCGATAGAAGGCGGCACTGCTACCCGCTTATCATCACCGGCCGGGGAGGAATCGTTCCCGAAATTTTCGCCGGATGGCCGGCACATCGCATTTTCAGCAAATTATCATGGCAATACCGATGTTTATGTCATGCCCACAACAGGAGGCATACCCGTCAGACTGACGCAGCATAATTATGGCGACAGAATGATCGACTGGCATCCTGATGGAAACAAGATACTTTTTAGTTCCAGCAGGGAGAGTGGCAGGCAGCGGTTTTCACAATTTTACCTCATAAGCACAACCGGTGGCATGGCGGAAAAGCTACCGGTTCCTTATGGTGAATTTGCAAGTTTTTCACCCGATGGAGCGCGTTTGGCTTACATACAAAAATCAAGGGTTTTTCGCACCTGGAAGCGCTATCGCGGTGGCATGGCAGCAGATATCACCATTTTTAACCTGAGTGATATGAGCTCTGAATTGGTCGTTGATGCCGATGCAAACAATGAAATTCCCATGTGGTCAGGCAATAAAATTTACTTCCTTTCCGACAGAGGAGACAACCTGCGATTTAATATCTGGTCATATGACCTTGCTTCCAAAGCGCTCAGGCAGTTGACCGATTTTTCTGATTTTGATGTCCATTTTCCATCAATTGGGCCGAAGGATATTGTGTTCGAAGCGGGAGGAAAGCTTTATTTGCTCAATCTTGCAACAGAGCAGGTCAGGGAAATTAATGTGAAGGTAGTTACTGACCAGATCGCCCTGCAGCCTGCAATAAAGAACGCTGATAAAAATATTGCGTCAGCCTGGGTTGCACCCGATGGCAAAAGGGTGGTTGTGGAAGCGCGGGGTGAACTGTTCTCACTGCCGGCTGAGCATGGTTACGTGGAAAACCTTACGCAAACAAGTGGTGTGGCAGAGCGCTATCCTGCCTGGTCACCTGACGGCAAATATATCGCTTATTGGAGCGACCGCTCAGGCGAATACGAACTGCACCTAAAGGAACTGGAAACCGGAAAAGAAGAAAAGCTCACCAACTATGGGCCCGGGTTCAGATACAGATTGTTCTGGTCTCCGGACAGCAAAAAGATCGCTTTTGTGGATAAAGCAATGGAACTGCAGGTTTACGAGCTGGATAATAAGCGTACTGTAAAGGTTGACAAGGCGCTGAGTATGTATGAAGGCAACTTGCGCAACTTCAGCGTCTCCTGGTCGTCCGATAGCAAATGGATGGCTTATGACAGGGACCTTCCAAACAATAACCAGGCGATTTTTCTCTATGATCTGAAAAATTATACAAAACACCAGGCAACAAGTGGTTTTTACAGCACCATGAAGCCGGCCTTTGATCCGGAAGGAAAATATCTATTTGTGCTTACCAACAGAGAATTTAGCCCGGTTTACAGCGATTTCGATAATTCATTTGTTTACCCAAACGCAACCCAACTGGCTGCCATTTCACTCCGAACCGATGTGCCGGCCGTACTGGCACCCAAAAATGATGAAGTGGAATCCAAAAAAGAAGATTCAAAAGAAACAGTTGAATCAAAGAAAAAAGGAAAAGATAAAAAGAAGGATGACAAATCCGATGAAACTGATGAAGAAGAAAAGCCGGTAGAAATCGATCTGAAAGGCTTTGAAAAAAGGATGGTGATATTGCCTGAATCTGCAGGTAATTACACAAATGTACAGGCAGTGAAGGGAAAGGTGGTTTATCAAAAATTCCCCAATTCCGGATCCGGTGAAAAGGAATCTTCTGTTAAATATTTTGATTTGGAAGAACGTGAGATTAAAACCATAATAAGTGGTGTAAATGGCTTTCAAATATCTGCAGATGGCAACAAAATGCTGGTGAGTAAGAATAATTCCATGGCCGTAATTGATGTGAAGGCCGATCAGAAAATGGAGAAAATGCTCAATACGGCTGATATGAAAATGACTGTAGATCCACGGGCGGAGTGGAAGCAGATATTCCGCGATGCCTGGCGGCTTGAGCGCGACTTCTTCTACGACGAAGGTATGCACGGTGTGGATTGGAATGAAATGTACGACCGCTACAGCCCGCTCATTGATGAGGCAGCAACAAGGTGGGATGTCAATTTCGTACTCGGCGAACTGATCGGCGAACTTAACGCTTCGCACACCTACAAGGGGGGCGGGGATCAGGAGTCCGGCCAAAGCATGAATGTTGGCTACCTCGGTGTGGATTATGAGATCAGTGAGGGTAAATACCGCATTGAGAAGATTATAAAGGCAGCGCCATGGGATATTGAAGTAAAATCCCCACTTGATATGCCCGGCGTGGAGGCGCAGGAAGGCGATTATCTGCTTGCTGTGAATGGAATCCCCCTCGATATTACAAAAGAGCCATATGCAGCATTCCAGGGTCTCGGAGGGAAAACCGTGCAACTTACGTTGAATACTCAACCGATTTTTGAAGGCGCCCGAAAGGTGATTGTGGAAACGCTCAATGATGAATCACGGCTCCGTCACCTTGCGTGGATTGAACACAACAGGAAGATGGTGGATGATGCTACGGGAGGCAAGGTGGGTTACATTTATGTGCGCAGCACCGGAATCGACGGCCAAAACGAACTTGTTCGCCAGTTTATGGCGCAATGGAACAAGGAAGGCCTGATCGTGGATGAGCGCTTCAATAGTGGCGGACAAATACCCGATCGCTTTATTGAGTTGCTCAACAGAAAACCCCTGGCTTACTGGGCTGTTCGCGATGGGCAGGATTGGCAATGGCCACCGGTGGCACACTTCGGACCAAAAGTAATGCTGATCAATGGCTGGAGCGGTTCGGGAGGAGATGCCTTTCCTGATTACTTCAGAAAAGCCGGACTCGGCCAATTGATTGGCACCAGAACATGGGGTGGACTAATCGGAATTACCGGCGTTCCTCAACTGATCGATGGCGGTATGGTAACCGTACCAACTTTCCGCATGTACGATCCTGATGGCAAGTGGTTCAGGGAAGGTCATGGCGTTGACCCGGATATTGAAGTGAAGGAAGATCCAACCAGGCTTGCCAATGGTGGTGATGCCCAACTGGAAAAGGCGATAGAGGTGATCAAAGAAGCCATGGAAAAAAACGGCTATAAAAAACCTGAGCATCCGCCTGTTGAGGAAAGATAATAAAATCTGGAGCTCTGGGTTGGTATATTCAATATGTAGCTGAAAAATAAGAGTTAAGTATAATTGTATCCTGAATTCAACACCTTTTTCCCTGGATAAAAAAAAGAATATGTTCATGAAAATTCGTTCTACACTTTTCCTTTCAGCACTCATGCTGATCGCCAATACTATTTTTGCACAAATCAACACCCGACTGTTGCAGCAGCCGGATATCAGTAAAGACAAAATCGTTTTTGTGTATGGAGCCGACCTTTGGCTTGCACCGATCCAGGGAGGCGAAGCAAAAAGACTAACCAGTACTCCTGCTATTGAGGAAAACCCCCGTTTCTCTCCTGATGGGAAGCATATTGCCTTCAGTTCCAACAGGACAGGCGCTACTGCTGTGTATGTTGTCTCCAGCGAAGGGGGGACGCCCAGGCAATTGACCTGGCATCCCTCAGCTTCCAGAGTAGTGGGATGGTCTCCGAATGGCACTTATGTTATTTATGAGAGCGGCAGGGATACAGCTCCTGTAGGTTACAGCAGGTTGTGGAAAGTTCCTGTCGCGGGTGGGCCTTCTGAAGTTATTCCCATTCCCAGGGGAGTAAGAGCATCTTATCTGGAAGAAAATAAATTGGTGGTAGAACCCATTTCCCGTTGGGACAAAACCTGGAGGGCTTACCGGGGTGGACAGAATACCCCGCTAATCATTACTGATCTTAATACTCTGTCCGAAGAGTTCATTCCCAATGAATGGACTACAGATAAATTTCCGGTGGTTTTGGGCAAAAAGGTTTATTTTCTTTCTGACAGGGACTGGGTGAGCAATATCTGGTCATTTGACCCGGATACCAGGCAATTGGAGCAACTGACCACTTTTGATGGCTCCGACATCATGTGGCTTTCCGGCAACGGTGAGCAACTGGTTTTCGAAAAAGATGGCTATATCCATACCTTCAACCCCAGTACAAAAGCAATCAATCAGAAAGTAATTGAAGTAAAAGGAGATTTCCCATGGGCTGAGCCAAGACTGGAAAATGTCAAATCCAAAGCAACCAACGCCAGTCTTTCCCCCAATGGAAAAAGGATTGTTTTAGAAGCTAGAGGGGAGATATTCACAGTACCTGTAGAAGATGGAAGTCCCAGAAATCTGAGCAGAAGTTCTGGTGCTGCTGACAGGAACCCCCTATGGTCACCAATAGGCGATCAACTGGCCTGGTTTTCTGATGATGGAGAAAATGGTTACCAATTACTGTTTACCAATCAGGACGGTTTAACGCCACCCAAAAAAATGTCCATCGGCGATGCTAAAAATGCCTGGGAACCCACCTGGTCTCCTGATGGGAAGTATATTGCTTTTGTTGACAATAGGGTTTATCTGAAAATTTTCAATGTGGCTAATGGTGAAATCAAAACCATTGACTCAGGTGGAATCAACATTGAGCGAGGAAATATGAAATTGGAATGGTCTCCGGATTCAAAGTATTTGTCCTATAGTAAAACAGGCCCAAATATGTTCAGAAGGATTTATATATGGTCTCTGGATACAAACGAAAGCAAACCTGTCACCAATAATCTTGCGGACTCTTTTTCTGCTACCTGGGATGCCGGTGGAAAATACCTGTACTTTTTGGCCAGTACCAACCTGGCTTTGGGTTCCGGGTGGGCCAATACATCTTCCATCACAGCAAAGCCAGAGCATGCAGCCTACCTGATTGTACTTTCAAAGGAGGAAAAAACACCTTTTCCGCTGAAAAGTGATGAGGAGGATGTGAAAAAAGAAGAAGCTGAAAAAGGAACAGTTAAGAATAAGAAAGAAGTTAAGGATGAGAAAAACGATAGTAAGGATCCAGAAGTAAGTGTAAAAATTGATTGGGATGGGTTGGAAGAAAGGACCTTAGCCCTGCCTGTACCGGTGCGTACTTACAGCTTTATTTTGGCAGGGAAAAAAGAAACTGCCTTTCTGGCAGAATCCGGTTCCGGAGATCCAGGTTTGACCCTTCATAAGTTTAGCATTGAAGACAAGAAAATCGAGGAGTTTACCAAAGGTGCAAGCATGGTGAAAATTGCCCACAATAGGGAAAAGCTATTGTTTTTTTCTGCAGGCAACTGGAAAGTGGTCAGTGTGGATAAGAATCCCAGCCCTTCCGATGGGCTGGTCAGGATGGAACTGAAGATGGAGCTGGACCGAAAAAAAGAATGGGAGCAGATTTTTACCGAAGCCTGGAGATATGAAAGAGATTATTTCTACGATCCCGGCACGCATGGCAGGGATTGGGATGATGTATGGGATAGGTACAGTCCCCTGATTCCTTACATACAGCATCGACAGGACCTTACCTATCTTTTGGATCAGTTGAACGGAGAGCTTTCCGTTGGGCACAGCTTTGTATTTGGAGGCGATTTTCCGGCTGTGGATACCCTTGCAACGGGCCTGTTGGGAGCAGATTATGAAATCGCCAATGGCAAGTGGAGGATCAAAAGGATATTTACATCCGAAAGCTGGAATCCCGACCTGAAAGCCCCATTGAGTGAACCGGGACTTGAGGTAAATGAAGGGGATTATCTACTCGCTATAAATGGTCAGGAGGTAGATGCTTCCAGGGATATCTACGAGGCATTTAAAGGGACTTCCGGCAAACAAACCATCATTCACCTTAATAGTCAACCCGATATGAATGGGGCAAGGAAATTGACCGTATCACCAGTTGGTTCAGAATATGGTCTGCGTCAAATGGCCTGGATAGAAGATAACAGACGGAAAGTGGAGGAATTGTCAGGCGGTAAACTGGCCTATGTATGGGTTCCCAATACCGGAGGGCCTGGATTTAAATCATTCAACAGGTATTTCTTTGCCCAGCAGGACAAACTCGGAGCGGTAATCGATGAGAGATTCAATGGTGGAGGATTGCTGGATGATTATATGGTGGATCTGATGACAAGAAAATTAAGGGCTGCCATCACAAACGAAGTTCCAAATCCAAAGCATTTCCAGTTACCGGCCGGAATTCTGGGACCCAAGGTGTTATTGATCAACGAGCTGGCAGGTTCAGGAGGAGATTTCTTCCCCTGGGTATTCAGAAATCAAAATGCAGGCCAATTGATCGGCAAAAGAACCTGGGGAGGATTGGTGAAGTCTTCTGTACATTATTCTTTTATAGACGGCGGTGCCATGACCTCACCTGACAACGCGGTATTTGATCCGATAAGGAATGAATGGATTGGGGAGAATACAGGCATTGCCCCTGATATAGATGTGCGGATTGATGCCAAATCTTTTGCAGAGGGAAGGGATGTGCAGTTAGAAAGGGGAATAGAAGAAGTCCTGAAATTATTGGAAAAAGAAAAGGTGAAAGAAATCACTCCGCCTCCATTCCCAAGACCTGCGGTGAGGCCTGAGAAAAGATAAAAACTATTACACCATAATTTAAAGGCAAACAGACAGAAGTGAGACCGGATACTTGCTATTGTCTTCGGGGACGTGGTTAGCGTAACGATAAAAAAAATGGTAGTAAATTCTCAGTTGCGGTAAAGAGGATCGCTTCATGATAAGACCCCTGTCTTATCTGGCTGTCCGCGACGGGCAGGCTTGCCAATGGTGGTGATGCCCAACTGGAAAAGGCGATCGAGATAATCAAAGATGCTATGGAAAAAAACGGGTATAAAAAACCCGAGCATCCGCCTGTTGAGGAAAGATAATGAAGTTCACGTGTTCACTTACAGCATCATTTGTTGCATTGATAAGATATGGTGCTGTGCAACCTGTGTGACTGAACTTTGCGTCTCTGCGCCTTTGCATGACATCCATTAAAAAACATTTCTCACTTAAACGTTGACACGACACCGGAATACTTATATGCCCGCAATAAAATATACCTTAAGCTAAATAATCGTCTTCTCCCCTACCTCATAATCCACACATCCTTCATACCTCCCCGGAATGGGCACGTGTCGCAAAACTGTGGTGCTAACAAGCTCGGAGGAGAGGTAACCCCATATCACGAGCTGTTTCATCATCGTGTAATAATGAACGGCTTGCTCCCGGACTTTATCGCGATTGTATGTTTTCGATTCCCGCTCAAGCATTTCAACGATTCTCATTCTGTCAGATGCATTCAGATTCAGAAACGAATCATTGAAATTCGAATCAGCCATTGCATCAATTTTTTCAACGCCCTCCCTGAATGCTTTCTGCTCCTCCTCACTATAGCAATCCGTGACGATCGAGAGGATGAATTTTCCGATGTCCGTGTCTTTCGCTCCCGGCGAATCATCTGTTTTTGGCAGCATCACCTCAGCCAGTTCTTCCAGCAAATTGATCTGCCCCGGATTCAGTAAACCAAAAGTCATCTTTCGTTCCCTTGTTTTGCAGCTCGCCAGAAATCCGGACGCCCCGACAACAGCGCCTCCGAATATTGTGCTGACTACCGATAAAGCTTCTCTTCTGTTCATTATAAATTTTGTTTTTTCATTTCTCTCACTGCATAATCAACTGCCCTGGCAGTCAACGCCATGTATGTGAGCGACGGGTTCTGACATGCCGACGAAGTCATACAGGCCCCATCTGTGACAAATACATTTTTTACGGCATGCATCTGGTTATTTCCGTTTAGCACAGATTGCTTCGGGTCTTTGCCCATTCTGGCGGTACCCATCTCATGAATTGCCAAACCGGGCGCCTGCCGGGAATCTGCCTGCCTGATGTTTTTATAACCTGCCGCATCGAGCATTTCTGCTCCGGCACTCAAAATATCCGCAAGCATGCGCTGCTCATTCTCTTTGTATTCGCAACTAATTTCGAGCAGTGGCATGCCCCACCGGTCCTGCCGGTCTTTACTCAATTTCACATGATTGTCAAAGTCAGGGAGGTGTTCTCCCATGCCCTGCATGCCAATGGACCAGGGGCCAGGCTCAGTGAGTTTTTCCTTAAATTCAGCTCCAAACTGCGTTTCAAGATTGCGCACGTTGTTCTGGGCGCGGGCTGCAAATACCGAATAGGCATAACCACGAACAAAATCCGTTTGCTTGTCTTTTCCAAGGTTTCGAAAACGCGGCAGATACGTTCCGGTCGGACGCTTGCCATAATAATATTTATCAGTGAAACCATCCACCTCAGCATTGATGGTGCCGCGGTAATTGTGGTCCATGAGGAAGTGACCCAGCACGCCGCTGTCGTTGCCCAGCCCATTGGGAAATCTCGATGAAGTGGAGTTGAGGAGGATGAGTGTTGTATTCAGCGTACCTGCATTCAGAAAAATAATGTCTGCAAAATATTCATGGCTCTCACCGGTTTGCGCATCGATGACACGAACACCTGTGGCCCTGTCTTCTGCCTCGTCAAATATTACTGAGTGCACCACGGAATGCGGCCTGAGAGTCAGGTTGCCGGTGTTGTAGGCTGCCGGAAGGGTAGCCGAATTGCTGCTGAAATATCCGCCAAACGGACAACCCCTGCTGCAGCGATCGCGATACTGACATGGGCCGCGGCCCAGATGCGCCTGCGACAGGTTTGCCGTTCTGGAAATGACAAGATTCCGATCGGAGAAATTCGACTCAATTTGCGCCTTGAAATGCTGCTCCACGCAATTCATTTGCATTGGCGGCAGGAATTCCCCATCCGGAATTTGAGGGAGCCCATCCCTGTTGCCGCTGATGCCGGCAAATTTTTCGACATACGAATACCATGGGGCAATATCGTCGTAGCGGATCGGCCAGTCGATGCCTATTCCTTCTCTGGCATTGGCTTCAAAATCGATTTTGCTCCAGCGCTGTGTCCAGCGGGCCCAAAGCAAAGATTTACCGCCAACCTGATAGCCCTTGATCCAGTCAAAAGGTTTTTCCTGAACATACGGATGTTCCTGGTCTTTTACGAAAAAGTGTTCCGTGCTTTCATCAAAAGCATAGCATCGACTCACAATAGGGTTTTCGCGCCTGAGCTTTTCGGGCAATCGCAGACGGTGTGGAAACTGCCAGGCTTCGAGCATGGCTGTTGGATAATCCTTAACATGCTCCACATTCCGGCCTCGCTCCAGCACCAGGGTTTTCAGGCCCTTTTCGCAAAGTTCTTTTGCAGCCCAGCCACCCGATATGCCTGAACCCACAACAATAGCATCGTATTTATTTGCCTGATTTGCACCATTGATATTTACATTTTTAATCTCTCCGTCAGCCATATTTCTAATTTACTCCATCTCTGATATTTTCAACAAAATGATAAACACGCCTGTTCTCCGGTCCCGGGAAATATACAGACACATTCCAAACTCCATGGATATTAACCGTACTTTTCACCCAATGGATTTCTGCCCGGGTGTTTTACCTTTATCCAGCCAGCGCGAAGGCTTTCTTCATGGCTTCAGCAGTAGCTTTGAGGGCCGCCTCATCATCCATGTCATTCAGCGCCTGGTTGAAAGGTTCTGCCCTGGTCGGCCCGTCATATCCGATCTCCAACAGGGCATCCATGAAGGTTTGCATATCGATCACTCCGGTGGCCAAAGGCAACTCACGTTTTCCATCTAATTGTTCATCTGCCGAAAGACCGGCGCGGGCATCATTCAGATCGACTGTGACGATATCTTCGTTTGACAATGACAAAATATCGGCCTTGGTCTCTCCGGCACAAAACCAGTGGAAGCTATCCAGTTGCACGCCGACATTAGGCTCACCGGTTTCTTCAATCAACTCTTTGCACTCGGCCAGGGTATGCACAAAGGAAAACTTATCGCGGGCCATCAGTGTTTTTGGCCCTACATATTCCAATCCGAGCTTAATGCCGTAGTGTCCCAGAATTTTGGCAATTTCTCCAAGCCGTTTGCCCTGTTGCTTCATATTTTGAAGGTAGGTGAGCTCGGCATGTGTCGGCATGATCCAGGTGGACATCCGGGTGACTCCGGCTTTCTGCAATGCTTCTGCATGCGCGGGCAATTCCGTGAGTCCCTTTCGTTGGGTGGCCTCATCTATCCTGAAATTCATAGGCAGACCGGAAGCACCCCATACGATATTGTTGGCTTTCATTTTTGCCGTGAATTCATCAATCTGTGCATCGCTCCATCCGGCCAGTGTTCCCGAAAAGGCAACAATTGATTCAAAACCATATTGCACGGCTTTGTCGAGCAACTGGATCTGATCAAGCTTTACGCCGATTGCCCCGGGATTGAGGCCCATCTTGAATTTTCTTTCTTTCCTGAGAGAAAACGCTTGTAATCCAGTAAACGGAACAAATGCAAGAGCCGAAGCAGTTGTTGTCTTTTTAATGAAATCTCTTCTGTTTTTCGATGTTATCATGAGCAGGTGTTTAATTATGAATGATTTTTAAATTCCAAAATCAATATTTCAAATTAATGCATTTCCATGGAATTAATACATTTCACAGAGCAATTTAACGCCTTAATCGTCATAAGTTAAGCCAATAGGTAAGCTTGGCCACCAGTGCCCTGTTTTTTGATTTAAAATTATCAGGAAAATAGTTTTCCGTGTAAACGATAAAAAAATCAGAAACCGGCGCATAACGGTATTGCAGCCGGGCGTTGATGTTCACGTTGTCAATCTGGTTGTTGTACTGGAAAAATGTAGTCAGAAACAGACTTCGCGAAAATGTGATATCGAACTTTGGCCCGAGCAACAGAATGCTGCCGCTGGAATAGGGCTCCGGGAAATCGAGTTTATTATATGAAAAATTGAGCGTCGTCACACCCAAAAGCCCCATGCGGTAGTTGAGCGAGCCGGTGAAGCTTGCAACAGTGCCATTGTAAAACTGGCCGGCATTGGTAAGGACATCAAAATAGATGTCCTTTCTCCGGTCGGATTTATACTCTGCCCTGAATAACGTATAGTTATAGTCTGAGCCTTCAGGCAATGGAATCCCATCGGATCCGATTGGCCTGAAACTGTCGAAAAGGTAGGTGTAATTGTTGCTGAAGCCGCCCTCGAGTGTTGCGCTCGACCCGAAATTTACAGCATAAAACAAATAATACTCATGGTCGGTTTTCCCGTATTCCTGATTCCAGATGTTTTCGGTTCGCAATCCCGGACCATGACTGGCAACGTTGCTCTTCGGGTAGTTTAAATACCTGATCGCCGGGGCAATCATGTTGTAGTTGGTTCTGGGGGCAAATCCCACTTCCGGGTTAAAGTTTTCTCCTACCATCTCGTGATTCCACTCAATTTTAATCGCAGGTTTATCATAAACAAGATTAACTCCATGCGAATATGCATCTCTGTTTACCTCCGGCGAAAACGACTGGTGATAATAGAACTTCCCATACCAGGAATTATCAGCAGAGGCAAGGTTATAGTCAATGCCAAACAAACGGTTATAATTATCCGGATCAATGCCTCCCGACAGCGTCGAATCGCCATGCACGATATCCGTTGCGAGCTTATTGATCCCGATCACAGAAATGTTGGAGCGGGCAAATACCTGCCTTTGCAGTGCCAATACAGAATAATTATATCCCGGTCGCATAATTTTCTCATCGCGGGCGGTTTGCATATCCATCAGGCCAAGTCGCCAGTTTTTATCGATCCTGCCACTTAGTCTCGCGCCAAAGTTGATCTTGTTTTGCACGTACAGCCCGGTATTGGGATCGAGGGCAATGCCAATGCGACGGGAGAAAAACGGTCGCAACCTCGTGGAACCAAAGGAAGCGAAAATGTCCTGGTTTTCCAGAAAGAACTGCCGCTGTTCCGGATAGAAAAGCTCAAAGCGGGTTAAGTTGGATTGTTGCACATCAGCCTCAACCTGGGAAAAATCCGGATTGTAGGTGAGGTCGAGATTGAGTGATGGTGTGATTCCAATTTTAATGTCACCACCAAAATTACCTGAATATTCAGCCTCCGTTCCTTCCAGAAAATCGCGTGAGGCAAGCCCGTTCACATATGGTATTATGGAGATATTTGCCCCGGGTTTGGGCAGCGGCTGGTCAAAAATA
>CAYZWN010000142.1:0-12149 GCA_964482185.1 uncultured Roseivirgaceae bacterium
GATTTGCACCGCTTATGCTTTGCTTGGACGGATCTATTTCTATATCCAGGTGATAATAGGAGACATCATAGCAGGATCGGGGTGGTGTCAAGGTACCACGCAGAGAGTCGGCTCTGGTAAATAGATCATCGTAGGGCTGAGCCCGGGTTGTAAAATGGATAACACTCAATAGGATTAAGGATGTTATTCTGCCAGCGAAAACTACTTTGCGTAAAAAGACCATAAGATTATTAATAGTAGCTAAATCCTTTTTAAAACACTTTTTTTGTTACGGAAGATAGTAAATGAATTCAATTTACTTAAGAAAGAAATTAGTTGATATCTCCACAAAGGTAACTCGCTTTGATTTCTGCAATTTGATCAAAAGGTTTAGATTTGCCATACTAAATGTCTTTAAGGTTTCATTCATGAGCAAAAAAGGAAAAATCGGACTGGCCCTTGGAGGTGGGGCAGTTTTGGGTGCTGCACATGTTGGTGTGCTTAAGGCGATGGAGGAGCTTGATATCGAAGTTAGCTATATTGCCGGCACAAGTATTGGCGCTTTTGTCGCTGCCTTTTATGCTTTCAACAAAAAATCTGTCGATATAGAGGCTATTGCATCCAAACTCGAATGGATGGATATTTCAGGCATTTCTCTGAGCCGGTTTGGATTGTTGTCCAATGAGAAACTCGGTGAACTCATTGAAGAATATATTGGTTCCAGGTCCATTGAAGATGCAGACATACCACTCTCCATCGTATCAACTGACATCTGCAGTGGGGAGAAGACGATCATAAAAAGTGGTTCACTCTCCAAAGCTGTGATGGCCAGCGCATGCCTTCCGGGAATTTTTAATCCTGTTGAGTTGGATGATAAACTTCTGGTTGACGGTGGAATTGTTGAAAACGTACCTATAATTACAGTGAAGGAAATGGGCGCTGACTTTGTAATTGGTGTTGACCTGAATGCCAATCAATTATATCAAAAACCAGAAAACATCCTCGATGTGATTATGAATAGTTTTCATTTTGTAATGCGTGCGTCGGCAAAATTCCAAACAGAGGATGCAGATTTATTGATTAAACCAGACCTTTCAAAATTTAATATGGTGGACACAGATCAGGTAGAAAACCTAATGAAGCAGGGGTACGCTGATGGTCTGGAACAGCTCAAAAAAGCTTTTTGACCACCACTAAGCATTCCCAACCTCAGTCTTCAGTTTGCTGAGTGAATCCTTCGCATCGCCAAAGAGCATTCTGGTGCGATCGCCAAAAAAGAGCGGGTTTTGTATACCTGCATAGCCGGTATTCATACTCCTTTTCAGAACGATCACGTTTTTGGCCAGTTCCACATCCAGAATCGGCATGCCGTAAATCGGGCTGGAAGTATCCTCCTTGGCAGATGGATTTACTACGTCATTTGCTCCGATTACCAGGACAATGTCCGTTGATGGGAATTGCTCATTGGCATCTTCCAGTTCAAGCAATTTGGGGTAAGGTACATCTGCCTCGGCGAGCAGTACATTCATGTGGCCGGGCATCCTGCCTGCAACCGGATGAATAGCGTATTTTACATCCACCCCCTCGTCTTCAAGCGATTTCTCAAGATCATGGCAAACGTGCTGCGCTTGTGCCACGGCCAGTCCGTAGCCGGGAACAATTATAACTTTATCGGAATATTTTAACTGAATGGCCAGGTCGCTGTGTGTGGCCTCTTTTACAACTTCTTCTCTGCCACTGCCATCTGAAGTGCCTCCGCCGCCAAAACCGCCAATAATCACATTCAGAAGCGACCTGTTCATGGCATTGCACATCAAAACCGTAAGAATGGTGCCTGCTGCGCCAACAATGATACCACCAACAATCATCACCTGGTTGCCATAAATGAGACCGGCCCCAGCTGCGGCGATACCCGTGAATGAGTTGAGCAGGGAAATCACAACAGGCATATCGCCACCGCCAATTGGTGTAACGAAGGTGACCCCGTAAATCAGCGACAGTGCCAGCAAAATCATGACCAGGGTAATATTTAGCTCAGGCTGCATCATGATGAATCCGCTCATTGCCAAAACGGCAAGCAACATGACAAGATTAATGATCTGAGGTGCAGGCAAAACGAGGCTGTCTCTTAAAAAGCCATCCAGTTTGCCCCAGGCTACAATACTTCCTGTAAAGGCAATGCTGCCGATAAAGAGGGCAAAAATAATGGTGAGTACCTGTGTGCTCATCATCGGTGTGCCTTCCGGTAAATTCACAAATTCGACAGTGGCGATAAGCATGGAACAGGCGCCACCCAATCCGTTAAAGAGCGATACCATCTCCGGCATGGCCGTCATTTTCACCTTAATTGCAGCAATGTAACCGATCACACCACCAAGCAATAAACCGCCAAAAATCCAGAGGTAATTATTTGAGACCGTTTCCATCGGGTAAAACATGGTGAGCACCATCGCAGCACCCATGCCAAAGGCCGCAATCAGGTTGCCTTTTCTGGCCGTATCAGGGTGACTGAGCCTCTTCAGTCCGACGATGAAAAATACAATGCAAACGAGGTATAAAAAGTCCAGGATCTGAGTTTCCACTTTAAATGTCTTTTTAGGTTATTTCTTTTTCTTTTTAAACATCTGGAGCATTCTGTTGGTAACAGCGAAGCCCCCGATCACGTTGATGGTTGCCAGCGCAATGCCCAGCATACCGATGAAAAGTATCAGGTAATTGTCGGGAGATGTGTTCCTGATCAGGATAATTGCCCCGATTACCACCACGCCGCTGATGGCATTAGCACCCGACATCAGGGGCGTATGCAACACGGTGGGTACTTTTGAAATGACCTCCATACCCAGAAATATGGCGAAGGTAAGTATGTAGAGCATCGCGATGTTTTCTGTAATAAATTCAATGACTGGATTCATGAATGTGCGATTTATTTTCCGTAAATGATTTCTCCTTGATGAATGATGCAACTGGATTTGATGATTACATTTTCCATATCCAGTGTAGGTTTACCGTCTTTCAGAAATGTTTTGATAAAATTATGAATGTTCCTGCTGAACAACTGACTGGCATGGTTGGGCACATCAGCCGCGAGTTCCGAATTACCGATGATGGTCACACCGTGCTTCACAACGATTTTGCCATCTTCTGTCAGTTCGCAGTTGCCTCCGGTCGATGATGCAATATCTACGATTACGGAGCCTTCCCGCATTTTTTCCACCATTTCTTTCGTGATCAGTATCGGTGCACGTTTGCCGCGCAACTGAGCAGTTGTGATGATCACGTCTGCTTTCACGGCTTCTTTAAATATTTTCTCTCTTTGCTTTTGTTTGTATTCCTCGGTTTGTTCCACGGCATATCCCCCGGCAGCCTTATCGTCTCTGGCACCTTCCACTTCCACAAATTTTGCCCCGAGACTTTCTACTTCTTCTTTTGCTGCCTGGCGCGTATCGAAAGCCTGCACCACTGCGCCGAGGCGTTTAGCGGTAGCGACAGCCTGCAATCCGGCAACACCCGCGCCCATCACCAATACCTTTGCAGGAGGAATGCTTCCCGCTGCTGTTGTGAGCATAGGAAAATACTTCGGCAAATGATTGGCCGCCAAAATCACGGCTTTGTATCCCGCAATGGAGGCCATTGATGACAACACATCCATAGCCTGTGCTAAAGTGATCCTCGGAATCATATCCATGCTGAAAACCGTCAGGTTTCCAACGGCAGCGTGTTCAGTTGTTTCCAGTGTGTTGTAAGGTTGAAAAGAAGAGATCACAATACAATCACCGGAAAGCTTTTTGTACTCCTCTTTTTCAAGGGGCATAATCGTAGGGAGCATTTCTGCGCTGCTGAGCACCTCTGCCCTGCTCACGAGTTTGGCGCCGGCCTCCGTATAAGATGCATCATGGAAAAGCGCGCTCTCTCCGCATCCTTTCTCTGCAATCACTTCATTGCCTTCTGCAATCAGCTTCTTCACCAGATCTGGAACGATGGCTACGCGGTTGTCAGATTTTTCATTTATAATGCCGATTTTCATTTTGACCGGTTAGATTTACATGTTAAAAAAAGTATTTGTATGGGAAGTATGGATGCAAAAATAATCTTTTGAAGATAGTATAAAAATTAATGATGATTCAATATTAATGCAAACCCATATAAATAGAAATGGCTCGCCACACCTGGCTTTTCCATCCTATATTCACTTACGGGATTATTATAAATGTTCTTACCTTTATTTCTAAGCAGAAAAATGTTCAACAAAATGATCAAAAGCCCAACCCTCTTGCTCGATCCTGACAAATGCCGGCGCAACATCAGGAAAATGGTGAGCAAAGCACATACGAAAAATCTGGCCATCAGGCCGCATTTTAAAACCCACCAATCGGGAATGATAGGAAGCTGGCTTCGTGAGGAAGGTATCGAGGCCTGCACTGTTTCTTCCGTGAAAATGGCGCGCTACTTCGCCGGTCAGGGCTGGGATGACATCCTTATTGCATTTCCGGTGAATGTCCTGGAACACGAAGCAATTAGTGATTTGGCCAAGTTGGTCGCTCTGCAAGTCCTTGTCTATGATGCCGCTCCACTGGAAATACTATCAAAAAAACTCAGTGCTTCAGTTGGAGTGAAAATAGAATTGGACCTGGGATCACGCAGATCCGGACTACTGCCTGAGCAGCACAAGGAAATCGAAGCACTGCTAAACCTCATCGAAAGGCATGACATGTTTCGATTTACAGGGTTTTATTCGCATCCGGGCCATACCTACACGGCACGGAGCAAAGATGAGGTGCGCAATATCTACAAATCATTTATGCCTCAGCTTACCGGACTGGAATCCAGATATGGTCTTGTGCCGGGTTTTTCGATCACCATCGGGGACACACCAGGCAGTACCCTGGTGGAGGATTTTGGTCTGATAAAGGAAATATCTCCGGGTAATTTTGTTTTCTACGATGCCATGCAGGTAAACATTGGCTCATGCGACTATGACGATATCGCTGTGGTCATGGCATGTCCCGTAGTTGGTAAAAACCCGGGCAGAAATGAACTGCTTATCCATGGAGGCGCGGTGCATTTTTCGAAAGAAATACTGACAGATGCCGATGGTACACAACATTTCGGAAAACTTGCCAATCCTGCCCAAAAAGGATGGGCAGGTATCGTGCCCGGATGCTATCTGAAATCTATCTCGCAGGAGCACGGCCTGATACACGCAACCGGGGCGCTGCTGGAAAAAACACAAATCGGAGATATCATTTACATCTATCCGGCGCATTCCTGCCTTACGGCTGATCTGATGAAATCTTATCAGTACGCGGACGGATCAATAAAGTACGGTGAAAATGATTTTATGCGATAATCATCAGAACCCCACTTCAAACAACATCCGCGCCTGCAAGCCTTTTAGTTCCTTAAGTGTTTCAATGCTTTTGGCAAATGGGTACAATGCTCCGAGTTTTCTTGCCGTGACCCTTGTCTCCATGTCGCCCGAAAGGGCCTGCAGAAATTCTTCCAGGGGAGGTTTTTTCACTGGATAAACCCTTACGGCAAAATCATCCTCTACACCAGCCTTTTTCGCGGCGATTTCAATGGCATCGTCCAGATCACCCATCAGGTCAACAAGTCCGTTATGCAATGCCTCCTCGCCGGTCCAGATGCGGCCTGAAGCCAGTGGTTCCATCTGGTTTTTTTCCATGGAGCGGCCTTCAGCAGCCTTGGTCAAAAATCCATCGTAAGCGGCATCCGTACCCCGCTGTATCATTTTTTTCTCGAATTCGGTGAGCGGGCCTGTCATATTGTATAAATCAGAAAAATATCCGGTATTTACCCGATCTGTGGTAATGCCAAGTTTATTGCCGAGAAAACCTTCAAGATTAAAAAGCATGCTAAAAACACCAATGGAACCGGTAATGGTATTTGGCTGTGCAAGAATGGTGTCACAGGCCATGGCCAGATAATAACCGCCTGAAGCGGCATAATCAGACATGGAGGCAATAACCGGTTTCTTTTCGGCGGCAAGTTTTAGCTCCCTCCACATTACATCACTCGCCAGGGCGCTGCCGCCACCGGAATTGACCCTCAAAACAATGGCTTTGATTTTATCATCATCGGCGGCATTTTTAATTTCCTTTGCATATTTTTCAGAACCAATGTTGTTGTTGTCGCCTTTTCCGCTGACTATAATTCCGGAAGCCACAATTACTGCAACTTTATTTTTGGATGATTTAAACCTTGAATAGCTTTTTCGGTATTTCCTGTAACCCACAAAAGACAAATCATCGTCGTTTTCCAGACCAATTTGTTCTTTAATCAGGCTCGTCACTTCATCCCTGTAAGCCAGCCTATCAACCAACCCGTATTTCACGGCATCGTTCTCAACAATCACCAGCGCTGAATCTGAGATATTTTTTACCTCATCAAATGTTAGCGAGCGGCTTTTGGCAATTTTTTCCAGCATGTGACCATAAAGGTTGGCAAGCAATGCTTCATAGCGCTTTCTCACCTGCGGACTCATATCGGCCCGGTCGAAGGGCTCGCTGATTTCTTTATAATCCCCTGCCTTGAACGTGATCGGTTCGATCTCCAGCTTTTCGAACATGCCCTTGAAGTACATCGCCTCCACACTTAAGCCATTAAATTCGAGCATGGCAAAGTCGGGATTCATAAACACTTCATCGGCAACAGAAGCGAGATAATATGCGCCTTCAGTATAATTTTCGGCATAACTGTAAATGAATTTTCCTGAATCTTTAAATTCTTCAAGGGCAACTCTAATCTCATCAACTTTCGATAGCCCGGCCATCACACCCTGTGTTTCGATCAAAATACCAGCGATCTTTTCATCCTGCGCCGCCTGGCTGATTGCATCTTTTATTTCCATCAATCCAAATCCGCCTTCCTGAAATCCGGTAAACATTGGCAGGCCTTCAAAGGGATCTTCTACTTCACGCTCAAGTATTGGCTTATTTAATTTGAGATGCAGAATGGTGTTGTCTTTGAGCTTCACTTCTTCTTTTTTAGATGCTGACGAAACAAGTATTCCGATCAGTATGAATAAAGGAATAGACGCGATGATCAAAAACAGAAACATGCCGAGCATTGTGGCCAGTGTAGTTTTTAGAAAATTCATAGTTTTATAAATATTATATATCAATCAAAAGTAAGATTGATTGTTTATTCAAAAAAACTAATTTTTATATTAGAGACATTTGAGATGATGAATGGAATATTTCTTTTGTTGGGCAGCAATCTAGGCGATAGACAGAAGGTATTGCATACAGCCAGAAAACAAATCGAGACGCTCGCCGGTGCAGTTGTGAATGCATCATCCATTTATGAAACCAAAGCCTGGGGCATAACAGATCAGCCCGCTTTTCTGAACCAGGTTCTGGAGATTAAATCATCATTCAACCCGCAAGAATTGCTCGATATTCTTTTAGAAATCGAAAGGGATATGGGGCGTATCCGGTACAAAAAGTGGCATGAACGCCTGATCGATATTGACATTCTGTATTATGGCGATCTGTTGATGCAATCGGAAAATCTCACAATTCCACATCCCGAAAATCAGAACAGGAATTTTGTACTTGTACCTATGGCCGAAATCGCACCGAATCTGACCCACCCGGTTCTGGGACTTTCTCAATTGGAATTGCTTAAAAATTGTGTGGACCAATTGGAGGTGGTGCCGCTTGGTGAAAATGCATAAAAAAGCCGACTCCAAATGAGCCGGCCTTTTCTGCTTTTAAAGCATACTGCCCGCTATCTTCCTCTCTTTATTTCTATTTGCTTGCTCATACCGCCTCTGGTGATGTTCACCAGATTGTCGCATGCACCATCACCGTAGTTGATTGTGACGGTCGTTCCATTGTCAAGTGTCAATTCTTTTGTTCCTCCCACCGGTATCATAACCTTATTCATCGGCAGACAACCTCTTTTCCATACGATTGCTATGGTGATTTTCATTGTATAACCAACACCCTCTCTTGTAATGCCAATGGCAGAACCTGTTCTGATGCGCTCGTCATTGATTGGATTTGGTGTTCTGATCCTGGTTACTTCCCAGTCGGCTTCCCGTGTGGCGAATGTGCCGTCTTCCCATGTTACCTTGCCTTCCACAAGTTGGATTCTGAACCGGAGGAAGTCATTTTCAGTTTCAGAGATGTTGGTCCTGATGCGTTTGCCTTCTATTTGCTTTCCATCACAGACGAAATCTTCAAACGTAATGGTGACCACAGAACCCGGAACGTACATTCTGTCTGTATAGGTAATGATGATCTTCCCGCTTCGCACACGACCAAACGGCCCTTCGCAGCCATCCCCAAAATCGATGATGATGGTTTTGTTTTCCTTATCGTGGGTGCGTGTGGCGCATTTGATCGGACTGTCTTCGCTTACAGCAATCCGTCCGCCTTCCTCAAGATAAAAGAAGCTTTCATAAGCGATGTCGTCCACATCTTCAAAAGCCGACTCAACACTTGACTCATTGGTTGCGCTGAGCAATTCAGCATCGGTCAATTGACTTGGATTTTCATTTTCCTGCTGGCAGGATGTCACAAAAAATAAGGCAGCAATGGCCATACTAAGAATTTTAAAAACATTTTTCATAATAAAATTGATTTTAAGGTGATTTCAAGATTTTTGGTGTTTGGATGTATTTGCCGTGCAATGGTTTAATGAGACAAAAAAAAATTTGCTTATACCATGATCGTAGTGAAAGTATCGGATATGGTTAAAATCTGAAGACCGGGCCTACCTCTGCACCCTCTCAATGAGGGGGATAATGCCAGATTGATCTTTTCCCAAGCTGGCATCCTGTCCTCAAAATCGGGAGGTGTAGGGGGTGGAAATGGCTAATAATAATCAAAAATTCCAGTCGCTAAAATTCACGTAAAGTTTTCGTTTTACCCGAATTCAGTACCTGACTCTTAAAACAGTTCAATTAAAATTATGCCCGGACCAAAATTTTTTCCTGGGCCAAACACAAAAAATGAAGCAACAGCTTGGCGTCTTCGCAGGAAAACATCCATCATCAAATCGTTGACACCACAGTAGAAATACTTGTTAAGTTATGTCCGATATTGTCACAAGGCGATTTGGTTTTTCTCAATCTTTCTTAAATTGTAGGAGTTTTTTTGACTTTCATGCTTATGAGCAGGCAAATCCCCGAAATTCCATCGGGAAATTTTTTTGGACATTTAAAGTCCTATGTCAGCGATCCGCTGGATTTTTTACAGAAATACCAGAAGGAGTATGGAGATATTTTTGCCTTTAGGGTAGCTGGAAGGAGACTGATTTTTATTAACCATCCGGATTACATCAGGCAAATACTCCAGGAAAACCACCGGAATTACAGAAAGAGCAATGCCTACCGCAAACTCGCATTGCTACTGGGCGATGGTCTGTTTACGAGCGATGGAGCATACTGGCGAAAACAGCGACACATTATTCAGCCGGCATTTCACCGCGATCAGATCAAGACCTATGCAGAAGTGATGGATCAGTTTTCCATGAAAATGATTCAACGATGGCGCGATCAGAAAGAAATACCCCTAAGCACGGAAATGACCGACATTACACTCAGGATCATCTCCAAAACAATGCTGGGGATAGATTTGATAGAAGAGAGCCAAATTGTTGGAAAATACCTGCCGTTTGCACTGAAATTCATGGTAAATCGCATCACCTCTCCACTGGCGACCCCAATCTGGATTCCGACTAAAAGCAATTTAAAATTCAAGCGCACGGTAAAAGTGCTCGACAAGGTGATCAATGAAATCATCGCTCAAAAAAAAGAAAACCTTGATCTCGATTTGCTGAGCCAGTTGATCCTGCTTGAAGACGAAGATACCGGAGAGCGCATGACCGACCGCCAGTTACGCGATGAGGTGATGACGCTTTTTCTGGCTGGGCATGAAACCACAGCAATGGGTATTACATGGACTTTAAACCATATTTTGAGGGATGAAGAACTGCGCAAGTCCCTGCTTGCTGAAATAAACAAGATCCGTAATTCGTGGGATGCTACTGGCAACTATTTCATTCAGAATGTGATTAGCGAAGCATTGAGGCTCTATGCTCCGGTCTGGATTCTGGCGCGTGAGGCAGCAGATCAGGATGTCATGGGCGATTATGCTATCCATGAAGGCGACCGGATTATTTTTAGTCCATACCTGGCGCATCGTCACCCTGATTTCTGGGACAATCCGGAGGCGTTTGATCCTTCCCGGTTTGATCACGAAATACCGCATAGATATGCGTACTTTCCATTTGGAGGCGGACCACGGGTTTGCATTGGTCAGTATTTTGCCCTCATGGAAATGACGATCATTCTGGTGGATATCCTGAAGAACTTCCCGGAAATGCAATTGAAATCCGCCGAAAAGGTAGGTTATGATTATTCCATCACACTCCGACCCGACAGGGAAATTTGGGTGAAGATCTAAGGAAGATATGGGAGATTCTGTTTATGCACGGTTCTGTCGTTTGAAATTCAAATTCTCAATTTATTTTTAGTAATTAGCCGAATGGATATTGAAATCAAATATTTTTCAATTATCAATGCTTTAAAAAACCCATCCCCAATCATGCGCATACTGCTTAGCTTAGTCATCATCTCCGGATTATTTACCTTCCGGACTCAGCCTGTAAATGCCGCACATTTCCAATCGGAGAATGTTGTGGTAGCCCACCGCGGTGCCTGGAAAAAACACAATCTGCCTCAAAATTCCATCGCTTCCCTGAAACAAGCCATTGATCTGAAATGTGCAGGATCTGAATTTGATGTGAGAATGACCGCTGATGAGGTGCTGATATTAAATCATGATGAAGATTACCATGGGTTGCTTGTTGAAGAAAATACCTATGCCCGACTGGCAGCGTTCAAACTTTCGAATGGTGAGCCATTACCCAGGCTTGAAGATTTCATCATCTCCGGTATGCAGAACAACAACTCAACCGGTCTGGTGTGTGAAATAAAGCCCTCAAAATCCAAAGAAAGGGGCGAACTGATTGCGACCAGGGTGCTGGAACTGGTGGAGAAATTAAATGCAGAATCGTTTATTTCTTCCTATATCAGCTTTGATTATAATATTCTTAAAAAAATCATTTCCTTAAATCCGAAGGCCAATACGCAGTATCTGATGGGTACAAAAACTCCCGAAGAACTGAGCGCTGATGGCATTTCCGGATTAGATTATCACTTCAGGGTTTTTAAAAATAATCCTGGATGGATACAGGAAGCTAAAGATCTGGGATTGATTTTAAATGCCTGGACTGTAAACAGAGCAGAGGATATGGACTGGCTGCTGGCGAATGAATTTGACTATATCACTACCGATGAGCCCGAGTTATTATTCGAAAGGATTGAAAATAGTCCGGTTGCACAAGGATATAAACTGGTATGGAGCGATGAGTTTAATTACACAGGCAAACCGGACAGCACAAAATGGACGTATGAATACGGATTTATCGCCAACCAGGAAAAACAGTATTATGTTGATAGCCTCAAAAACTCGCGGGTGGAAAATAGCCATTTGATCATTGAAGCGCATAAAGAAAAAGCAGCCAATAAAGACTATAAGAATCCGGAGCTTGTAAGCTCGTGGGCCCGTTACAAAGCAGAGATTGATACGGCACAATACACTTCAGCAAGGTTGATCACGCGGGGCCTGGCAGCGTGGCAATACGGAAGGATAGAGGCACGGGCCATGTTGCCAAAAGGCCGGGGCATGTGGCCTGCCATCTGGATGCTGGGCCAAAACCAACAGGAGGTTGGCTGGCCGGAGTGTGGGGAAATAGACATTATGGAGCATGTGGGTTATGACAATGACACAATCCACGGAACCATACACACCAAAGCATACAACCACATGAGGGGCACCCAAAAAGGCAAAACCATTTATATAGAAAATCCGAATGACGAATTTCATGTTTTCACCATAGAGTGGACCCCGGAAAAGATCGATTTCATACTTGATGATGTAGTTTACAATCGCATTGAAAACGAGCATAAGACAACAGCAGAATGGCCTTTTGACCAGAAGTTTTACCTGATCCTCAACGTGGCCGTCGGCGGTGGATGGGGTGGCAAAATGGGTATAGACGACAGCATATTTCCGCAACGAATGACGGTGGATTATGTGCGGGTCTATCAGAAAGAATGAAATGCGGCTCCTTCCCGG
>CAYZWN010000143.1:0-12145 GCA_964482185.1 uncultured Roseivirgaceae bacterium
ACATAAAGGTGTATTTTGATAATTTCAAACCCATGATCCATAAATCGCTCAACGCGCTGGACAAAAAACTGGATGACAGGGCTTTTTTCAGGGCAAGCCGCAAGCATATCATCAACCTGAGTTGGGTGGAGGGCATTGAGTCGTGGTTTAACGGTGGACTGCTCGTGAAAATGAAAGGCGGGGACAAAGTAGAAGTGAGTCGGCGTCAGGCATCCAGGTTTAAGGATATGATGAGTTTGTAATCAATGGCAGCTGTTTTTTAGTCAATTTTTGACAAAGGGTCACCTGTTGATTAGTGGCAAATTACTATTCATACCACTCCGAAACCAGTTCAAGAGGTTTTCTTTGTAAATCCGGAACCATGCAGTTGTCGGAAGGATATCCTGCAGGAATGAGCAAAAAGGGTCGTTCGTTTTTCGGTCTTTTTAGTATTTCAACCAGAAAATTCATGGGGCTTGGTGTATGTGTGAGGGCACAAAGACCCGCATTGTGCAATGCGGCCAGCAACATACCACAGGCAATTCCCACAGATTCTTTTACATAATAATTGTTGAGTTTGGTGCCGGCATCTCCAAGGTCATAGCTTCTGGAAAATACGACAATCAGCCAGGGTGCAGTTTCCAGGAATGGTTTCTGCCAATCTGTGCCAAATTGCTTCAGATCGCTCAGCCATTCATCGCTCATCCTGCTGTTGTAATTTTCAAATTCTTCTTTCTCTGCAGCCTTACGAATTTGTGATTTGATTGTGGGATTGGAAACCGCGCAAAATGTCCAGGGCTGTTTATTTGCGCCTGATGGAGCTGTTGAAGCGGCTTTGATAGCATTTTCAATCACCTGCCTGCTGACTGGTTTGGAAGAGAAATCGCGGACCGATCTCCTGGTGTCGAGCCATTTGTAAAATATTTCACTCTTAAAAAGCGATTCGGCAGGCGACATGCCAATGGTCTTATAGGGTATGAATTTTTCTTTTGGCATACGAATTATCAAAATATTTAATACACATAGAAATATATGGCAATAAAGTGACTGATGCTTCCGCAAAGAACAAAAATATGCCAGATGGCATGGTGGTATTTCATTTTTTCATTTGAATAAAAAAACGTGCCGATACTATAAAACATGCCGCCAACAAGAATCCATATTGAAGCCTCAATGGGTAAATACTTGTAAAAGGTCCCAATTTTGAAAACGGCCATCCAGCCCATCGCCAGATATATCATCGTGGAAATGATTTTATACTTTTTGATGGCGACGACTTTATAGATGATTCCAAGCAGCGCGATGCCCCACATAATTATTATAAAAGATATATGCACATGATCGATCAGGGCTACAAGCAGAAAAGGCGTGTATGTTCCGGCGATCAGAATGAAAATGGAGGCATGATCGATCAATTTAAATAATGCCCTCCGCTTCGTATGATACAGGGCATGATAAACCGTCGAGGCGGAATATAGGAGAACGAGAGAGCCACCATATACAGCGGCGCTAAAAATCTCCGTAGTATTGGAATTTGACAAAGCCTTTATGATCAAGGCAATGGAGCAGAATGTAAATAAAATAGTTCCAAAAGCGTGACTAATTGTGTTGGATTTTTCTTCGGAATGAGTTTGATTTTTTACATTTACAGCAGATTGCATTCGATGCAGAATAATGGTAAAGAGTGTAAAGGTAATTATTCGCTTTATATAAGAAAAATACAATTTTCTGGTAACTGCGAGCTTTGAATTAAACTAAATATTTAAGTAAAGCGTTTAAAAGCTTGAATATGTGAAAGTTAATATTGGGATAAAAAAAATGTGGATAACTTGTGAAATAAAAATTTGCATAGAAAAACCCTAACCTTTACTTTTCACAAGCAATTAACACGTTATCAACATTGTGTTGATTCTTTTTAGTTTATATCAATCGCAGAATAAACTAACTAATTTTCCGGTCGTTTTATAGAGTTTTAACAATGAGTCATTCATGATGGTTATTATGGAATAATGCAATTTTGAAATATATTGAGGTAGAGAAAATTTAAAAAATCAGTTTAAAATGAGTAAAAAAGCGTTGACCACAGTAGAAGAGCAAAACGGATCAGCCACAAAAAAATCCGAAGTAGCAAAGACGAACACAGATGAAAAGAAGATCGTGTACAAAACACCCACCAAGATTGTAAAAAGAGACGGCAGAATTGAGAATTTTGAAGCCTCAAGAATCGAAGTGGCGCTTACGCGTTGTTTTAAGGGTTTGAACAGAACCAATTTTGATGCGAAAAAACTTACTGACCAAATTGTAAACATTGTCTCAGCAAAATTCGAGCAGCCCACCGTTGAGCAAATTCAGGACATCGTAGAGATGGTATTGCAGGCGGGAGGAGAGTATGAGGCTGCAAAGAGTTATATACTATACCGGGCTGAGCATGCCAAGCTGCGCGAGACAAGACCCGTTCCTGACCAGGTGCGGGCAGCATTTGACGAGTCGGATAAGTATTTCCCTACCCAACTGCAAAAATTTCAGTTTTACGATAAATACGCACGATTCACTTATGAACACGGTCGCAGGGAAACCTGGGTTGAGACTGTGGATCGCGCCATCAACTACCTCAAAGAACTCTCAGACTACAGATTACAACCTCTTACATATCAAAGATTAAGGCATGCTATTCTCAATATGAAGGTAATGCCTTCCATGAGATTATTGGCCATGGCCGGTCCGGCAGCCAGAAGAAATAATATCAGCATATACAACTGTTCGTATATGCCGGTTGACAGCATCGACTCTTTTGTGGAGGCTATGATTATTTCCATGAGTGGTTGCGGTGTCGGCTATTCTGTTGAGGCTGAATATATTGAGAAATTACCAAGAATCAAACGTCAGAAAAAAGAAGCACCGGTTCAGCATGTGGTGGAAGATTCGACAGAGGGATGGGCAGACTCACTCCGAACAGGTCTCGAGGCGTGGTTCAATGGTAAGGATATTCATTTCAACTATTCGTTGGTCAGGCAGGCAGGTGCCGTGCTTAGGATTAAGGGAGGCAGGGCTTCAGGCCCTGAACCATTACGGGTGATGCTTGATTTCGCCAGATCCAGAATCCTCGCGCGCCAGGGCTCTACGCTCAGACCGCTGGATGCCCATGATATCATGTGTGCGGTGGGTGCCGCTGCAGTATCTGGTGGTGTCCGACGAACTGCCATGATTGCGCTTTTTGATTATGATGATCATGAAATGATGCACTGCAAGGACGGCGACTTCTGGAAGAAAAACAACCAGCGCTGGAATGCAAATAATTCTGCTGTTTGGCCGGAAAGAAATCTTAGCCAGGCTGAGATTGCCAATTTTATACTGAACATGGTGAATTCAGATCGCGGTGAGCCGGGTATTTTCAACCGGAAGGCAGCTGTAAGTACCAGACCGAAAAGGAGAAAACTATCGCGATTTGGCACCAACCCATGCGGAGAAATCATATTGAGACCATTCCAGTTTTGCAACCTTTCTGTTGCAGTAGCCCGGCAGGAAGATACAATTGAAGACTTAAAGGAAAAAGTGGAACTGGCGACCATACTCGGCACCATACAGTCGAGAGCCACACATTTCCCGGGTTTAAGAAAGGAATGGAGAAAGAATTGTGAGGAAGAACGATTACTTGGCGTAGATATCAACGGGCAGTTAGATTGCCCCGCCGCACAGGATGCGGAAAATATGCAAATACTCCGTCAGGTAGCCATAGAAACCAATGAGAAAGTAGCAAAAATATTGGGAATCAATCCGTCTGCAGCAACTACCTGCGTGAAGCCATCTGGTAATTCTTCCCAGTTGCTCAACTGCTCACCAGGCATCCATGCGCGTTGGGCTCCGTATTATATCAGAAATGTACGGGTTGGCGCACACACACCGGTTTATAAGGTTCTGGAAAATTCCGGAGTGCCGATGGATCCTGAAAACGGCCAGACCCGGGAAAATGCCAATACCTTTGTGGTACACTTCCCGGTCAAATCGCCTGATAAGGCCATCACCAGGAACGAACGAACAGCGCTGGAGCAATGTGAGTACTGGCTGAGAAACAAACTCAATTATACGGAGCACAACCCAAGCGTTACCATTACATACAATCCGGATGAAGTACTGGATATCATCAAATGGACTTGGGAGAACCAGGACAGAATTGGCGGCATGACCTTCCTGCCGGCATTCGATGCCTCATTCGACCAGATGCCTTATCAGGAGATTTCGAAAGAGCAATACGAAAAGCTCGCTACTGAATTTCCTGAAATTGATTTCAGCAAAATTTACAGATACGAAGAAGAAGATTATACAACAGCCGCGCAAGAACTCGCCTGTATGGCCGGAAACTGCGATGTCATCTAATTCTTAAATAAATCGATAAAAAAACTCCTGTGGATGCGCAGGAGTTTTTTTTTACCATAACCTTGGTATCAGCATCGGGGTTTTACGCTTGTATTCCAGATAGCGCTCCCCAAATTGGCGAATGAGTTTGCGCTCTTCAAATTTGCTGCCTATAATGAAATATAGAATAACCATGCATACCGAAACCAGCGTGGACCATTTAGGATCGAAAAGCAAATAGCCGATTAAAATTAAAATTGAAGCGGAATAGACAGGATGTCGCACGTATTTCAGCAAGCCATCCGTATGCAACACCTCTTCACCTTTTAATGATCCCAATCCCAGGAAAGCCCTCGTATCATAGCTTTTAAATGCGACCTTTGCCATGATCACCCCCCAGGCTGCGAGCACCAATCCTGAGAATTTTGCAATTTTGCCGGGATTAAACACATACGATACCGGAATCTGAAGTGAAATGAGCACAACCGGAATCAGCGTGAACAGAGCAAATAGGTTAAAATACAGCCTGTAGGATTGCGGCGACATTCCTTTTTGATAGCTAAAATTTTTGAGTCGATGCGTCGATAGTACAGAGTGTATGACAAAATAGCCAAGCCACGCAACGATCAGCCACAAATAGTCCATATCCAGTTTAGATTTATTATCTTGGCAATGGTACAAAAAAAAATCATTATGACTTATACCACTTTGGCGATTATCCGGGAGGAAAAGAATCCTCCTGATACCAGAACGCCACTTACACCGGCACAGGCGGGTTTGGTTTCGGAGTTATTTCCCGGGACACGGGTGATTTGTCAGTCAAGCCGGAGCAGATGCTTTACGGATGACGAATACCAGACTCATGGAATCAGAATTGCCGAGGACATGGGAAAAGCAGATATTTTACTAGGCGTGAAGGAGGTGCTTCCGCATAGCTTTATTTCGGGGAAGGCATATTTAATTTTTTCCCATACCATCAAAAAACAACCATACAATCGCGATCTTCTAAGGTCTGCTGTGGATAAAAAAGTTACCCTGATCGACTATGAATGCCTTTTGGATGAGCATGGCGCCAGGGTGATCGCTTTTGGAAGATGGGCAGGAATCGTAGGTGCATACAATGCAGTCTGGACCTTTTGTAAAAAATATGATCTTTTTTCAATTAAACGGGCCTTTGAGTGCAGACAACTTTCTGATCTTTTTCTTGAATTGGAAACAGCCAACATGCCACCGGTGCGGATTGTACTGACAGGAAACGGCCGGGTGGCCCGCGGAGCATTGGAGATTTTAGAAGCCTTGAAAATCAGAAAAGTCGGGCCTGAGGAGTACCTGTTTCAACAGTTTGATGAGCCGGTATTTGTCCAGATTGATGCAGATGTCTATACCAGAAGAAAAGATGGCAAATTTTTTTCTTTCCCTGAATTTTTCAAAAATCCATCCAACCACGAATCCGCCTTTGCGCCTTTTTACCGGAATTCTGACATCCTGATCATGGCGGCATATTGGGATCCCGCCGCTCCGGTACTATTTAATCTGGAAGATGTTAAAAGAGATGATTTCAAAATAAGGGTTATTGCCGATATTACATGCGACATCAACGGATCTGTACCAACTACCATACGCCCAACCACAATCGAGGATCCGGTTTATGACTTCGACCTGCAAAACTTAACTGAGCTGCCGGCCTTTTCTGACCTAAACCAGCTATCTGTTATGTCGATCGATAACCTGCCGAATGAGTTGCCCCGTGAGGCATCAGAATCATTTGGAGCGCAACTGATTGAAAAGGTGTTGCCCGCATTGATTGGTGATGATAAAAATTCGATGATTCGAAATGCAACGATTACCAGAAATGGCAGGCTGACCGAAAAGTATGAATATTTAAGGGCATATCTTGAAGGAGATTTGTAATATCGGTCATCCCGATGTTTTTTGCCTTTTTGTTTTGCGATTTAAAATTTTTATATACCTTTATGCACACGTGTGCTAAACCTTAAATTTTTTTATTTTCACAGAATATATCGGCATATTTACTAATCTTTTAAAACCATCATTATATGAAACTCGGCAAATTTTCATTCGGAACCGGCGATCGATTCGCCCACCAGGGAGCGGCCCAGCTTCAGGCCAGTGTCATGGCAAAGCAAGCCGGCATTGAGTTGACGCACGTCTGGAATAAATCATTTCGTGAGCATAAAACAGTAAAGTCAGATCCGTCAAGCGTGAGGCAGGAAGCCGATGCCGCAGTAAAGGCGCTTGGCTGGACAGGGCAATACCTGGTGGATGCAGACCATATTAATATGAAAACTGTTGATGGATTTGTGCCTTATTCAGACTTCTTTACGCTTGATGTGGCCGATTATATCGGAAAACAGGCAGACAAACAAGAAATTAATGCCTTTGTAAGTAAGTATTCCAGGTATAAGGGAGCGTTGGCCATACCCGGAATCGCCACACCTTTTCATGTAGATGATGCCTTTCTCAACAAAATTGCCTCGACCTTTCTGTTTGCCGCACTTGAGGCAGGAAAAATTTATCGCCGCATAGCGGAGATCAAAGGCAATGAAGATTTTATTGCCGAAGTCTCCATGGATGAAGTGGATGCACCACAGACTCCCGCTGAGCTGTTTTTTATACTTGCGGCGATTGCAGATGCAGGCGTAAAAGCACAAACCATCGCACCCAAGTTTACCGGAAGGTTCAATAAGGGTGTGGACTACGTGGGTAATATCGAACAATTTGCCAGGGAATTTGAAGAGGATATTCTAGTTATCAGGCATGCAATCAATGAATTTGGCCTTCCTGAAAACCTTAAGCTCAGCGTGCATTCAGGAAGCGACAAATTTTCTATTTACGAGACCATTCGCGAGTTGATCAGAAAATATGATGCAGGTGTGCATGTAAAAACTGCCGGAACAACCTGGCTCGAAGAATTAATCGGACTTGCAGAAGCAGGAGGGGAGGGTTTGGATCTGGCAAAGGAAATATATGCCAAAGCGCTTGGCCGCTTCGATGAACTAACCGGCCCCTATGCCACCGTCATCGATGTACAGATAGAAGGTCTGCCAACGGTTGCGGAGGTGAATAGCTGGTCCGGTGAAAAATATGCCAGCACACTCAGACATGTGCCCGGCCATCCCGAGTTCAATCCTCAATTCAGGCAGTTGCTGCACTGTGGATACAAAGTCGCGGCGGAATATGGAGACACCTATTTTAATGCGCTCGATAAATTTAAAGACATTATATCAAGAAATGTGACTGAAAACATTTTCAATCGTCACATCAAACCATTGTTTATTGACTAGGCCCCAGACATCATGAAAAAGTTTCTAGACAAGAATTTCATTCTTGAGACAAGAACAGCGGAATATCTCTACCACGAACATGCCGCAAAAATGCCAATCATTGACTACCACTGCCATCTGTCGCCTGAAGATATCGCCAATGACCGCAAGTTTGAGAATATGACAAAAATCTGGCTCGACGGCGATCATTACAAATGGCGGGCCATGCGCACCAACGGCGTGGATGAGTTTTTCATAACAGGTGAAGCGGATGATTACGCAAAATTTGAAAAATGGGCGGAGACCGTGCCCTATACCATGCGCAATCCTTTGTATCACTGGACGCACATGGAATTAAAAAAACCTTTTGGAGTACGACAAATTCTCAATGAAAATTCGGCCAGGGAAATATACGATACCTGTACGGATCTGCTTAAAAAAGATAAGTTTAGTTGCCGGGGCTTGCTCAGGCAGTTTGATGTGGAAGTAGTATGTACCACTGATGATCCTGCTGATAGTCTGGAATATCACAAGAAAATTGCTAAATCTGATTTTGTTGTCAAAGTGTTGCCGACCTTCAGGCCTGACAAATCTATGGCTGTGGACAACCAGGCAACGTATAATGCCTATCTCGATGTATTAGGCGCTTCCGCAGATGTGGATATCATCGACTATTCAAGTCTTATGGAGGCCATTCGCAAGAGACATGATTTTTTTACAGAAATAGGATGCAAACTATCTGACCATGGTTTGGAGCAGATTTATGCAGAAGACTATACCGATCAGGAAATTAGAAACATCTTCTCAAAGATCCGATCAGGAAAAGAACTCGAAGTGGCCGAAATCTTAAAATTTAAATCGGCCATGCTGGTGCAGTTTGGGATCATAGATCATGAAAAGGGCTGGACCCAACAGTTTCATCTTGGTGCCATAAGAAACAACAACACCCGGATGTTCAGGAAAATTGGAGCCGATACAGGCTTCGACTCGATTGGTGATTTTGAAATGGCCCGACCGATTTCAAAATTCCTTGATCGGCTCGATACGGAAGACAAGCTGGCCAAAACCATTTTATATAACCTGAATCCACGCGATAATTATCTGATCGGAACAATGATCGGCAATTTCAATGATGGTTCTGTGGCCGGCAAGGTGAATTTCGGCACAGGCTGGTGGTTTCTCGATCAAAAAGAAGGCATGGAAATGCAGATAAATGCCCTGTCGAACCTCGGGCTTTTGAGCAGGTTCCTCGGTATGCTGACCGATTCACGAAGTTTTCTTTCATACCCAAGGCATGACTATTTCAGAAGGATATTGTGCAATATACTCGGCAAAGACGTGGAAAACGGCGAACTGCCGGATGATATGAACTGGCTTGGTAAAATGGTTGAAAACATTTCCTACAACAATGCCAAAACATTTTTTGACTTTTAAATCAATTCAAAAACAAAAACTATAGAATCATGGGAAAAGTAGTCACATTCGGAGAAGTAATGTTGCGCCTTGCACCACCGGAATTTTTGAGATTCCGCCAGGCTTCCTATCTGGAATCTACCTTTGGCGGTGGTGAGGCCAATGTAGCAGTTTCTTGCGCCAATTACGGGATGAATGTCGCTTTTGTGACCCGTTTGCCAAAAAATGATATCGCTGAGTGGTGCGTCGGTACCCTGAAATCTTTTGGTGTGGACACAAGCCAGATCATATACGGGGGCGACCGCCTGGGTATTTACTTTTTGGAACACGGTGCCGTAAGTCGGGGGAGCAAAGTGGTGTATGATCGCGCCAACTCCTCCATAAGTGATATTAAACCAGGAATGATAAACTGGGATAAGGTTTTTGAAGGCGCTAAATGGTTTCACTGGACAGGCATTACACCTGCCATATCGCAAGGCGCTGCAGATGTTTGTCTTGAGGCCGTAAAGGCTGCCAATGCAAAAGGCATTACCGTATCATGCGATTTGAACTACAGAAAAAACCTTTGGAAATATGGTAAAAAGGCCGGAGAAGTGATGCCGGAGCTCGTCGCCGGAACAGACATCATTCTTGGGAATGAAGAAGATGCAGAGAAGGTTTTTGGCATTCATCCCGAGGGCGTGGATGTAACAAGCGGACATGTGGAGGGGGCAGCCTATGAATCTGTTGGAAGGCAATTAATGGCCAAATTTCCAGGAGCTAAGAAGGTGATCATTACGTTGAGAGGATCGATCAGCGCGAGCCACAATAGCTGGTCAGGTGTGCTGTGGGATGGCAAAAAGTTGTTCCAGGCACCAACTTACCAGATCACACACATTGTGGATCGGGTAGGAGGCGGAGACTCTTTCATGGGGGGGCTGATTTATGGTCTGAACACTTATGTAAATGACGATCAAAAGGCGCTGGACTTTGCCGTAGCCGCTTCGTGCCTGAAGCATACTATCAAGGGTGATTTTAACCAGGTAACAGTTGATGAAGTCGAAAAATTGATGTCCGGAGATGCATCGGGCAGGGTATCGAGATGATGGTCATTGGTCAGTAGTCACCGGTCAATGATAATGGATGCAAAGATTAAACATCTATCAACTATAAATGGAACAATATGAATTTATCTGATTTAAGAATTTATAATTTGGCAAATGAGATTGGAGATGAAATTTGGGAGATAGTTGATAGTTGGGATTTTTATAAAAAGGACACCATTGGTAAGCAATTTGTAATGTCAGCTGATTCTATTTCCGCAAATACCGCTGAGGGTTTTGGAAGGTATCATTATAAGGAAAATAAGAATTTTCTGTATTACTCCAGAGGATCTGCATATGAAACAATTGATTGACTTTTACAAGCAAGAAGACGAAATATTGTGGATGCTCAACGATCTTCAGAATTGAATATGAAACTGGAAGATTTTATAATAAAGCTAAATGCCTATAATAAATCAATAGGAACGAAAAATTAACTAAAAACAGTGTCTATTGACCAATGACAATTGACCAATGACTAACAATAATCAACAACTATGAGTAAATACACAAGAATACAAGTAGCGCAAACGATGAAAGAAAACGGCATGGTGCCGGTGTTTTTTCACAAGGACGTTGAAGTCTGCAAAAAAGTGCTCAAGGCCTGTTACGATGGTGGAGCCAGGGTTTTCGAATTTACCAACAGGGGTGACCGTGCGCACCTGGTTTTTCAGGAGCTTATCATTTGGGCAGATAAGGAAACACCTGATATGATTCTGGGCGTTGGTTCAATTGTAGATGCGGGCACAACATCGATTTACATACAACTTGGTGCGAATTTCATAGTGTCCCCGGTTCTCAATCCTGATATGGCTGTGGTTTGCAACCGCCGTAAAATAGCCTGGTCGCCAGGTTGCGGATCACTCTCCGAAATCTCGAAAGCCGAGGAGTTAGGCGCTGAGGTTGTGAAAATTTTTCCCGCCACACAAGTTGGAGGTCCTGAATTTGTCAAATCTGTACTTGGGCCATGTCCGTGGACGAGCATTATGCCGACGGGCGGCGTGACACCGGATGAGAAAAATCTGTCAGAATGGTTCAAGGCCGGTGTGCATTGTGTTGGCATGGGGTCGCAGTTGATGGTACGAGATGCCGGTGGCGACTTTGATTATAAAGCCATTACGCAGAAAACAAAAGAGGCGCTGTCTATCATCGCTGGACTCAGAAAATAATTCCGCCGGTTTGCCATAATCAGTATGATTTCCGTATTTTTAGTTCCATCAATAAACCCAGAAGTATGTTTTTTAAAAGCTCAATTTACAAACCCACCTTGTTTTTTGTTTTCGCTTTGCTTCTTTTTTCCTGTGGAAAACAAAAAGACCATCGGTCGCTGAAACTTGCTCACGGTTTGCCGACAGATCATCCGGTACACCAGGCCATGGTATTTATGGCAGAAAGATGTAAGGAAATTTCTGATTCAAAATTGCAAATTGAGATTTACGCCGGCGGTCAGCTTGGATCGGAGCAGCAGTGTGTGGAGTTGTTACAGATTGGCAGTCTGGCGATCACAAAGGTTTCTGCTGCGGCGATGGAAAGCTTCACGGATGATTATAAGGTACTGGGATTGCCCTACATTTTCAGGGATAAGGAACATGGCTTTAAGGTTTTTGATGGGGAAATCGGTAAAGAATTGCTATTGAGTACTGAAAACGTATGGTTGCGGGGTCTGTGTTTTTATGATGCCGGAAGTCGCAGTTTTTACACAATCAGTAAACCCATTTTGACTCCTGATGACCTGAAGGGCATGAAAATCAGGGTGATGAAAAGTAAAACTGCCGTTGATATGATTCAGGCCTTGGGAGGTAGCGCAACTCCGATCGATTGGGGTGAGCTGTACACAGCGCTTCAAAGCGGTGTAGTTGATGGTGCGGAGAACAATCCGCCAAGTTTATATACATCACGTCATTATGAAGTTTGTAAGCACTATTCATTGGACGAGCACACCTCCGTGCCGGACGTGCTGATCATTAGTCAGCATATCTGGAACGACCTGACGGAGGATGAAAAAATATGGTTGCAGCAGGCTGCTGACGAATC
>CAYZWN010000144.1:0-5834 GCA_964482185.1 uncultured Roseivirgaceae bacterium
TGTTTAACTTACCGGCATAAGCCAATATGCGGAACAGTTCCGTATATAAAGAAGTATAGCTCATTTTAAAACGACAGACAACAACAGAAAGAAATGCCATTAAGAGCATACATAGACAATGAAGAAATCATTTCCATTGACCAAGACGAAAAACAATGGGACGATTTAAAAAAGCGGCTCAAATCAAAAGAGTCCGTTTTGACATTGCCGTGTTGCCAACAAGTAGGTTTTTTAAGGACAAGCAGTAAAGGACTTAGACATTTTGTTCACGCAAAATCAGACAACACCTGCGACTGGAATCCAGAATCACCAGAACATTTAAGAGCAAAAATTGAAGTAATAGAAGCTTGCAAAGAAAATGGGTGGAAAGCAATACCTGAATTTTCAGAAACTAATTGGCGTGCTGACGTTTTAGCAATTCAAAATGACAAGCGAATTACATTTGAAGTTCAATGGAGCAAACAGACATTTGAAGATACAAAGTTTCGCCGTAGGGATACGTTATTCGAAGTGTTATTTTGAACAGCAAAAAGAAAACGGACAGCTGAAATTTTTTAACCTTTCCGGACTGCAAAAGGCTTCGTAAAGATAGCACTGTTTAGTGCAACAAAATGTTTGCGCAGTGGTGGGGTGATGCATAAGTTCAAACTGTTATCTTCTTCAATGTTTAGTGCCGGGGACAGAACGCGGCTTCGAGAGGACGATAAAGCGCAAACACAAGCCTTGTAAGCAAGCAAAAACACCAGCATCGCACTATTAATCGTGCATTTTTTAAAATAAGTGCTTGTTTTGTTGTGCGTTTAGTGCCTTTGCGAAAATAAGTTTCTCTAAAAGATGAAAACACTATATCAGAAATTTGAAACGCTTTTGCTAAGAATACTGTACAAGTACGCTGCCTGATAGGAGGCGTTTATGACATTTCCTTCAGTGCCCGCACCAATTTATTGGACAGTATAAATTCCTTTAGCTCCGGAACGGTGGTGTTGAGAATTTCAGTATTGTCGCCTTCCCATAATTTCCGGCCTTTGTACATATAAATGATATAGTCGCCTATTTCCATCACAGAGTTCATGTCGTGCGTTACGACGACTGTGGTAATGTTGTATTCTTCAGTGATCTCTTTGATAAGGTTGTCAATAAGGATGGCAGTCATCGGATCGAGACCGGAATTGGGCTCATCGCAATACAAATATTTTGAGTTGGTAACGATGGCTCTGGCGATGCCGACCCGTTTCTTCATCCCTCCGCTGATTTCTGAAGGCATGAGTTTATTCACATTTTCCAGGCCAACCCGATTCAGAACAAAATTCACTCTGTCCAGTTTGTCGCTTTTGGACATTTCGGTGAGTACGTTAAGTGGAAACATCACGTTTTGCTCTACGGTCAGTGAGTCGAAAAGTGCCGCACCCTGAAAGAGCATGCCCATTTCACGTCTGATTTCCCGCTGTAAATTTCTGTTGGCATGTGTAAAATCCCTTCCGTCGTAAAACACGCTTCCTTCATCCGGCTTAAGGAGGCCGACCATACATTTTAGCAATACACTTTTTCCTGTGCCGCTCGTGCCGATAATCAGGTTTGTGCGGCCGGGCTCAAAAACACCATCGATGCCGTGTAGCACCGTTGTATCATCGAATGACTTTGTAATATTCTTAAACTCAATCATTTTTTATAGTAATAATTCAGCCAACAGATAGTCGGCGACAAGGATCGCAATGCAGCTATTGGTTACCGCGCTCGTACTGGCATGACCTACCTCGAGTGCACCGCCGGTTGTCTGATACCCCTTATATGATGAAATGGATGAAACCAGGAATGCAAAAACCACAGATTTGATCAGGGCAAAGATCACGTTGAATTCCTGAAAGTCAGCCCTGATGCCATAAACATAATCTTCAGGAGTGATCACACCTGTAAGGGTGCCTGCCAAATATCCTCCGGTTATTGCCAGAAACCCGGCCAGCACTACCAGCATGGGAAACATCGCCAGGCACGCCAGGATTTTGGGCAATCCAAGAAAAGATACGGAATTAATGCCCATCACTTCCAGCGCATCCACCTGCTCGGTGATTTTCATGGTTCCAAGTTCGCCGGCTATATTCGATCCTACTTTACCCGCAAGCACGATGGCGGTGATGGTTGGGGCAAGTTCGAGCAGCGTCATATCGCGCACAACCAGGCTGATTACGTACCTGGGAATGAGCGGGCTTACCAGGTTAAATGCCGTTTGTACACAAGTTACGGCGCCAATAAAAGTGGAGACGATACTTACAATAACCAGAGAATTGATTCCTACCTTAATGCATTCCTCGATTATCTGCTTTATATAAGCCTTAATTGGTTCCCGCTTGATAAACAAGCTTCCCAAAAAAATGAAATATTTCCCAATACCCTTCATGCAGTCGGATTTTCACAATGCGGCATAAATATACGATATTGTCTATATTATTCGAGAGGCAAATATGGCATATCACAAAAAGATCATATTTATGGTTATATGTATTAATAGTTCTAGTTTTAAATATCAAAAAGAAATAATATGAGAAAACTGGCTGTAATTAGTGGCGGTACAAAAGGTATTGGAAGAGCGATGATTCGGAAATTTGCCTCGCAACAATTTGATATCATCACCTGCTCCAGAAGCACAGGCGATCTTGAGTTGCTTGGTGAAGAAATCAAATCCGACTTTCCGGGGGTAGAATTGCTTACCCGAAAGGCCGATCTGTCTCTCAAGGATGAAGTGATTGACTTTGTAAAATTTATACTTTCAAAAAGTAGTCATATTGATGTTTTGATTAATAACACAGGTGTTTTTCTGCCAGGGGCAATCAGCAGCGAGCCGGATGGTCATCTCGAACAAATGATCAATACCAATCTGTACAGTGCCTACCACCTCACCCGCGGACTCATTCGCCAGATGATGCACGACAAAGCGGGTCACATTTTCAATATTTGTTCAATTGCCAGCATTACGGCCTATGCCAATGGCGGCTCGTATGCCATCACAAAACACGCCATGCTCGGGATGACAAAATGCCTTCGCGAAGAAATGAAACCACACGGCATCCGGGTAACTGCCGTTTTGCCGGGGGCCACCTATACGCCGAGTTGGGAAGGGGCAGGCTTGCCTGAATCACGATTTATAAAGGCCGAAGATGTTGCCGATGCTGTATATGGATGTTATGCGCTGTCATCGCATGCTGTGGTTGAGGAAATATTGATCAGGCCTCAATTGGGAGATATTTAGAGGATCAATAGAAATCTGTTTAATACCCGCAAAAGATGTTTCCTGATGGAATTCCAGTCTGCTTGAGATTTTGTCAATAAAAAAGCCCTTTAACAGTCGAAAGGGCTCTTCATCAGTTTTAATGGACATTAGTTCAATTCAGGCTTGGCTGTGGAGTCATCCTCAGATAGTATTTCAATTCCTGAAATCCTTTTGGTAATTACTTTTCTGCTTCTTCATTTGAAACCGCCGGTACAATTACACATCGAGCAGTGAGTTGGTCGTTGGCTTTCGGATAAATCAAGTCGTAAACCGTTTTGATGCTTTTCATGATAGATTCGTTTTTGCAGGTAAGCCTGAAAATCATTGTTCACATCGGCAGCGATGACTTGTGCCTCCTTTGCAGTTTGTACCTTCTGTTGACCTGAAAATTTCTTAGCGGCTTTTCCGGAGAGTTTTGACAAAATGTTTTTAATGAAACATGCCTTGCTTTTTCGGGTATTCTAAGGGATTGGTTTTCACAAACGGATCTTTCTTTATGAAGGCTCATAAAAAACAATCAAAGAATACAAATTGGGAATTTTGTGACAAACACTTGTGGAATCAGTAAAGTCAGCGCGTTCATCTTAAAGGAAGGTACCCAGAACAGGAGTCGAACCTGCACAACCTTGCGGTCACTGGTCCCTGAAACCAGCGCGTCTACCAATTCCGCCATCTGGGCAATTATTCAAAAAACTCCAATACTTCTTTTAAATATTGGTCAATCTAATCAAGTACCAAAGGTGGGAATCGAACCCACACTCCCGAAGGAACACGATTTTGAGTCGTGCGCGTCTACCAATTCCGCCACTTTGGCATTCCCGAAATCGGGCTGCAATATTATTTAAAAAGGCAGATTAATAAAAGATAATATTGAAATATTAGTCAATCCAAATATTTGCAACCTACTCTTTAGAAATATTTTAAATTGCCTGTTCGCCAAACAAACTGAGGTACAATTCGATTTATATAGTGGCAGTAAAACCTCAAATAATCGAGCTACAATAGCTGAATATTACCATAGATTTTGCAATGCCAAAAATCCGTAAGATATTTTTACGTCTCAAAATATCCTTAGAAATATTTCCTAAATTCGGGTTCGCAAGAATGAATCAATTATTATCAAACATTAAATAATATTACTATGAAGGAGTTTATAACAAAGTCGAGATCATTACTCGAAGAAACCGAAATATTGTTGAATGCCCAGATCAAACTGGAGGCAGTTTCATCGGCAATTTATCTTTCGATGGCATCATGGGCCGAAATCAAAGGCTATGAAAATTCATCGGCCTTTCTCTATGAGCATTCGGAAGAAGAAAAGATGCATATGATGAAAATTTTCAAATATGTGAATGAGGCCGGAGGACACGCATTATATCCGGAAATAACCGGTGTGCCTCACGAGTTCAAATCACTAAAAGCAATTTTTGAACAAATACTTGAGCACGAAATAGTTGTAACAAAATCCATTCACTCGCTGGTAGATCACTGTTTCACCAATAAAGATTTCACAACCTTTAATTTTCTCCAGTGGTATGTCACGGAGCAAAGAGAAGAAGAAACACTATCCAGAAGAATCCTTGAAATATTTAATATCATCGGAGAAGAAGGCATTGGTCTCTGGACGATCGATCAGGAAATAGGCAAACTTGGCGCGGCTCATACAGGTGGCGAAAGCGAAGATGCATAATCTCAAAGTTTCATCGTTTTGATGAATACTTCTGCTTTGAAAATCAAACCCTGGCTTTAGAAAGGCCGGGGTTTTTTTGAATATCAGTACTCACGGGCGGATCAAGGTGCTGCAATTTGCATCAGCAATCCGCATACCCAGGCGCCATATGTGCCCAAAGCATAACCTAATACGGCCAGCAAAACACCCACAGGTGCAAGGGAAGGATGGAAGGCTGCGGCAACAATTGGCGCACTCGCTGCGCCTCCTATATTCGCTTTGCTGCCGACTGCCAGGAAAAAATAAGGCGAACGTATTAATTTTGCTACAATCAACAAAAGTATGATATGGATGACCATCCATATACCGCCTACCAGGAACAATCCGGGATTATCAAAAATCTTTAACACATTCATCTTCATTCCAATGGTAGTGACAAGTATATAAATAAATACACTGCCAACCTTGGATGCACCAGCACCTTCAAGATTCCGAAACCGGGTAAAAGACATTGCCAATCCAATAGTTGTTGCGAGGATAATAAGCCAGAAAAAATCACTGGTCAAGCTAAACCGCTCCAGGAATGGGGCGTTGACCTCAATAAAAGGCACAATATTGTCGGCGGCCAGATGGCAGAACCCCGTTATGCCAAATGCTACACCAAGGATCTTCATCAAATCAGTGGTTGTTGGTATTTTGGCGATTTTCTGACTGAATTCATGCATTTTTTCCTGAAGGTGAATCACAGCAGAAGCATCCGCCTTAAAAAACCTGTCGATTGATTTTGTTCTGCCCACGCCAATAAGCAAGAATGCCATCCAAATCTCAGCTACGATTACATCCACTGTAATCATGATGGAATACAATCTGTCTGAAGGTTCAAATATTTCGTACATGGCT
>CAYZWN010000144.1:5844-12123 GCA_964482185.1 uncultured Roseivirgaceae bacterium
CCCCCGCCTATCCAACTGCCGGCGATGGTCGTCATGCCGCGCCATACTGCCTCAGGTCCTGCGCCACCAATTGTCTCCGGATTAAAGGCGGAAACAATTAAAATGGCCAGCGGTCCACCGATAATTATACCCACGGTGCCGGTCGCAAACATGATCAATGCTTTCGGGCCAAGTTTAAAAACTTCCTTGAGGTCAATGCTGAGTGTAAGCAATACCAGACTTGCTGGCAATAAATATCGAGATGCCACAAAATACAATCTCGATTTATCGGGGTCAACTATACCTATTGTCGTGAGCAGAGAAGGCAGAAAATAACAAAGCAAAAGCATTGGTATCACCTTATAGAACTTTTGAAGAACCGGATTTTTGCTGGAGGAGGTGACGAATATCAGTGCTAACATCACCATCAATATTCCAAATACAATTGCATCGTTTGTGATCAGGGCTTCTTTAGTTTGTTCCATAACTTTCGTTTCTGACTATTCCGGCGTTTTTTATAACAATACTTAATTCGTTCAGCATCATGGCTGTGGCACCCCAAACTATTCTGTTTCCGATATCGAAATAGGGCGTTTCGATCCGGTACTTACCCCGGACTTTTATTGTCCCATGTTTGCGCTTTGCAGGGTCAATTATGTCTGCAAGGTTTGATTCAATTACTTCATCGACTTCCAGTTTATCGATGACAAATACAGGTTTTTCATTCATCACGCCCAAAACAGGGGTAACAATGAAATTGCTCACTGCGATATGAAGGTCCGTCAATTTACCAAGTACATGAATCTTTTCAGGTGAAATCCCAATTTCCTCGCGAGTCTCCCTTAAAGCCGTAGAAACCAGATCCTGATCAAAGGGTTCTGCCTTGCCTCCGGGCAGTCCGACCTGACCACTATGCGCCCCGTTGTAAGTTGGTCGCTGTATCAGGGGGAATTTAATATAATTTGAATTGTCCTTGTAAAAAAGCACCATCACGGCACTCTTTACCGGGGCAGTTTTAAAACCGGGAAATACGAGGTTTTCATCCCTGGCAGTAGGCATCATTTGAAGATGCGCCTGTTCGCCGGGCAAATCACCTCGCAACTGAATCATTAGCTTGTTCTTGAACTCCTCAATCATTCCGCCACAGTTTGGGGTCCTAAAAATAGTAAAGAAAAACCAAGGGAAAAGATTTCATTTATGTATTATATTGGAAACATAAAGCATGCACTATGTTTGACGATAAAAAAATCATACTCGCATCAAGATCTCCCCGCAGGCAAATTTTACTAACCGAAGTCGGTATTGATTTTATTGTAAAACCGGCCGATACCCATGAAGACCATACCATCAACCTGCCGGTCTTCCAGGTGGCCCAGCATATTGCCGAGCAAAAAGCCAAGCAGTTTCCTTACCTCAGGGAGAATGAAATAGTAATTGCAGCAGATACCACAGTTATATTAGACAATGCGATTCTCGGAAAGCCGGACAATAAGCCGGAAGCGAGGAAAATGTTGAGGTCCTTATCGGAGAGGACCCATCATGTTACTTCCGGCGTATGCATTAAAACCAGAGATAAATTCATCTCATTTTCCGATACGGCATTGGTGTATTTCAAGGAATTAAGCGACGAGGAAATTGATTATTATATCGATCAGTATAAACCCTATGACAAAGCCGGTTCGTACGGTATCCAGGAATGGATCGGCATGATCGGTGTAACAAAAATTGAGGGGTCTTTTTTTACGGTTATGGGTCTGCCTGTTCATAAGGTATATCAAACTCTGCTAAAATTATAGTAATCCAAATTAGCAAAAGCTCTCAAATAAAGTTACTGTTCTCCGCAGGCTATTGAACAAGATCCAGGTGCGAAAAATCACCGAAAACCAGGGAAAATTGTTTTTAAACAAGTTTAATAAAGGTTAGTGTTTGGTCCAGTAATATGGTGTAAACAGAATGAGTACAGTGAAGAGTTCAAGCCTGCCAAGTAGCATGAGCAGCGATAGTACCCACTTACCGGGAGCGGAGATAAATGAAAAATTATCCACAGGTCCGACTTTGCCAATGCCCGGGCCAACATTGCCCAGGCAGGCAGCCACGGCGCCAATTGAGGTTTCAAAGTCATACCCCATAGCAGAAATGAGGATGGACCCCAGTGCAAAAATCATAAAATAGATGATCATGAAGGCCATCACGTTAAAGGTGATTTCGGAGCTTACCGCTCTTTTGTTAAGCCGTACTGGCAGTACCGCCGAAGGGTGTAACTGCCTTCGGAGCTCCATGATGCTGTTTTTTAATAATATGACATGCCTTACAATTTTTACCCCTCCGGATGTCGATCCGGCGGAGCCGCCGATGAACATAAACATGAAAAACACGACGGTAAGCAGAGGTGTCCACGCTGTATAATTGGCCGTTACGTATCCTGTTGTGGTAACAATGGAGACAATTTGAAAAAGTGCATGGCGAAATGATTGCTCAAAACCATTTTCTGTTACCAAAAAGATGACAACTGTAATAATGATTCCAAAACCAATGGTAAATCCAAGATAATATTTAAACTCTTCGTTCCCGATTACTTTTTTCCATTGGCTGTGCAGGCCAAAGTAAATGAGGGTGAAACTTGTACCACCGAGAAACATGAACACAATAATCACATATTGAATGAAAGGGGATGAAAAATAGGCAATGCTATCCTGTTTGGTTGAAAAGCCTCCGGTCGCCATAGTTGTCAGTGCATGGTTGATGGCATCAAAAAATGACATACCACCCAATTTGAGCAAAACCGCTTCTGTAATTGTTAAGCCCAGATAGATCAGCCATAATCGTTTTGCCGTATCGGTTATTCTGGGCTTGAGCTTATCAGGGGTCACACCGGGCGCTTCCGCCACAAAAAGCTGCATACCACCAATGCCGAGCAGTGGCAAAATCGCCACTGTAAGTACGATGATTCCCATCCCGCCGATCCATTGAGTCAGACTGCGCCACATCAATATACCTTCGCTCATTGATTCAATATCGTTGAGGATGGTTGCCCCGGTAGTTGTGAAGCCTGAAAGTGTCTCGAAAAATGCATCTGTGAAGACCGGAATCTCACCACTTATCAGATAAGGCAATGTCCCAAATAAGGACATAAACAGCCAGCCTGAAGTCACAATGAGATAGCCATCTCTTTTGCCCATCCCGCCGTTTTTTTTCTTTTTGGCGAATAAATGCAACGCCGCTCCTATTGCGGTGGTCAGTACGCCGGAGATGAGCAAGGAAGCCCATATTCCATCCTGGTAGTATATTGAGACGGGCAGGCACAAGAGCATAAAACCGCCATTAAGAATTATAAGCAGGCCAAGAATCGACAATATGGCATGAATGTTAAGTCTCATTGCTGCCTGATGGTCATTGAAGTATTACAAAAGAAATGAAATTGCAAAAACAGGGTACGAATCATGGGCTATTTAAAATATTGATCCACCTCATTGATTGATTCCGGTAAGGTGAGAACCACCACCCTGTCTTTGGGTCTGAACTCAAAGTCGCCGAATGTTGTATAGCCAATGCCTTTTCTCACAACACCTCCGATGATGGCATCTTTGGGAAAATTGAGATCCCGAACCTTCTTTTTGTTGATTTTTGAAGTCTCCTTCACTTCATACTCCATGATTTCAGCATCAGCACCGTGTATGCCAGTCAGTGAAATTACATCTCCCATTCTGATGTACCTTGAAATAAAATTAGCCGCGATCAATTTTTTATTGATCATGGTATCAACACCGATGTTCTGGGAAAGGTGTATATAATCCATATTTTCAACCAGAGCGATGGTTTTCTTTACACCGCACGTTTTGGCCACGAGACAAGTGATAATATTGGTTTCAGAGTTATTGGTTACGGCGATAAAGGCATCCATTTCCTCTAAACCCTCCTCCTTGAGTAATTCCACGTTGGTGATATCGCCGTTGATCACGAGGGTGTCCTGCAGCTCATCGGCAAGATCAAAGCATCGCTCTTTTTCAGATTCGATCAGTTTGATCCGGTATTTCTTGCTCAACCTCCGTGCTGCATGATACCCCACTTTGGTACCACCAAGAATCATGAGATTTTTGAAGACTACCCGCTCCTGACTGGAAAGTTCCATCACTTCTTTTACACCTTCCGGAACAGCAATGAAATAAGCATGATCTTTTGGTTCAAAACGCGTGTTGCCGTGCGGTATGATGGTCTTACCATTTCTCAATATGCAGACGGTTATAAAGTTATGATCCGGGTTGAGGTGTGTTGTATCCTTCAGACTTTTGTTTGCCAGGAAACCATTTTCATCTATGTTGATGCCAACAAGGTTAAGCATTCCGTTGTCGAACTCAAAGGTATCGGTCAGCGCTGCTTCTCTCAGCAAACGCTTGATCTCTCTGGCCGCGAGGCTTTCAGGCGAAATCAATTCATCAATACCAAGGTCTTTGAGATTGAGCTTTTCCGTGTTCTGGAGAAACTCCGAATTATCGATGCGGGCAATGGTTCTTTTTACTCCCAGCTTTTTCGCAATGATGCATGTGCTGAGGTTTGTTTCTTCAGAATTGGTAACAGATATAAGGAGATCAGCCTGGCTTACATTTGCTGATTCCAGCACCTTGTAAGATGTGGAAGCGCCCTTAACGGTATTCACATCCAAATGTCCTGAAACGTAATTCAGTCTGTCCTGGCTGAGATCGATGATTACGATATCCTGCTTTTCGCCGGCCAAAAGTTTTGCCAGATGAAATCCTACTTCTCCGGCGCCTGCAATAATGATTTTCATCTAAATTGAATACCCAATTTTCGTGCATTGCAAATATACGGGATGTTCAAGAACAAAAAACAACCATTCACTTTAAAATGCAGCAATCAATTCTTAGGTTAAAGAAATGCCTGCCAAAAATACAAGTTGATTGTGAGCTGAAGCTTTCAGGGCTGAAACGCGCACAGACTGCTCTGTTGGTTTCCTGCAAGACACAGGCAACAGCTGGCGATGCAATTCCGCTTTAAGAAAAGTACGAAAATGCTATTCCATCAATGGCTGCTCGAGCAAAGTCCGGTTGTAATTTAACCAGAACTGAGGATCGTTTGGGGCATTTTGCTGATAAAGCGAAATATCTTCATTAATCAATTCACCATCAGCAATGATCGTATGTTTTTGCGCTTTAATATCATTGACGAAGTATTCCCGAAAGACGTTCATGTCTACAATTTCATCAATGGTCAGCAGCTTGAAGTAGTTCATGAATGAGAAATATTTCAGGAACATTTTACCTTCGAACTCACGGTATTCTATATTGAGTTCGAACCACTTTTTCGTATCCAGCCTTTTGGTTACGAAATAGGCGTAGTTAAATTTTATGATGGCAAAATTATCAGTCCGGATATATAATTTACCCTGTATTGAGACATGGGTAAAGCGGTATTTTTTATTCGGGGCAATATTGATTACATATACTTCATGGTTATCGATATACGTATAATATTCAATTTCAAAATCATAATTTCGTTCGGCAAAGGTATCAAAAACACCAATGAAGGGAACCGGCTTGTCATGATTTCTGATGGGGTTGTGATAGTACAGATTGCTGAATTCGTTGCCCTTAAAGGCCGGAGATATGCCGTGCAATAAGATTTTGGTAGAATCCTTATCAAATTCAGAAACATACTCCGTGAAATACCTGATGTAGTTTTTACTGTATCGAAGCTGTTCGATTTTAATATTCGTTTTATCAGTGGATTTGGTAATGCCCTGATCATCGACCGTTACAATTCCTTCCAGAAAACTGATGTACTCATCATTTTTCCTGAGGTAATCGCGATAATAACCGGTCAGATTATACGGCTTTTTCGGATAGTTTTTCCTGATTCTGGCAATGGCCTTGGCGACCACCCGCCGGCCTGTAATTTTTTCTTCTTTTATTAAAATATCATCAAGATGTCTAATCTGGGGTGTCAGTATGATGTTATAGGCGGTTTTTCCAACCAGCCCGCTAATTGCTGTTTTAAATGTTTCATATCCGATTGCAGTTGCGCATAAGGTATCTTCAATGGCCGATTCGGGTATTCTGAATTCAAAAGCGCCATTTTCGTTGGCCACGGTGCCAATACTCAAACCGCAAACCCCCAGGTGTGCAAAACTCACTCCTGCCCCGGTCTCTTTATCGATGATATTTCCTTTTATAAAAACTTGCTGGGAATAGAGTTTGGCGCTGAGAAATAAAAAAATTAAGGGTATAATCCGCTTCATCAAACGCAAAATTAATAGATTACTAACAATTTTGTAATGCTATTAAT
>CAYZWN010000145.1:0-12074 GCA_964482185.1 uncultured Roseivirgaceae bacterium
CCATATACCCATTTTACATTTGAACTTCCAAGGGTAAAGGTGCCCGGAAATTATTTGCTGGTAATTTATAGAGAACCGGAAGCCGAAGACATAATAATTACCCGGAGATTTATAGTATTTGATCAGAGGATAAAAATTTTGGGTAATGTGGGGCTTGCTGCCGGCACAATTGATAGGAGGCTTAATCATCAGATTGATTTTACAATAGACTATAAAAATTTTTACATCCCCAATCCGTATCTCGATATTAAGGTAGTAGTCAGGCAGAATCATCGATGGGACAATGCCATATTTGATCTGAGACCTACTATGGTTAAGGAAGATATAAAGCAAATAGATTACCGGTATTTTAATCAGGAAAACAGCTTCAGGGCAGGAAATGAATTCCGGTTTTTCGATATCAGATCAGTGAACTTTGGCGGAAGAAATGTTGAAAAGATTACAACAACAGAAACACAGGTTGACGCATATTTGTATTTTGACAGACCCCGGGACACCGAACCTTACACATTTATTCGTGATATGAATGGAGGTTTTGTTATTCAGAACACAGAAGGCCGTGATAATCATCTGGAGTCCGATTACATCAATGTGCACTTTTTTCTTGACCGGATACCACGAATGAATGAAAAAATATTTATTGCCGGGAAGCTTACAGACTGGCGTTTTGACAATAATTATGAAATGAAATTTGTGGAGGTGTCAGGCCTTTATATGCAGCGGATACTACTCAAGCAGGGATTGTATGATTTCATTTATTATATTCCTGGAAACAATGAAAACCCTTTTCAGGTTGAAGGAAGCCATTTCGAAACCAGAAATGAATATGAAGTAATCGTTTATTACAAAGATCCGGCCTTGAATACTGACTTCATAGTAGGTTATGCAAGATTACCCTAAATCAATCATCAATTTCTGAAGCGCGCTTGTATGTTGTAGTGCGCTTGGAAGGATCTGTATTTGCCAAATCCAGCATTCCAAACCCTTTATGTGTAAATGCCCCCAATCCTTCAGTAAACACAAACTCCTGAACTTCCTTTGCTGCATAGAGGGTAAAAGGAAAGGTATAGCCTCTGACCTCGTACTTCACATCCTGATCATAGACCGGGTAAATCCTGGCAAATTTTTTCTGGGTTTCATGAATTTTCCTGAGGTAATTCTCATCGGGAATCAATTGGAACTTCGAAAAGCTGGTGAGCTGTTCCTGTGTATATGTTCCCAGGGCTTCCATTCTCAGGATTGTTGACTCGAATAACATGTCAGAAAACTCATCAGTTTGGGGAGGAATAAAGCGTTTACTTTCGTTGTCATTGAAAGATGGCTTTATAAGTACGACAGGCGAAATGCAAATATATTTCATTTCGTCCTGAAATGCCGGAATGGCTTCAACCTCTCCCGATTCGGGGATGAGCACAAGGTTACCCACCTCTACACTGCTCATCTTAAAAACTTCATCAATAAAATAATCAATAAAATCCCTGTTCAGGCAAGCAAACACAAGGGTGACCCTGTTGGAGAAAAAATGAAGTCCGTTTCGGCTTATTTTGGTTTGCCCCTTTAATCCTGAAAAATTGTAGTTTGAAAAATTCCTGAATTTTTCACTGCCTCCTTTCAAAATGATACCTTTTACAAGTTGAGCGAGCAAATATTGGTGGTGGAACGGGACAAAAGCCCCTTTATTCTTTAAAAGAAATATGATTCTGACTCTCAATGGTTTGTGTGTTACAGTTGAAAAAAATTTTTATCTAAAAGTATGTAATCTACAAAAGCCTGCATCTGTTCACCAGCCGCCAGAGCGATGGTGCAATAATGAAATATAACAGAAATTATTGATAAATGTTTGATTTGTTAAGTTTCCAGTTTAATGTCCCCAATCTTGACACAAAATCCCGCACTCTACCCTTTTATTATTCTGTGCATTCTTATCGGGGCAATTAATTTATAAAAAATATAGTTTTAGTCAAATATTTGTATTCAAATAAAATATTTGCACTACACATTAAATCTAAAATGTATGATGTCGCCATCCTGAACCATGTATTCCTTCCCTTCAATGGCGAGCTTCCCTGCTTCCCTGCATGCCGCCTCTGATTTATATCTCAGATATTCATCCATTTTTATCACCTCCGCTTTGATAAATCCACGTTCAAAATCCGTGTGGATCACTCCTGCGGCACGAGGTGCTTTCCAGCCACGGCGTATGGTCCATGCCCTCACTTCCTGCGGGCCGGCTGTAAAATACGTAATCAGGTCAAGCAAATGGTATGATGCTTTGATCAGCCTGGTTAATCCGGACTCTTTTAAGCCATATTCTGACAAAAACTCCTGCTTTTCTTCGGCGGTATCCAATTGGGAAATCTGCTCTTCAAGTGATGCCGCCAGGACAATTAACTCAGCGGATTCATTTTCAGCGATTATTTCCAGTTGTTTTGTCCACTCATTTCCCGAAAGGGATTGCTCATCAACGTTTGCGACATAAATCACCGGTTTATCGGTAAGCAAAAATAAATCAGCTACCAGATTCCGCTCTTGTTCTGAAAGCCGAATTGTCCGCGCATTTTTCCCTTCTTCCAAAACATGTTTATAGCGCTCAATAATTGCTACTTGTTTTTTCGCAAGCTGATCGCCTGATTTGGCTATTTTATCAAGTCGTTGAAATCTCTTTTCGATTGTCTCCAGATCCTTTAACTGAAGCTCAGCGTCGATGATTTCCTTGTCTTTCACCGAATCAACCCTGCCATCCACATGTACTACATTGGGGTCTTCAAAACATCTTATGACATGAATGATGGCATCCACTTCGCGGATATTGGCCAGAAATTTATTCCCAAGTCCCTCTCCCCTGCTTGCACCTTTCACAAGGCCGGCTATATCCACAAATTCAATGACAGTGGGTATGGTTTTCTCGGGTTTCACGATATCCGACAATAATTCCAGTCTTTGGTCAGGAACTGTGATGACTCCGACATTCGGCTCAATGGTACAAAAGGGGAAATTTGCCGCCTCAGCTTTTGCCGACGATAACGAATTAAAAAGCGTTGATTTGCCAACGTTGGGCAAACCAACGATGCCACACTGTAAAGCCATGATCTAAGTTTTGAAAATGCGATAACTGTTATACCCGCGATACACCTCCATAATAAATACCCTGAGAACGGTATAAACCGGAATGGCTGCAATCATGCCAATTATTCCTGCGAGGGTCGCGCCGGCAAATATAATGATAAAAATCTCCAATGGATGCGCTTTTACACTTTTTGAAAAAATCAACGGTTGCAACAAAAGGTTGTCCGTGAGTTGTACCATGGCGAAAACAGAGCCAATTTCAATGATCATAAAAATATATTGATTGCCTTCAAAAATTATAGCGCCACTGGAAGAAAGCCCTATCAGAATACCAAAAGAAGCCCCAAGTATCGGCCCCAGATAAGGAATCAGATTGATGATGGCAGCAAAAAGAGCAATGGAAGCAGCATAGTTGATCCCAAAAATAGATAATCCGATAAAAGCAATCATGAAAATGGCCGTCATCTGAAACAACAGGCCAAGCAGGTAATTTGAAAGCAATTTTTCGGTTTTATACAAACCTGCAATTGAGACTTCAAAATACGCATTAGGAATCAGATTGATCAGTCTCTTGCGAAGCAGCCCCTTTTCATACAGCAGGAAAAAAGTGATGAAGGTAATCGCCATCAGCCCGATAAAAATATTTCCCGTGAGTGAAATAATATTCTCAATGATTGCCGGAAAATTGACCTCGGCTAGCAAATTTTTGAAACCTTGCCGAATATTTTCTACAAGAAAGCCTTGCTCATAGTCTCCTAATTGGTATTTGATTAAAAAGCCCTCAAGATTGTTGAGCGGGATCTCCAGCCTGCTGATCACCTGTTCGAGATTCAGGCTGGAAAAAACCTGTATTTGGTTAGAGATAAGCGGTAAAAAAGTTGTTACAAAAAGAGAAAGTAGAACTATTAAGGTGATAAACGATAAAAAAACAGCCAACACTCTGGGTACTTTAAAATTAAAAAACTGTTGATTGGCAAGATAATTTGTGAGTGGCCTGAGTATAGTGGAAAGTATGATTGAAATGACAAGATAGATGAATATGTCTGAAAAATACCAGCTTAGAAATACAAAACCAGCAAGGACTATTGCAAAAGTCAATATGGTTTTGTTAAACATTTTCATATAAAATAGATGATGATTATTCCTGAAATATAAAAAAAGAAAGCCTTTGGCAAAAACCAAAGGCCTGGTATAATTATAAATATTGTGCCGTCAGTCCCACTTCAAATTATTCCCAACTTCTTCGTCTTCCTCATTATGTTCACTACTTTCTCCATGATCAAATTGATCAAAATCCACATCCGGTAAAAGTTCTGATTTCACATGACCGATGGTGCCGTTTAGTGCTTCAAGAAATTTATTAAAGTCCTCTTTATACAGAAATATCTTGTGCTTTTCGTAATAGAATCCATCATCCTTGAATCGCCTTTTGCTCTCTGTGATTGTTAAATAGTAGTCATTGGATCTGGTTGATTTTACATCAAAGAAATATGTCCTTTTGCCGGCCTTTACCCTTTGCGAAAAAATTTCTCCTTTAAAGTTATCCTTATTCTCTTGCACAGCTCTATTGTTTTAGTCAACTAAACTCAAAAAAATGTTCTTTTACTGATAATAAAATCGGATAAATATAAAACAATGATTTATTTTGTTGCAAATAATTGCTGATAATTTGAACGCATTCAACAAATTATAGCAGCCTTAAAATTTAAAGTCATTAATTGCTTTATCTGAATTGGATTGTGAATTCAAAGATTGTCAATTACTTACGAACACATGAAGATAGACCTCCAAAAAATCAGAGCGTTAAATAATCTGGAACTGCTGGCGAAGCAATTGGTCGAGGGCTTCATTACCGGTTTACATAAGTCACCCTATCATGGTTTTTCAGTAGAATTTGCAGAACACCGGCTTTACAACTCCGGAGAAAGCACAAAGGATATCGACTGGAAAGTATATGCCAGAACAGACAAATTGTTCTCGAAGCGATATGAAGAAGAAACCAATCTGAGGTGCACCATTCTGATCGACAATTCTTCGTCGATGTATTATCCGGGAGATAGTCTTGGGAAGATTACATTTAGTATTGCCGCCGCCGCGGCAATAGCTTTCCTCCTCCAGAGACAAAGGGATGCAGTGGGAATTACCACATTTTCAGATAAAATTGAGGAGCAAACACCTGTAAAATCAACGCATACGCACCTTCATAAAATATTGATACTGCTCGAACAGGTACTCAAATCGGGAAGGTATGAGAAAAAAAAGACCAGTATCCCCGATGTGCTCCACCAGATTGCAAATAAAATCCATAAACGCTCACTGGTGGTGATTTTTAGCGATATGTTCGACAATCACGAACATGTAAAGGATTTGATAAACGGCTTGCATCATTTGAAGCACAGCAACCACGAAGTGTTGCTTTTTCATGTAATGGATAAAAAAACTGAATTTGACTTTGATTTTGAAGAACGCCCTTTCAACTTCATTGATCTGGAAACAAATCAGCAATTAAAACTCCACCCTTCACAAGTGAAAGATGTTTATGTGAAAAGGGTGGATGAATATTTTCATGATCTCGCCATTAAATGCGGACAGCTAAAGATTGATTTTATTAAGGCTGATATCAGTGATGATTTTGATAAGATTCTTTCTGCTTACCTGATTAAGCGCAGTAAAATGGGTTAAAAAAAAGCCCCTGTATAGGGGCTGTTAAATTTAAGCTTTTTTGTGCATCCACGCTTGCTTGGCGAGCAACTCGTCTTCAGTTTCCTCATTGTCCGGATCAGGAACACAGCAGTCAACCGGGCATACAGCCGCACATTGGGGTTCTTCATGAAATCCCATACACTCCGTACACTTATTATTTACAATGTAGTAAAACTCATCTGAAAGAGGCTCTTGTGGTGCGTCTCCAGTAATAACTGTTCCATCATCCAATTCAACAGATTCGAGGGTGGTGCCTCCGCCCCAGGTCCATTCTACGCCGCCCTCATAAATTGCAGTATTTGGGCATTCCGGCTCACAGGCCCCGCAATTGATGCATTCGTCGGTAATCATTATAGCCATATCACTCTATTTTTATTTTGTTATTTACTCTAACCTTATAATTTATATTATGTTTGCGCAGCAAAAAAAACGATTTCAAAGTTATCAAAAAATTGAATTTAAAAAGAAGGACATCAGTATTTTTAAAACTCAAAGACCGGATTCAGGATACAGGCAAATTAGAACCAGTCTTCAGAAAGGCAGAATTTAATAATCCATGGTTTACCCGGGAAAATATTCAACTGGCTTTTGAAGGCTTATTTAATTATCTGAATGAGGATAAACTGATTCCATGGCTGGAAGGCTATCCGGTACTGGCGACACCTCCAAAAAATATCGGCCTGGTCATGGCTGGGAATATTCCTCTGGTAGGTATTCATGATGTCATTTGCATTTTACTCAGCGGACACCGGTTGATCGCCAAACTCAGCAGTCAGGATGAGGTACTTGTGAGGTTTATACTTGACGAACTCATGGATATTGAACCGGAATTTGCCGGGCATGTCACTATAGCTGAAAGACTAAAAGGCATTGATGCGGTTATCGCTACAGGCAGTGATAACACAGCGCGATATTTCAATTATTACTTTAGTAAAATACCACATATTATCCGCAAAAACCGCACATCCATCGCGGTGCTCAACGGAAAGGAAAGCATCGGGGAACTGGAAGCGCTTGGCGCAGATATATTTTTGTACTTCGGCCTTGGATGCCGCAATGTTTCCAAAATACTTGTCCCTGAAGGTTTTGATATCCAAACATTATACCCCGTCTGGGAAAAATACCGGCACATTGTAGATCATCACAAATACCACAATAATTATCATTACCAGCGATCGATTATGCTCGTAAATCAATCGGCTCATCTGGATAATGGTTTTGTGCTGTTGCAGAAAAATTCAAGCCTCGTTTCACCGATTGGTGTGCTGTATTATGATCATTATCAAAATATTGAGCAATTGAAAAGGCTTCTGGATCAGTATGCCGATAAGATACAATGCATTGTAACAAGTATGGATATACCGGGTAATATAAAAATCGGCAAAGCCCAGATGCCAGACATCGGTGACTTTGCCGATCATGTCGATACTATGGAATTCTTAACCGGCCTTCAAGGACGCGACCCACTCCATTTTTCTACCCAACCTTTGAAAGACTGGCCAGAGGGCAAGCTGACTTGGTAATAATAAACACCATCTGCTAAGTCGCCACCATCCCAAAGGTTATCATAATTATAATCACTTGACTTGAATACCACAGACCCATTTCGATTTGTAATGATAACACTCGTACCACTTGCTGGCAGATTTCTTATATAAAAGTCATCATTGTATCCATCACCATTTGGCGTAAACACGTTGGGTATAAAAATGGTCTCATCGTATCCGATGGAATGCTGTATCGTAAAACTGCACCCATACGAATCTCTCACGCTGATCTCGTACAATCCTGCCCACAACTCCTCAAAACTTGTCGGGAATCTGTTTAGGTTTCCTCCGGAACTATTCACGACCTCCCAGTTCCTGTTTTCGTTAAACTCAATGATATCCATTACATTCAATTCGAACACCGGTTCTATAAGCTGAATTCTGGCTTCGTATGGCGTTCCGCCGCTCGGTATAACTTCTCCGATAATCACCCCGGTTGGCTGATCAGAAAGCGAAACCTCGTCATCTAAAACAGTAAATCCGAGCGCAGCTTGCGGTTGATAAATCGTGAATACATCAGAAAGCGCCGTTACACCTTCACATTCATCCTGGTTTTGAATAATGCGGATATAGTAGCTGCCTGCAACAAGTTGATCCGTATTGGAGGCATCAATTGTAAATCCGTTCTCAAACTGAAATCTCGTCACTTCGTAAGTTTCAAGGATAAGATCAGCGTCATCTACCAGCTGCACAAAGAAATTTGTGTTCGGATCGCCTATTACATTTCCAATTGTTACTGAGCCAATGCCACCGATACAGCTTACAATGCTGTCTTTTTCGATAATCTCAAAATCGACCGGATACACACCGCTGAAAATGGGAATGGTTTCTGAATAAGTGCAACCTCCGGACGTGGCAGAATTAATTGTCACGTCGTAAAAATCCTTATCCAAATTTAATATGGTTCTGATCCCGTTATCGGGAATTTCATAAATGATTCCGCTGCCAGGCTCGCTTGCCCGGGCTACTAATGCTTCATATGGGCCAGGTAATGTCGTCAAAGCCAGATCAATTTCTATCCTGATTCCAGCCTTGAGAAAGATTGAGGAGCAGCTAACAGGCACATCAGTCAGATTCGCGACAATAACACCCGGAGATTCAACCTGGAATTGAAAATCAGCCTGGCAGCTCACTGCATCAATTACTGAAAATGTGTGATAACCTGCTCCAAGGCCTGTGATAATGGAATCCCCGGGCAAGGTGATAAAAGACCCATCGATCTGATAATTATACGATCCGGTGCCTCCAATTACTTTCCCAAGTTTCACTGCACCGTCATTTTGGTTGCAACTTGCCTTTTCGGTAGTAATAATCGGCGATGAAAGCGCAATCACGTCCGGGCCATTGATGGTTACCGATACAGTTGTTCTGCAATCTGCGTTGGCAGAGTCCTGCCTGATGGCAATATTATAAGTTCCATTTGGCGGAAGCTGATCAATCACATTACCGGAAATAAAGGGAATCCAGGTAGTGCCATCTACAGTGTATTCGTAAGGGCTTGCTCCGCCGACAACATTGATCACTGCTTTTCCATCAGGATCTGAGCTACATGTAGCGTCTTCAAAACTTCCCGCCGTGGCAACAAGTGAAGAACATCCTGTTTCACAATCAATTACTAACTCTATTGAATCAGAGGCAATAATTGTGCATCCGGATTGCTCGCGTACACTATAAAAGTAACTTCCTTCAGTAAGGTCCAGAAACTGGAAGAATCCATTGCCCTGTTTCATGGTTACATTGCCCAAAGAATCAACAATTTCAACTTCAAAAGGAATGACGCCTCCGGAAACATTAAATGTAATCGATCCGTTGTTGCCGGCACAACCGGGATTGTCAACCGAAATATTTGCCATCAGATTGGTGGAAACGCCTACATTGGCAACAGTAGTGTCGAGACATCCGGTAACTGTATCCTTCACAATATACAGATAGCTGCCTTGCCCCTTGTCCACAATTGCGGTGATGTCCTGTCCGGCAAATGGAACAAATGTTTTTCCGGTATCAAGGCTCACATAATAGTTGCCATTTCCTGAGCCACCTGAAATAATGTTGATCACTGCGACGCCGTCATCTGTGCCCGGGCAGGAAGTGTTATTCGTAGTTGATTCGACATTCAATGCGCATGGCTGCTCACAAATCGCAGGCCTGCCAACAGTTGCGTCAAGTGAATCTACGCATCCTGTCACAAGGTCGGTAACCACTACACGATATGTACCAACCGAAAGGTTGGAAATATCTTCATTTCCTGAACTGAAACCCAGCCCATCCAAATCCTGCCAAAAATAGCTGAAGTTGCCTGAGCCACCTGTCACGGTCAAATCAATCGAACCATCAGCACTGGTACAATAAAAGATATCGTTTACAACAGCATTAAGGGTAAATCCCTGAGGTTCGTTAACCTGCACGGTCCATTGTGCAGTAATATTGGTGACCAGATCTAAAACAGTTGCAATGTATAATCCACCGGCCAGGCCTGATAAATTCTGAGTATTGGAGCTGAATCCGTCAGGACCGGCCCATGCTATCTGGTAACTACCGCTTCCGCCGGCAATGATCAAATTGATGGTGCCATCCATGGCTCCACAAGTGGAGACATCCGTTTTCACCGCACTTATAATCAGGCCGCTTAACGGCTGCAAAATTTCAACCACAATCGCATCTGTGCAACCGCTTCCATTATCCGTTACGGTGGCAATATATGTGCCCGCGAAGAGATTTGCGATATTCTGATCTGAAGACACAAACCCTCCGGGTCCGGTCCAGCCTACTGTAAAAGGTCCGGTGCCACCGGTAATAGTCAGGTCTATGGAGCCATCATTTCCTCCTGTTGTCGAGACATCCTGGGCCACCACAGTCAGCGTAAAATCAACAGGTTCTTTCAGTTCGATATCTACTGATCGACTACATCCTGAAACCTGATCTGTAACAACTACATTGTAAAAGCCTCTTGCCAGATTTGATTGATTTTGCAAAGCCGGATCAACAATACCGGGACCAGTCCAATTGTAAGTATAAGTACCTGATCCTCCCGTTACATCCAGGGCAATCGCTCCGTCTGAAAGCCCGCAGCCTGTAATATCAGTCACCGTTTCTACCACGCCAAGCTCACTAACCGATGTGATGATGCCTTGTGCGGCGAGTGCACATCCCTGAGGGTCTTGGACCATTACATTTACCGAATCCTGATCAGTAAGAGAACTGGTGATGTAAACTCCATTTCCGCCACTTTGCACCAACACGCCATTCAGGTAGAAATCATACCTGGGCAATCCGCCTGGTGAGGCCGTGAAAACCACTTGTTCTCCAAAGCAAATTGAATTATCTCCATCACTGCTTTGGATGCCGGCAATCGATTGGATGGTGATCATGCCATCAACTGTATTTACATTAGCCAGACAACCACTTTCCGATGCAATTTCGATTGGCGTTTCTGAGCCGTTGATTGAAATCTGAGCATCCGTGCAAACGGTATTTGCTATCGTGAATGCCAATGAGAAAATATCTGTTCCATCTGCAATTGTGGTGTCAGAAGCCGCTTCTGGAAACCAGGAAAAGGTAAAATAACCGGCCGTATTATTAATAAAAACTGATCCGTTGGTTTGGCTGATATTATAATCCTCAGCACCATTCAATGAAAGCAAGGCAGGATCCCAGCTTACTGTAAACTGCATAGTCAACAAGTCCTGGTAGCCTTCCACACGCAAAGGTACCTTTACCAAATCACCGGGATTACCCGTTACCGGATCCAGGCTCAATGTCACATCTTTTGCCGGAGTAACGATCACATTAGCAGAGCCGGTAGCAATATTTGAACAATTCTGGTCGGAAACAGAAACTGCCGTATAGTTTGTGGATGCTGTTGGATTAACTGCAAAAATAAATGGAGAACTGTTTACAACTATGCTTATATCCTGAACGCCATCATTATAAATAAAATCCCAAGGGCCGGTGCCGGTTAGAAGTACCTGTAAAGATGCCGGCTCTCCTGCGCAAATTGTTGCATCTCCTGAAAGCACAGCTGTAGGGAGTTCGCTTATGGTAATCTGTTTTGTGGTTTGTGCAACCTGTGCACCATTCGTTACTGTCAGATTGACATCAATGCTACCAGCACTGGTGAATTCGACAACCGGATTCTCATCAATTGAGGTAGATGGAATAGCATTAGGTCCAAAATCCCATGCATAAGTATTTCCGGCCAAAATTGTAGAGGTATTGGTAAACTGAACAGGTGCTCCTACACATGCCGGATCCGGCGTAAAAGTAAAATCGGCTGCAAAACTGCAGTTTTGCAAGGCTACCGTGATCGATGTTGGATTACTTGAACAACCACCATTGGTTTCAATCACTGTAACATCACCTCCATTCAGGCCAAAATCTACCGTTATAACCGATCCATAAGGTGCGGCTTCCTGGATTGTTGCGCCGAGCGGGACAATCCAGTCAAAAGTTGAACCCAGCTGTGGATTGGTAACAGAATACACAACGCCTGTTTCCTGGCAGTCTGGTGCAGCACTTCCTGCCAAAACAGGCACCGGAACCGGATCCTCAGAAATTACCGCAAAGCCATTCATTAACAATGTGCAAACTGCTGCTCCTTCCGCCCTGACTGTATATGTACCGGCATCCTGGGCAGTAAAACCTATTGCTGATCCTGTGCCAGCTATCGTTTCAATGTCTGTCGTGCCATCCAGCACCAATATATAATTTACTCCAACTTCGCTTCCGCTTAAGTCAATGGATTGGGCTACTGGTGTTCCG
>CAYZWN010000146.1:0-11948 GCA_964482185.1 uncultured Roseivirgaceae bacterium
GTGATCCTCGAACTCGGGGGCCCGCGCGAAACGCCGCGAGCATGGCGGCGCATTGGGGGGAATCTACTTCCGGTCCTGCTCGCGGTCGCCGCCTACGCGGTGCTCCGCGCGGGGGCTGTTGCGCCGGCGGCGGCCGGTCTCGAGCAGCACGCGTTCGGCGCCACCCACCATCTGCTGTGGTTTCCACTCCAGGCGCTCGGTCACTACGCGATCATGCTCGCCGATCCCCTTCGCCCCCAGACCCAGGTCGGCGCACTCGGACTCGTCGATCCCGTCGTCGTCGCCGTGGGTGCCGTCGTAGGCACCGGGATCGCGGTACTCGCGGTCCGGTCTTGGCGGAGTGGGGCCGCGGGGCTGGGCGTGGCGCTCGCCGGCCTCGCCGTTGCGGCGATCGTTCCGGTTCTGCACGTCATCCCGTTGCCGATGACGGCGGTGGCATCGGACCGCTACTTGTACCTTCCGGCGGCGGCGCTGTTCGCGATCGGGGCTTCGCTGGCGTCGGCGGCGATCGTGGCGCAGCGGGTTCGGGTGGTCGCGGTCGCCGCAGCGGCCGTCGTCCTTTTGAGCTTCGCGGTCACGACGCTCCGGCGCGCGCCGGTGTGGGGCGACGATCTCCTGCTCTGGCAGGATGCGGTGCTCGACGCGCCCCGGGGCAACTCCTTCCCGTCGTTCCAGCTCGGCAACACGCTCGCGCAGCATGGCAGGCCGCAGGAGGCGATTGCCGCCTATCGCGATGCTCTGGCCGTCGAGAGTGAGTTCGCCCTCCGCGGGAGCGCAGCTGTCCAACCCCGGCTGCTGGCGAATCTCGGCCTGGTCCTCTCGGAAGTGGGCGAATACGAGGAAGCGCTCGTCCTGCTCGAACGGGTCGTCGAACTCCGGCCGTCGTTCGCTGCCTATCGGCTCGATCGGGCCGCCGCGCAGGCGCGCGCGCTCGCACTTGACGAGGCCGAGGCGTCCCTCGTCGGCGCTCTCGAGATGGTCGAGAATCTTCCCGATGCGGCGCGCCTTCTCGAGCAGGTGCGTCTCGCGCGGACTCGCTGGCAGGGCTTGCCGCCGCCGAGGAACGGCGAGCCGCTCGCCGTCGTCGCCGAGCGAGCGAGTGTCTACACGCTGGTCGGTCGGCTCGGAGACGCCGATCGCCTGTGGGCGACGGTGGCGGCGAGTCCGGAGGCGACTCCGCAACTGCTCGTCCCCGCGGCGGTGCATCTGGCGACACACGGTCGCGATCCGGCGGCGGCCCGGATGGCGTTCGCGAGGCTGCGCCGCGAAGGCGCGCCCGAAGACCGCGTGGCGAAGCTCGAAACCGTCCTGGCGGCACGTCGCTTGCCGGAGTGAGCGCAACGCCCGAGGTCGGGAGGCCCCTCACGACTCCCCCGCCTGGAGTCGAGACGTCCGTGAGCCGCCCCGCGGTTGGAGACCCCGTCCTCCTCGGGCTGCTGAGCCAGGGAGGTGCCCCGGCCGCCATCGTCGCAATCGTGATCTTCGAGTTCGAGCGGCCGCACGGGGCGTCTCCGCCGTGCTGCGCATGGGGGGGAACATTCTCCCGCCCGTGCTCGCGGTCGCCGCCTACGCGGCCCTCCGCGCGAGGGCCGTGGCGCCGTCGGTGTCCGGTCTCAAGCAGCACGCGTTCCGCACCGTCCGCCATTTGCTGTGGTCTCCGCGCCGGGCGCACGGTCGCTACGCGATCGTGCGCGTCGACCCACTTCGCCTGCAGACCAGATCGGCGCGCTTGGACCCGTCGATCCCACCCCATCGTCTTCGGCAACCTCAAGAACCGGCTCTACGGAATCTTCCACGCCACCAGCGGCATTGAAACCTCGCCGCTCGGTCCACAAGGTGGCTACCGGGGCCGGGCTGCCAGGGGAGGCGCCGGCCGTGGCAGCGATCGCAACGCCCCCGGGGAGCGCGTCCTGAGCCAGACGGGCACCGCTCCTCTGCTGCCGTCGGGCTGGCCGGCAGGTGCGTTGCCGGCGCGCTCAAGGATTTCCCGCCCGTCCCGATGCATTCCGAGGCCCACTTGCACTCGCAAGGATTCGATTGTGCGCTGCCGAGCCTTCACTGGAATCGATCTGTCTGGGACGCCGCCGACCGCGCGGTACAAGGGCGCAGAGGTTCTAGTAGTGCGATGGTGCGTGGTCGCCTCGATCGCGATTGCCGCCGTCTACGTCTTCTGGGACGTCACGCGGCCCTTCAACCAGACGGACGAGTTTCTCTACGCAGGCGTCGTCGAGGGAATGCTGGAGAGCGGTGACTACGTGACGCCGCGCTTCGGGCCGATCGACCTCTTTACCAAACCTCCGCTCTACTACTGGCTCTCTGCTCCCCTCGTTGCCGCGACCGGGAGCCTTCAGATCGGCATGCGCCTGCTGCCGGGACTCGCCTTTCTGGCGCTGCTCTACCTGATCCATCGGACGTGCGTGCTTCGTTTCTCTGCGTCGACCGGGCTGATGGCCATGCTCGCCTTCCTTCTTTGCTACGACCATCTCTATAACCACGCCTACAAAGCAGGCGTGATGGAAGGTCTGCTCAACCTCCAGATGGGCTTGGTGCTGTGGCTGAACCTCCAGCTGCGAGAGCACCCAGGCCGAATCCGTTGGATCGGGGCTATCGTCGGGCTGGCGGTGATGACCAAGTCCGCCTTCGCCGTCATCCCAGCGGCGCTCACGATTGCGCATCTCGTGCTCTCCAGGCGAGAACTGGCCGTGACCCGCTCTCACTTGCTTCAGTCGCTTGCACTATTTCTGGCGGTGACGCTTCCGTGGTTCGTCGCCATTATCGTCGTCCACGGGATGCCGGCGCTGGAGTACATGTTCGTGGATCAGGTCTGGAAGCGGTTCGTCCGCGATGGCATCGCGGCTACGGAGACGGGTCGATCGTTCGGGCGCACCGAGCCGCTCTACGTGCTCCGACACTTCCTGTCGTATGCACAGCCGTGGAGCTTGCTGATCTGGCCGGCCCTCGCGCACGGCCTGCGTCGTTCTGACGAGCGAAGCGTTGAGCAGACGCTCTTGTTGCGTCTTTGCGCCGGTTGGTTCCTCGGCGTCTTCGTGCTCTTCCTCGTCTCGCAGGGTCGTTGGAGTTGGTATGTCTCCTCGGCCTACATTCCCGCCGCGATCCTGATCGGCGTTCTGCTCGAGCGATTCCTGCGTCGGGCGGACCTGCGCGAGGGCCGGTGGGTGTGGGTGCTCACGGGTGCCGCGTTCCTGGCCTCGCGGCCCCTCCTCCTCTTCGATCCATACTCCACCTCGTCGGGAGGCTTCCCGGTGCAGGGGAACCTGCTTCTGCAGATGGGCGTCGTGGCGGTCGTGGGGGTTGCGGCAAGCCTGGTGTGGCGACGGGCCCGTGAGAGCAGGGTCTCGTCGGATGCGGCTCGAAAGGGGGCAGTGTCTACGGTTGGTCTGGCACTTGTCGTCGTGGCGATCTACCTACGGCTCTTCGATGAGGGCACACGGCTCAATGTCGTCACCGTCGTCACGATCGTTGGATGCTCGGTGATGAGTATCGGTCTGCTCGCGCTCAGTCGCGCGCGTGTCCACATCGAGGCCCGAGTGGCGTGCCTGGCTTGTCTCGTGATCCTCGCTGTCGGATTCCTGATCGCACCCCTGAGAGAAGCGGGCTCGGAGAGCGTGCGCTGGGAGATCGCGGTCGTCCGCGACCACATCGCCAGTGGTCGCTTCGAGCAGGAGCCCGAGATGCGGATCGGGCGGGCATCGCTATTCAACTTCATCCCCGTGTACGCGACCTTCTACAAGGACTACGCAGTTTCCTATGACGCCGGGACCAAGGTCATCCGAGTGCGCCATGAGCCCACAGGAGAACCGTGATCGACGGCGTCGATCCCTGGAGCTCCCGTCCTCCGGGTAGGGCCTCAAGATCTGCGGCGCGTCGCCGCTACTTATGGGTAGGGCCCACTTCTGCTGCGAATCTATAGAGATCAGTCGAGCGCAGAGGAGGATCGCAGGGTGTTGGTCAGCGTCGTCGTGCCGGCCTTCAATGAGGTCCATTCCGTTGCGAAGCTCCACGCCGAGCTGACCAGTGCACTCCTGGCTCTGGGGTGGGACTACGAGCTCCTTTTCGTCGACGACGGCTCGACCGACGGCACGGACGCCTGCCTGCGTGAACTCGTGGGTGCGGACGACCGCTGCCGGGCATTTCGCATGCCCCTCAACCGCGGCAAGTCGGCGGCGTACATGGTTGGCTTCGACGCGGCGCAGGGCGATGTGGTCGCGACCTTGGACGCTGACCTCCAGGACGACCCCGCGCAGCTCGGGAGCCTGCTGGCGGCGCTCTCGGAGGGGGCGGACCTTGTCGTGGGCTGGAAGGACGGCCGCTTGCAGAACGAGCCCGCGAAGACCATTCCGTCGCGGCTCTACAACGCATTCAAGGGAGTGCTCTTCGGGCTTCGCCTGCGCGACTCGAACTCCGGCTTCCGGGTCATGCGCCGCGAGGTGGCGAAGAGCCTGGTGCTCTACGGCGGGCAGTACCGGCTCCTTCCCGAGCTCAGCCACCTGAACGGCTTCCGCGTGCGCGAAGTGCCGGTCGCGCACCGGCCCCGCGCCCACGGCGAAAGCAAATACGGGGCGAGCCGCTTCTGGACCGGCCTCCTCGACCTGGCCACCGTGCGTTTCCTGAGCGGCTTTCTCCACCAGCCCCTGCACTTCTTCGGGTCGCTGGCTGCGCTCCCGATCCTGCTGGGCGGCGTCTTGCAACTCTATGTGCTGGCGATGAAGGTGTCGGGAAGTCCGTTCAAGGTGCACCTCGCTGCGATGCTGGGTGGCCTCGCCCTCCTCATCGTCGGGGTCCAGATCCTCGGCATCGGGCTGCTCGGAGAGATGATGCGCTCGTTCGCGCCCAACCGGCTCCCGCGCCGAGAGGTCCTTCTCCCTCCCGCGCCCCGACCCTAGGCGCGACGGTCACCGGCCACCAGAGCGCCCAGGCCGCGAGGCCGAGCTCCACCGCCGTCATCAACAGGCGCGAGGCGAGGGCGATGACACCGGCCTCCGCCCGCGTATGTGACGAAAGGAGCGCCGCGACCAGCACGACCTCGCGCACGCCCAGGCCCGCTGGAGCGGCGAGCACCACGAAGCCGGCGACGGCGCTGGCCGCCATGAGCGAGACGGCCTCGCCCCATCCGAGGGCCCTTCCATCGGCGAACCCGCTCGCCGAGACGAGTTGAAGCGCCGCGCCCAGGAGAAGCCAGACTCCGATGAGACCTGCTGCCGCCAGCAGGAGGTCTCGAGCCGACGGCATGACCATGCCCTGCGCGCCCCATCCGAAGCGAGCCGGCAAGCGGCGAACGGCTTCGCGCGAGAGTCCGCCGGCAAAGCCGGCCAGGGCCGCTCCGCCGAGCACCACAGCCGCCAGTGCCGCGATTCCCGGAGCTGCTCCGACACGGGTCAGAGCGCCCAGTCCGAGGCCCGCCCCCACCACGTTGTGGAGGAGCACCACCAGGCCCGTGGTGACGATGCAGGGCGCGGCGGCCAGGCCAGCCCGCGTGCCGAGCCACGCAGCGCCCCCGAGTTGCCACACCTTGCCCGGTACGTATCGCCCGAGCTGGGAGCCCAGGAAAACCCTCGCTCCCGTACCCCACGGGACGTTCTGCCCGGTACGGCGGAGGAGCATCGTCCAGATCGCCGCGCGGCCGATGTAGGCGATCAGGAGCAGCCCGGCGGCGCCCACCAGGGGTAGGGGTGACAGCTCCGCGAGGTGAAGCTCGTCTGCCTCGCGCAATACCCCCGCCATCACCCACCCCACGCAAGCAAGCGAGAGCAGAACCCCGGCGCTTCTCCAGGCGACTCGGCCCGCCGGGCTCGAGGGCGTCACTCCGCCTCCTCGATCCACGCCGAACGGACGTCCGGCGACAGAAGCTCCCGAAGCCACGCAAACTGGTGCTCCGAGAGCGCCTGCACGCGCGGGAGGGCTGCCTCGATCGAAGCGCTTAGCGCCTCCCGTTCGTCGAGGAGGACTCCGATTCGGGTGAGCAGCGCTTCGGCGTCGAGGTCTCGATAGTCCCATGCCTGCTCGGCGAGTCCGAACTGGGCGAGGACCTCGCGATACTTGTGCCCCCACCCCACCACCAGGGTCGGCAAGCCGAGAGCGAGGCCCGCGATCATGGCATGGAACCGGGAAGCGACTAGGGCGTCACAGCTCGCGAGTAGGCGTCGCAGCGCGGCACTGTTGAGGTCTCGGTCGACTGCGACCACTGCTTTGCGGGCCTTCTCCGTCAGAGCCGACACGACCTCCCGCAGCACCGGAAGGTCGTTGTTGTGTAGCGACGGCGTATCTTCGCGAGTGGCGTTCGGCAATAGAAGGACGCCGACACCCCGTTCCGCCAGGCGCTCTATAACTTGGGCCATGAGTGCGGCGTGGTCCCGACCCTCCTCCTCGCACTTGCGGTGGACGACGGCACTCAGAGACAAAGCCAGCACGGCACCACGTTCGCACCGCAGCGCCCCAAGTTCGGAGGCGATCTTCTGCTCATGCTCGGGGTTCTCCCGCGTGAGTGCATGGCTCTCTTCGAACGAGAAAGCGATGTCGGCCGCCAACCCTAGCCGCTCTCCCAGACCGAGCGCCCGGCAGGCGGCCAGAGAGTCCTCGCCGCGCGCGAATACTCGGACACAGCGACGGAGCATCCAGCGCGCCACGCGAGCGTTGATACGCCCGCGAAAGGGCCCCAGGCCCTGGGAGAGCCGGACCACCGGCACCTGCAGCAGGTTGGCCGGCCACTGGTTCAACACGTTGAAGGGCAGGAGCTGTTCGCGACCGTCGGAGAAGCTGATCCCGGAGACGTCGACGAGCGCCTTGGAGCGCGCCAACTCCCGGACGCCGCGGGGCATCCACGATCGAGGCCAGCGCAGGCCCACGAGCCGCAACGCTGCGTCGAGGAGGGAGAAGGGCAGGTAACTCGTGACAAGCGCGAGCGGTGTGGCGTCGACGACGTCGACGTTCAGGTCCCCGCAGAGTTCGCGGTCGCGCTTCGGGAAGTACGAGTGGACCACGTAGCGGTCGTCGGGCATGGCCATGCGCATGCGGGCAATGCTCGTGACCAGCATGGCCTCCGCGCCCCGGTTCCCGCTCAGCGTCGCGCCGATGAGCGAGATCCGGTCTGCGGGTGGGAAGGGGCGGTGCAGTGCTAGGCCGAGCTGTTGGAGGCCCTTGAAGAGAAAGACGTAGGCCACGAGCAGGCCGTGCGGCAGACACCGGACCCAGCGCTCGAAGCGCGGGTGATGCGAGAGCCAGTAGTTTCCCACCCCGAGCGTAGCGATGAGGCGATCGAGGGGCGTGGTGGGAAGCCTGAGCTTGTCCTTCACGATCAGGCCGAAGCGGCGCGCGACCCGGCTCCGGGCGGAGATGTTGTAGTGGTAGGCGAGCCCGCGGCCGTTGCCGCCGAGCACAGCGCGGGCTTCGACCGGCTGCATTTCGAGGCCGCGGCTCGCGACAGCGAGCAGCTCCGCTCCGCGCGGAGTGCGAGCGACCAACATTGTGGGCTTCAGGTCCCGCTCCTTCGCGTCGAGAGCCCACGAGTCTCCGGCGCAGATGTCGCCGTCGAATCCGTAGTGGTCCACGCAGGAGAGGCACTTGCGCTGCGAGTAGAAGTGCAGGTTCTGCCAGTGCGTGAAGCGGGGCGTGGGGCACTGGCGCGCGCGCCCGCCGGAGGTGCGAACGGAGAGGGCGCCCCGCCAGGGGCCGGTGCGGTAGCGAAGCTCGCGGACCTCTGGCCACGAGACACCCAGGCGGCGCGTCACGAGTTCCGTAAGCGCGGGCTCCGAGTTGTGGCCACAGAAGAGGGTGAGGACGCAGCGGACCTTCTCGCGGAGCGACTCGTCTTTTTCCATTCGGTGGCGAAGGAAGGAGGCGTCGCAGGGGAGGGTCAGGACGGCTAGGCGGCCGGCGAAGGCTTCGATCTTCGGAAGCGCGTCGCGAGGGAAGTCCACGGCGCAGTACTTGCTGCCCCGCGCGTCGAGGATTTCCTCCCGCGACGTGGCCACGAACGCCTCGGTGCGCGGTCGCGCTTCGCCGTACACCATGCGCCACACGAGCACACCGTCGACATGGCCGCCCTCGAGGAGGCCAATCGCGAGCTGCGAGATCGAGCCGCCCGAGGCCGCGGTCCTTCGGACGTCCGGGTCCGAGGAATGGCTGAGGTAGCAGGCCTCGTGAGGGCCCAGGTACCGCTTGATCTCTTCGTTGGTCCAGGTGCGCACCGTGAAACTACTCCGTCTCGTTCCTCGAGACCGACCGCGGCTCGAAGAAAACCCCGGGCGGGGAATTCGGATGTCTGCAGCGGTCCCCCGGCGGACAGTTCCACGCGCCGTACTGAGTGATCCTGCCGAGGAGGAAGGGCCACCGTCTCGTGCGGTGGGAGTCGACCACGAAGTGGAGTGCGGGGAGGATACCCGCGAGATCTGTCGGCAGCGGCGCCGCCCGGCGCTCGTCGGGATCGGCCTCGAGGTCCAGGTAGAACGTCTTCCCCGTGCCGGGGACGGCGACGACCTTGCGTGCGCCCAAGACGAACCCACGGCAGCGCAGGTCGTGGAAGCAGCCGAACCAGCGCGGGACAGCGGGCACGTCGCCGGCGAAGAGGTTCATGGCCAACGGGACGCCGGCCATGCGAAGCTCGGGCGGCGGCAGGCGCAGGAGATGCAGGAGCGATGGCGTGACATCGACCAGGCTGGCATTCCCGCGGACCGCACCCGTCGGCACGCCGGGGCCCGCGAAGACCAGCGGAACGCGAAGACCCTCCTCATAGAAGTTGTTGTCGTGCTGCCGGACACCCTTGGCGCCGAAGCCCTCGCCGTGGTCGCCGGCGACTACCACGATGGTGTTCTCGGCGAGGCCACGCCGATCCAGGATGTCGAGCAGCATTCCGAGGAGGCGGTCGCCGGCCTCGACCAGGCGGACGTATCGCTCCTCGTCGCTGCCCCGCTTCGCCTGGTCGTCGAACCCGCTCGGCAGTCGGTACGGATGGTGCGGTGCGGAGGTCAGCAATGTGGCCAAGAATGGCTTCCGCGTAGCGTCGAGCCAGCGATCGACGGGCGTCGCGAGGCTCTCGTCGTCCGAGGCGAGGTAGCCGAGCGGCTCGCCGCCGACCTCCTCCCACGCCTCGAAGTGCCCGAAACCAAGCTGGGAGACGAGGCGCGGGCGGTGCTCGAAGGATCCGAGCGCGCTCTGGAAGAAGGCGGTCGCGTAGCCGGCGCGGGCGAGGATGGCGGGAAGACATTCCGCGCGAACTGCTTTGGACACCTCGACGGGCTCGCGCTGCATGAGCGGTAGGCGCGCGCAGAGGATCGAGAAGATGCTCTTGGTGGTGTGCGGGAGGGCGGCGCGTGTGACTGGGATCTCGGTGCCTCTGCGCGCTAGCTCGACGAGGTGGGGCGTCGCGGCGGCGCCAGGAGGGTTGGCCAGTCCGGTGACGTCGTGGCGAGTGGACTCGAGGATCAGCAGCAGGACGTTCGGCCGGGAGCGCCCGGACAGGTCCGCGATGTCGGCGTCGGAGACCAGACGCTCGGGCCGGTAGCCGAGGAACTCGACGATCCCAGTCTCCGGCTCGGACGACTCGCTGTTGTCCGTGGCCCACGACCAGTACGTGCGCAAGGCGGCGCTCTGCCCGATCGACGCCGCTGCGAGTGAGGCCGGCGCTGGCGCCAGCAGCCAGATCGCCAGCGCGGCGGTGGCGAGCACGGCCGCGGCTTGCGCCGCACACGGGCGGGTGAGGTGGCGGCCCCGGGCCGCACGCCACGCAGCTACGGGCGCGAGCGCGGCAAGGGCTGCGCCCAGGACGATGACCTGGAGGTGCCGCGCGAGGGTCTCGGATACGATGCCCATCAGCTCTTTTCGGCTCGCTAGGCCGTACTGGATGGCGTCCCATGAGAGCAGCTCCCCGGTGGTCATCAGGTAGGCGGCGTTGATCCCGGCGACCGCCGCCACGATCACGGCGATGAGAACCGTGGCCGCTGCAAGCCACGGGCGGCGCCACTCTCCCACGGCGAATAGCGCGGCCAGCGCGGCGTGGACCGCAACGTCCGGAGCGATCGACCGCAGCCACACGAGTGGCCAGAACGCGATGTCCTGCATCGCGGACAGGGCGAAGGCCTTGGCCACCACGATCATGATGAGGCTGACGGTGAGGAGATAGGTCGCAGGCGTCGCCCAGAGCATCAGCCAGCTCCAGCGCGAAGGAGTGAGTTCGCGCACGACGTGCCACGTTCGAGCGCGGGTCACGGTCTGAGCCGCCGATCGTCGAGTACGTGCTCGAGCCGCGCGCCCGGCACGGGATCGGCGCCCGTTGCGAGCCGGCGCTCGAAGAAATGGCGGGCGCCCTCCAGGCGGCAGTCGCCGTTGGAAAAGTGGAAGGCGGCCCTCTGGACCCGCCGAGGCGAGGCCTCAGGGTGCTCGATGACGCGGATCCAGAGCGCAGCGGCGTTGCGAATCCGCTCCTTGTGCGCCGTGACGGGCGCTCTCTCGGCGGTCGTCTCCCGGTCGTCGTCCGGCGCTTTCCGCGGGAGGGCCTGCCAGCGAGACTGCGTCTCGACCACCTTCCGCCGGAGCTGGGCGGCGATGAGAACGCCGGGAATCAGGCCGAGCGCGCGATTGATCGATGCGACCGCATCGTCGAAACGGAACGCGCGAAGGCCGTCGAATCGACTATGGGCCAGGTACCTGGAGAGCCGCCGGATTTCGTGCGAAAGGACCCGCTCGTCGATCCGAGGGTGGTCATTGCGGACGAAGCCCGCCGTCAGCACGTGCCGGTAGGACAAGGCGACGAGGCTGAGTGCCCGCGCAAGGAGCACGGAGGCCCGCGCGGTACCTCCGGTTCGTGTCGTCATAGGTGCGGATTCGGCTGATTCGGCGGAAGACTTGAACCGCAAGCTGCGCGCACGTAGGTGGAGGTCCGTCCGGGTAAACTCGGAACTCCCGCACCGTGTCTCGGGGCCGAGCCGCTCCTCCGAGTGCCGGTCGGCGTGCAGCTCGACCGCCAGCAGGGACGTCACTCGCGTCGCCGCTCTGCACCGGCACGCGGACCTTCATCCCGGCGTGTCGTGCATTCCACTCCACGTCGCGCCTGCGAGGCTCAAGGGCCGCTGGCAATGGCCGATGCAGAATCCAGCGGCTCCCAGCGGTCGAAGAGACCGCGATGCTCCTGCCCGCTCCTGCCGAGCAGAGCGTGAGTAACCACCGACGACCGAGTCCGCCACGGGAGGAAGCCTCGATGTCTCGCCTGATCGCTGCGATGGTTTGCGTGTTCGTGCTCGCCGCCGGCCCGGCTCACGCGCTGGAGGAGCGCGACTCGGATCGCGTGCCGGTGATGTTCGACCTGATGACGCGGGTCGTGTTCGGCATCCCGCTGACGATCATCGGCACCGCCGCGATGGTCCCGGTCGGGTTCTTCACCGCAATCACGCGGCCGACCGAGATCGACAAGCCTTTCCGCTACCTGGTGGTCGCGCCGGCTCGGTACACCTGGGTCGATCCGCTCGGATACCATCCGGATCCCGCGAAGGTGCCGGCGATCACCGGCGAGGACCGCTACACCGCGCGCCGCGCGCGCCCGGTGCCGCCGGCCGGCCCGCCGTCGGGGGACTGACCCGGGCGCTCCGGTCCGCGTGGCTCGCCGGCCGCCCGGTCCTTCTGTCGGGTTGCTAGCGTGCGCGCGTGGGGGAAGCGTTCGCGATGATCGAGCCGGGCGTGTTCGCGACGCTCGCCGGTGTGCTCGGGGCGATCACCGGCTCGTTCCTGAACGTGGTGATCCACCGATTGCCGCGTGGGGAGTCGGTCGTTTCGCCGGGCTCGCACTGTCCGGCGTGCGGGCGGGCGATCCGGCCGTGGCACAACGTGCCGGTCCTCGCGTGGCTGTGGCTGCGCGGGCGCTGCCGGGACTGCGGGGTGCGGATCTCCGCGCGCTATCCGCTGATCGAGGCGCTGACCGCGGCGCTCTTCGTCGCGATGGC
>CAYZWN010000147.1:0-11880 GCA_964482185.1 uncultured Roseivirgaceae bacterium
ATCAACAGGTTTCTCGTACAGGAATTTATCCCACTTGGACAGAGGGTAAAAAAGTTTGCTATTGAAGCATGGGTCAACGGGACATGGGAAACGATCGATTCTCAGACGACCATAGGGTATAAGAGGATATTGCGATTTGAGGAAATCACAACTTCAAGGCTTCGCTTTTCGATTTTGGATTCCAGGGCATGCCCGGTGATTTCCAATATTGAAATATATTAGTGTTATGTTAACTGGAAATTGACGGATTACACGTTTCTCGCCAAGGCGCAAAGACGCCAATAAAATTGACTTTGCGCCTCTGCGACTTAGCTTGACACCCGAAATACCATGATTAACTTAACATTAGGTTTCAAATCAACGTTTTACTATCCAAAATTCCTGATGAGTACATTCAACATGTCATGGGTTTTTACGATTTTCCGGGTGTATTATTTCCAGAAATCCAATACCCGGTATTCGGGTTTTTATCAGGAATCGGATTGCATTTAATAAACAAAACCTTAATATTGAGATAGGCTGATATCTTTTTTTAAGCTGTAATTTCACAACACCAATTATAATAATCTCATGAATAAAAGATCCTTTTTCCTTTCGGGCCTGATTTTATCCGCAACTTTAATCTATTATAGCTGTTCATCCGGGGACGAGCAGCCATGGATTGCCATACCACCGGCTTATGACAGATACATCGAATTTGATCCGCCTGTTAAGGCTGTATTGCCTAACGGACGCATCGTGGCTCCGTCAGGGAAAACATTCAGAACAGCGCCCCACCCTTACGGACTTACACTCAGCACTGATGGAAATATCGCCGTAACAGCTAATTCAGGCACAAATCCTTTGTCTATTACCATTGTGAAAAATGTGCTCTCTGATGAACCGGACATCATGCAGGTGCCCCCCGGACCCGCAACGGAAAAGGGCATACTCGCTTCAGTTTTTATGGGTCTCGCAATCAGCCCTGACAATCAGGTGGTTTATGTGGCCGGTGGGCAGGAAAACAAAGTTTATATGTTCTCCATACAAACAGGTGAAAAACTGGATTCCATTGACTGTTATTACAAAGATGCTGATTCCGATTACTCGCATGGCTACATTGGTGACCTGACATTAACCCGTGACGGATCGCGCATTTATGCAGTTGACCAGATCAATTTCAGGGTTGTTGTGCTGGATACCGAACAAAAAAAGCTGTTATTCAGCGTGCCGGTTGGTCGCTATCCTTTTGGCATTGTGCTGTCACCCGACGAGCAAAAAGTGTATGTGGCCAATGTTGGTATGTTTGAGTATAAGCGAATTCCCGGTCTTACGGAAGATAATATCAAGCAAAAAGGCCTCAAGTTCCCTGCATTTGGCTATGGCACTAAAGAGGCGGAAGAAGGGATTAAAAACGACAGCATGGAGGTTCCGGGTTTAGGACCGCAAAATGCCATCGAGGCTTTTTCAGTTTTTACAATTGATGTTTCTGATCCATCTAATCCGCATGTTACTGCAAAAAATAAAACGGGCCATCTGGTAGGTGCTCTGGTCGATGGGGTGCCGGCGGTTGGCGGTTCGAGTCCAAACTCGCTTGCGGCTACTGATGATTATGTTTTCGTTAGCAATGGCAATAACGACAATATCTCAGTCATAGACATCCGCACTGACAGCATTGTACATCATATTTATCTTAAACCTGAGCCAAGGCTCAAATCATTTCGCGGAGTCATACCCTTCGGCCTGGACGTTTCGCCGGATCAGAGACGACTCTATGTGTGCGAGGCCGGCATCAACGCTGTAGCTGTGATTGATATACCTACCCTCAAAGTAATTGGTCACATTCCCACAGGCTGGTTTCCCGCAAAGGTAAAGGTTTCCAAAGATGGCAAAAAGCTAATTGTGACCAGCGCCAAGGGTTTTGGCAGCGGCCCAAACGGCGGACCTGATTTTGATAAAATGCAGCGAGGCAGCTACATCGGCAACCTGATGCTGGGTGCGGTATCGGTTATCGATATTCCGGACGATCAAAATCTCGGCGCTATGACTGAATCGGTTATCAACAACAACTTCAAATTTGTGCGCGCGGATGATGATTTTTATATGGAAAGAAAAAACAATCCCGTTCCGCTATTTCCGGGTGAGAAAGCATCGCCCATCAGACATATTGTTTTCATAGCAAAAGAAAACAGGACATATGACGAGGTTTTCGGACAGATGCCCAATGCAAAAGGAGAGCCTACACTTGCCCGGTATGGGCATTCGGTCACATTTTCTGATAAAGACAGGACCAGGACTGTTTCCGGGGTAACAGTGATGCCCAATCACCTGAAATTAGGAGAGGAGTTTGCTTTTTCCGACAATTTTTATGTGGACGCTGACCATTCTGCTGATGGCCACAGATGGCTCGTGAATACCTATCCGAATGAATGGGTGGAAACGACCACATCTGCGAGCTATGGAGGAAACAGAAGTTTCAGTGAAGATTCCAATGCTCCGGGCGTGTATGCCATGAACGGATCTGCCGGCGCGATATATCCTGAAGATTACAATGAAGCAGGCTCCATGTGGGATCATTTCGAAAGGCATGGTGTTGAGTTTTTCAATTTCGGTTTTAGTGTCATGTTCGAACCCGCCTCCTATGATCCGGCATATAAATACGAAGGCATCAGGCTGATTGCAAATTATCCGGTACCGCAACCATTGATGCACCGCTCCTCCCGCACCTACCCTACCTATAATATGTCCATCCCTGATCAATTCCGAATAGATCAGTTTATAAAAGAATTTAATGAAAAGTGGGGCGATCAAAATAATCTGCCTTCTGTTTTGACGGTCATCATTCCAAATGATCATGGAGCAGGCGAACGGCCGGAAGCAGGCTATCCCTTCCGGGAAAGTTACATGGCAGATAATGACCTGGCGCTTGGACGAATTGTGGAATTTCTAAGCCATACACCTTATTGGAAAAATATGCTGATTGTGGTCACAGAAGATGATTCTCAGAACGGTGTAGATCATGTGGATGCGCACCGGAGCATCCTGATGCTAATCAGTCCGTGGGTAAAACGCAATTATATAAGTCATCTGCACTACAGCTTTGGCAGTATTTTTAAAACATTCTGGAATATCCTCGGCATACCATATCTCAACCAATATGATGCAGCAGCCCTGGATATGGGAGACTTTTTTACTGATCAGCCTGATTACAGGCCTTACAATGCCCTACCCGTGGATGCGCGCATGTTTGAGCCGCAGAAAGCACTCGATCCCTTTGATGAAAATTTTGACTGGACAGCCCTCGAAGCATCACCCGCATTGGATAATGTGCAGGATTTCATCGACGACAGCAAAGAGCGGGATGAATACAGGCTCGAAGACCGGGAGAGGAATGAGTAGGGGCTGAGTACTGGGCGATGGGCTCATCTGAACTATTGACCACTTAGGTTGTTAGGTCGTTAGGTCGTTAGGTCAATAGGTTGTTTGGTCGATAGGAATACTATTGACCAGTGACTATTGACCATTGACCATTGACAGTGACCAGTGACTATTGACCAGTAACCAGCAACTATTCCACCTGATGGACAGACTATAATTCTCAGATGACAGGTTTCACTGTTAATCAAAAATGATTCACAGAATATGCATGTCTGGCATTTCAAATCAACTGGCGGGCTTTCAACTCAATGTACTTGTTAATCACCTTAACCGAAAGTTCCTGAGGCCGCGTTAGAATAGCCTGAATGCCATATGTATTTAATGTTTTTACAATGCGGATTTTTTCATGAGCAAACTGCTCGGCAATGAGTTTGTTGTACACGTCCAGGGTATTATTCGGGGTAGAATTGATCAGTTTGTTTAACTCGGTGTTTTCAAAAAATACCACAACTAACAGATGCGCGCGGGCGAGCTTTTTGAGATATGGCAACTGCCGGTCGAGACTGTGAATCGACTCAAAGTTCGTATAAAGCATCAGCAGGCTTCTTTTCCGGATGCGGTGCTTCAATTGAACATACATATTTGAGTAATCTGTCTCAGCAAAAGTGGTGGTCTGATTGTATAAAAAATCCAGTATGAGATGCAGCTGACCGCGTTTTTTATCAGCTGACAGATAGCCATCAAAGGCCTTTTCGAATGTGATGATGCCGGCCCTGTCCTCCTTCTTTATGGCAATATTGGAAAATATCAGGCTGGAGTTGATGGCATAATCAAGCAGCGTCATACCCTCAAAGGGCATCTGCATCATCCGGCCTTTGTCAATCAGAGAATAAACCTGTTGTGATTTTTCATCCTGATAAAGATTTACCATCAGGTTGCTTTTTCTGGCGGTTGCCTTCCAGTTGATTGTCCTGAAGTCATCGCCCTTAACATATTCCTTGATGTGCTCAAACTCGATGTTATGCCCGATTTTGCGTACTTTTTTTATACCCAACTCTGAGAGATGATTGCTGATGGCCATCAATTCATAACGATGTATTTGAAGAAATGACGGATATACTTTTACTTCAACTGGTTGGTCGCAGTCGAATCTACGGGTTGCCAATCCAACTGATGAACTGACAAAAACCCTGATCGTGCCAAACTGGTAAACACCTCTTTTTACAGGCCGCAAATTATAGCGAATTATTTTGGTCTCATTGGGTTTAAGTTCAGCCCTGAACAACACATCCCTGCGCTGAAACTGGAATGGAATTTCGTCGATTACGTTCACGCGAATTTCAACAGAATATCGATTTTCCAGTATGATCTCAACTTCATTCTCATCGCCATTGCTGAAACGCGCTGCACATTGTCTGGAAGCCAATACCCTGGAATTTCCCCTGTAGAGTAAAAACAAATCGTAGAATAAAATTGCAACCGCAAACACCAAAACAAGCTGTGCCAGGGGGAAAAAAAATGGATACACATAGGCCAGCACAAAAAGCATTGCAATAGCCGCAGCCAATATAAATGTCCTTGTACTGAGATAAACTGATTTTAAAAACTTCACTAACGCGGCACTTCTATTTTATCAATAATTCTTTTGCAAATAACCGAGACACTTTGTCCCTCCAACTCTGATTCCGGGGTGAGCATCAGCCTGTGATTGAGTACCGGCTCAGCAATGTATTTTACATCTTCCGGTGTTATAAAATCGCGACCACTTAGCGCGGCAAAAGCTTTGGAGCAGTTGAGCATGGCAATGCCCGCTCTCGGAGAGGCACCCAGGTAGATCGACTTATTTTTGCGCGTTTCGTCCACGATGGCCGCGATGTACTCAATCAGGTTTTTCTCCACATGCACATCTTTGATTTTTTCCCGGAAACCGATGATCTCTTTGGCATTTATCTGAGGCTTCAATTCTGAAACATCCGCCAGTTTCACGTTGTTGTTGTGGCGATTCAGAATTTCCACTTCATCATTCATACTGAGATAACTCAAATTGATTTTAAACAGAAATCTGTCGAGCTGGGCTTCCGGCAGTTTGTATGTACCTTCCTGCTCAATGGGGTTTTGCGTAGCAAGTATCATATAGAGCGGGTCCATTTTATAGGTTTTCCCATCCATGGTAATCTGGCGCTCTTCCATCACCTCGAACAGTGCCGCCTGCGTCTTGGCCGGCGAACGGTTGATCTCATCGATGAGAATGACATTGGAGAATAATGGCCCTTTTCTGAATTCAAAGTCAGATGTCTTCATGTTGAAAACAGAAGTCCCCAGTACATCGGATGGCATCAAATCGGGCGTGAACTGGATTCTGCTAAACCCCGCATCGATCAGGCGCGCCATTACCTTTGCCGCCAGCGTTTTGGCAATTCCAGGTACGCCTTCCAGTAAAACGTGCCCATCGGCAAACAAAGCAGTAAGCATCAAATCGAATATTTTTTGTTGCCCCACCAATACACCGTTGGATGCACTCCGTATGGCATCCGTTTTCTCTTTTAGTTTGGTGAGTTCAATCCTGCTTTCAAACGAACTAGAGAGTTCCATAATAATTTCATTTAGTTTGTCAATGTTGTTTTTGAATGTTATCGATGCCCGTGACAAGTGCATGTAATTCTTTAGCACTGATCGCATTCACCGTTCCGATATAATTTATTTGCTCGAAAAGCAACCTCACTTCTTCTTCCCTGCTACCGGTTTTGGCTGCCACCTTATTTATCACCGCATCAATATTTTCATGCATATCAATAAGCATCCTCTGCTTCAGATGGTCCATGAAATGTAAAATTTTCCTGTTCGCAATATGCTTATGATCTTTCTTTTGGTAATACAACCGGGCGATGGTTTTTACGAAGGTCAGCGTTTCATTCTTTGGTGCCTCGATAACCGGAATCACACGCTGCCTGCGTTTCGCTTCAAAAGCCATAAATACCATGATGCTGAACATTGAAACATAAAAAGCCCAGGTAAGCGCCGGCTCAGCCAGCACATATCTCAGTGGCGTTTGCGCTTCCATCCTGCCCATCTGGTAATATTCTGTCCAGTGCACATCGCCGCCCTGAACCAAAGACAATATGCCGGCGACAAATTCATTGTTATCAGCCGTGAGCATGGAAAAATTGGAAAAAACCATTGGAACGCTGCACAGTATCAGACTGCCCGCTTCATGAGGTATTTTCAATAATACAGGCCGGCCCTTATGATTCTGCGCCATCACCTGCGTATTGAGGGAGTCAAAACGCTGGAAATGTTGGGCAGCAAGTTGCGCCGGCAGCCAGTATGACTTTGAAGCATGCTGATTCCGGTCGCTCAAACTCAACCCGGTGGAGTCCGTGCCCCACAGATTATCAAAGATAAACCTGAAATCCCATTTGTTCATTTCGACCTGAACCCTGTTTGTAAGCAGTGTATCAATCATGTTGGCGGCGACGATAACCGTTTTACCGGATTCGAGAAGATCTAGAAGGGACTCCAAATCCGATTCGGAGATTTCGAATATATTACAAATTACCAGCAGGTTATCTTCTTCCAGGTTTCCGAGTTCAAAGAGCGTTTTGTTTGATGTATTAACCGGCCCGACCCATGATTCATCAGCCAATGACTTAAAAACGTAGCCGCCAAAAGGGTTTTTGTCTTTTTGATAAAAAGTCACATTCCAATTGAATTTTCTGGGCATAAAGACAAGCAATAACAGGTAAAGCCCAAAAATGGCAAATAAAAAAACCAGGTATTTCGGATTGATTTTAAGCATTGCCCCGTAATTCCTGATTCAACTTTAAAAACTCCCTGTTCATCTCCTCAAAATGAACATGCTCTGCCTTAAAATCACCATACCAGACAAACTCAAAAATGGAGGATAATTTGCTAAAACCAGAAATGACCGATTCCTTTTGCAGCTCGTAAAGATAGTCGTGGTTGGTCTTGGAGGGTTTCCACTCGATTAACTTGTTATCCGAGAAAATCTTTAATGTAAAAAGATAGAGGAGCCTAATGGCTTTTTTATAGTTTTTTTCAAGCACAGCCCGCTCGATTTGATCATGAAAATTATTTTGATTGATATGCTCCTTCTCAACCAGGTATTCCAGGGTATCACGATCCGGCAAATAAACCGGTATGGTTTTTTGAACACCAAAAATTCCAAATAGTGCAAAGCCCAATCCTATTGCGCCCACCAAAGCCAGAAATGCAAGCACAACCCAGGCAAAGCCTTCATTTCCCAATACGGTCACAAGCCATCTGAAGAAGACATTCCACATCATCATAATCCAGTTTTTCCTGCGTTCCGGCGGCTTCACATACTGGTAGTTATCATCATTCCTGAAGACCTCCAGCAATGACCCGTCAAACTTTTTTAGCTCCACCTTATTCTCTACCGGCATTGTTTGTTGCGACCGGGCAGAATCGACAGTAGCCGGTATAATCAGCAGAAAAAGGATAATTACGGTACGTATGGCAGTCAACTTCATGGATCTTTTCAGGATTCAAGTTGTTGAATATCGGCCATTAATCCGACAGATTCCTGCCGCTCAACGAGATTGAAATACTGGAAACTGGCAGCAATTATTGGAATGGCCTGGGTAATAAAAGACCCCAGCATCATAAAGATGATGGAGATGGTCATTCCGGCCTGAAACCACCAGGCAGACATATCGGCAGCAAACTCCACCTCTTCCACCATAGTGAAAATGCCAATAAAATAGAACACATAAAACGGGATTATAAAAATCATGGAAACCGCCTGCATGATAAAATATGTCACAAACATCAGCCCGAATGTGCTCCACCATTTCCCCCTGATCAGTTTGAAGCTCCTGCCTAGGGCTTCAATTATCCCGGCGCGTTCAAAAAGCAAAACCGTAGCCGAGAGAGAAAAAACAATCATTAAATAAATGCCCGGAATGATGAAAGCCACAAATCCGAAAAAGAGTAAAATACCGGCTAAAAACAGTAATCCGAAGAGCGGAAGGATGTCGCGCCATGATTCGTTTAGAATCTCAGATACTGTAAGGCCGGATGGTCCTCTTTGTTCGTAAAGCCGCATGAAATTGATGATGATGGCAATATTCAATAATCCGCTTACCACAGCCAGGATGATGAAACCGATATAGGAAGGATTCACAAGAAAACTGAATGGATCAGTGATGTTTTCCATGTTTTCAGCGCCGATATTGCTGAAGATAAAGCTGATGTATTGAGACAAAAGCAAGCCTGTGAGCACTGCCACCGGGCTGATTATAATAAGAATAGCTTTGCCGAGGATCTTATAATTTTGTCTGATAAACTCGATGGTTGCGTTGAGTTTTTGACTAAAGTTCCGGATTTTGAATAGTTTAATTTTTTGTTGAGGATCCATTTAGTTTGATTTTTAATGGTATAAAAATGAAATAAATAAAGATAAAAATGGCCGATCCAAGGATTATGGATATTTTAAGGATATCAGGCATTTCGGTTTGCCGTGTTACAAAACCCTCAAGAAATCCTGCCATAATAAAAATGGGCACCAGGCCAATTACGATCTTCATCCCCTTTTTGGCTGATTGTCTGAATGATCTGAGCCGCGAATAAGTCCCCGGAAAAAGCAATCCATTTCCCATAATAATCCCTGCTGCACCGGCGAGAATGATGGCTGAAATTTCGAGTGTTCCATGAATCCAAATGGTCAGTGCAGAAGTGAAAAGCAGCCCTTTTTGATAAAAGAAATACTGAAACGCGCCAAGCATAATGCCGTTTTGAAACAAAATAAATCCGGATGCAAAAGAAGTGAACAGCCCGGCTGCAAATACGAAAAAAGAGACCCTGACATTATTAAAAGTAATCCCAAGAAACATTTCTGTTTGTCCCATTTGTTTATAAACTGCCATGGGATCGCCCTTTTCAATATTCGATAAGGTTGCATTTACGTATTCATCTCCCATGATCAGCCTGACGAAGGTATCGTCGTGCGCTGCGGAGAGCGCTCCGATTATACCACTTATAACAAAAATCAGAAAGCTGATGAGTACGTATTTCAGGGATTCGGACATCACCTTCGGCAATTCGTCCTTCCAGAAAGTAATGATGCGGGAAGACTCTTCTTTTTTGTTTTTATAAACTGATAAATGAATTTTTGAAGCAAGGGTATTGAGGTATTGCGTGAGTTGCCCATTGCCGTAATGGGTTCTGGCAAATGAAAGATCATCTGTCACCTTGATGTAAAGTTCGGCCAACTGATCCGCGGAAATTTGATTGCTTTTTTTCAGTAACGCGTCAAAGTGTTCCCATTTATTTTTATTGTGCTTTATAAAGGTAGTCTCATTCATTAAATTTGGATTTTAATCCAACATCGAAAATTACTATTTTTTGGAGAACGTAAGTATTAATACCTCGCAAAATGTTCAGATCAACTACAAGTTGGCCGGGTTGAGCGATCGCATTTTTGCTTTTCTGATTGATATTGTGGTAATGGGTTCCATTACATTTTTACTTGTCCTCATTCTTGCATCAACCGGCGTGGCTGATCAGTCACCCTTCCTGATGATTATTGCCGTCATGCCTGCTTTTTTTTACCATCTTATTCTTGAAATTACCATGGAAGGGCAATCGATCGGCAAAAAAGTATTGGGCATCAGGGTGGTGAAACTCGACGGCACAGAGGCAACAATCGGAGGCTACATACTAAGGTGGCTCATTTGGCCAATTGACATATCACTTTATGGTGGAATCGCCATTTTGTGCATTGCCATCGGTGGAAAAGGACAGCGGCTGGGCGATATGGCCGCAGGCACCACCGTAATCAAATTACAAACGACCGGTTTTCTCAAGAGCCATACCTTGGGTACATTGAACGAGCAGTACATTCCCGTGTTTACGAATGCAGACCAACTGCCCGGACAATATATAGAGTTAATTCAGAAAGCTATTAAAGCCAAACTTGACATGCTTGATGAAAAACCCGTGGCACTGATCGCAAGAAAAACAAAGGAGCGGCTTGAAATATCAACCGATATGCCGGACCTGAAATTTTTACATACCATTCTGAAGGATTATCATTATTTGCTCGCAAATGAGCATGTCGATTAATCGCGGCGGGGCAGCCTTACTGTATTTTGTTTGTTGATAAAAACGCTCAAAATCCAGGACAACAGCAAAGTTGCAACCACAACCAGCACCGTAATGACATGGCCGTTCCATTGGGCGAAACCGGCGCCTACAAAAGCATAAAATGCGCTTACAACGAAATGGCCTGCAAGACTGTAAAGAAGGAAAATGGAAAACCTCATATTTGTGGTGCCTGACAATACAGCGATGGTCTCTGAAAGCACAGGAATGGCCCTTGACAAGGCAACTGATATTTTGCCATATTTCTCGTAGAAGCGATTTGCACTTTCAATCTCCGTTTGATTAAAAAATCGGCTGAGGTATTTTTCACTTTTTCTACCCAGATAAAAACCTATGGTGGAGGAACATACTCCCGCAAAGGATGACAGAAAAAACCCACCGGCAAATCCAAGTATTTTCCCGTTCAAAATCATGATCAGACTGGAGGGTATGGGAAAAACGATATCCGATAGCAAAAAAATAAAGCTGAATGCAGAAAAGGTTCTGAGTGAAGTTGCTTGACCTAATTGACTTTCTACATAAACCTCAAAATCGGCAAACAGAAAAAAAGTCGTGAGCACGAACACGGAGAGAAAAATGAAAATGCTGAGTAGTTTTTTCACATGCTTGATTTATTGGCCTCAGAAGTCCGCAGTCTGTTAAATAGTAATATAGTTTATTTCCATATCATGACGCGATCTTCACCGGCAGCGATAACACACCGCTGCACCAGCCACACATCAGATCCCCATCGTATGCCCCAAGATAATATGAAATATCCCAGGCTTGCTCCTCATCAACTAAAAGGCCGGTAAAAAAATCCCTATTCACCAAAGGCTGAGGCATCATATCTTTGGTGCCCCTAATGGAATGACTGTAAAGTTGGCGAAGCGGAATGCGGCTCAGCAATCGGTTTTCGAGCACAGTCGGGCCAGTTGATTTAGTAAAAAAATTAACTGCAAACAACCGTGATTTGTAGGCCTCGGCCAGCGCTTGTTTGCCACATGCCTCAGCTTCGATAACCTTCGACTTCAGCCAGTTTGCCCGATTAACAAAATGATTGTTAAGATTGGCAGGGTCAATGCCCACCTGTGCCAGCAGTTCATTGGATAGCGCAAATCGCTGCTTAGGTAGCCTGCGGCCCAAAATAGTATCAAAATCTGCCTCCTTGGGATTAATTTTCCATAATGGTTTATCGGGGTCATTGTAATCGAGCGGATCAAACCTGCGAAGCACAACCTGCTGATCATCCGGGTCTGAAATGCTTAACACGAATGGATTTAAAGTGAACCTGTCAGGATCGCCATCTGAGGTAATCTGGTTTCTGCCTTCGAAAATCGGCCCTTTCCATTGATAGGATAGTCCAGGGTTGTCAGGCCGTTTTTCAAAACGCACCAGAGC
>CAYZWN010000148.1:0-11715 GCA_964482185.1 uncultured Roseivirgaceae bacterium
CTGAGCGTTTTCCCTTTAATCTGTTCATCATTCGGATACAATACTTTAGAAATATTTTCAGAGTTCACCTTATCATTAACAGCTCCGTAATAATCTCCCTGGTTGAAGCGCTGAAAATTAAAGGATTCGGCGGCTTCTGCTTTCCATAGCCTTAATACGCCCGCCGTATTTGTATTATAACCAAGTATGGGTGTGTCATAAGGTACGGCGATCACGATATAATCCGGTATCCAGTTTACCCTGTATCGACCCTGGGTATCGTAAAAGCTTTTGGTGTAACCCCCGTATCTGACCGATTGGGTAATTTCTATATGTGAAATTTCCCATGGATTGCCAAAGCGCAACCATTTGTCCGTGATTTCTACCTGCCAGCCATTTTCAATTCTCTGATCGAAAATGCCAAATTCATACCTGATACCATACCCGATGGCTGGAATGTTCAGGGTAGCCAAAGAGTCAAGAAAGCACGCGGCCAATCTGCCAAGACCTCCATTTCCAAGGCCCGGCTCTTCTTCCTGTTCCAATAAATCATCAAGTTCAAGCCCCAGCTCTTTCATGGCTTCATTCACTTTGTCATAAAGTCCAAGGTTTATAAGATTATTTCCAAGGTGAGGACCAACAAGAAATTCGGCTGATAAATAGGAGACTACTTTGCTTCCCCTTCTGAAATACTCCCTGTGTGCATGCAGGCTTCGATGAAGTAATCGGTCGCGCACGGTATAGGCCAGCGCCATATAAAGGTCATTTCTGGTAGCTAATTCAGGCGTCCTTCCCTGCAGATAAAACAGGTTGTCGAGGAATGCTCTTTTCAGGGTTTCAATTTCCGTTCCTGTCCGGTCGTCTTCGACAACAAAATGCTTATTTTCTTTATTTTTCATCAGTTTTAAGTAGTTGTTTTGTTTAAGCAATTTAGCCATTTATTTATTAATCCATCGGAACTTACTGCCTTAGTTTATTAAAAAAAAATGAACCTTCAGACAGAGTGAGATGCTATCGAAGCGGATGTCATGACTAAACAGCCTGTTCATAAAGTTCAATTCAAGAGGAAACTGAAATAGCCAAATCGAAGGCATCAATAAACAAATAGTTTTCCGAAAGGCACTAAATAGCCTTTCTTTGCTCGATTTATTGAGATAGAATACTATTTTTGTGAACAAATCATTCATTAATAAATCAATTACATATGAACAGTAAAAACTCAAAAATGGTATCACGGCGCGGCTTCATTCAGACCTCAGCATTGAGCGCTGCGGGTTTGATGATTTTGCCCGGTTTTAAATCATTCAGGCCAAATGACAATATCAACCTCGGATTCATCGGAGTAGGTCGCCAGGCTATGTTCCTGATGAATGGTTTCATTAACCTGGATGGCGTTAAAGTCATCGCTGCGTCGGATGTCTATGGCGTAAAACGCCAGCGATTTGAGCAGCGCGTAACGGAGCATTACAAAAGTAAGGGCACCTCCGTAGATGTGAAAACCTATGAAAGTTATAAAGACCTCTTAGCTCGCAAGGATATTGATGCAGTAGTAATAGCTACCCCTGATCACTGGCACGCCCTGATGGCAATCGATGCACTCAAAGCCGGGAAGGATGTATATCTGGAAAAGCCCCTGACATTGACCATACTCGAAGGTAAAATGCTTGTAAAAGCTGTGCGCAAATACAACCGCGTACTTGGCGTAGGCAGCCAGCAAAGATCAGATAGCGCATTTCAGCATGCCGTAAAACTGGTGCAGGACGGGAAGCTTGGTGATATAGAAAAGGTTTTCTCCTATGTCGGAGAACCGCCAAGGCCATACGATTTACCAAGAGAAATCCTCCCCATAGATCTGAATTGGGATATGTGGCTTGGGCCAAATCCATATGTTCATTACAACCAGGAATTGAACCCGCCGATTTCTCTTGATCCAAGGCAGGATGAGAAAATCTGGGGCGGCTGGAGATGGTACAAGGAAATGGGCGGCGGCTTCACGACAGACTGGGGTGCGCACATGTTCGACATTGCACAATGGGGGCTTGGTATGGATAACAGCGGTCCGGTTGAGATCATTCCCGCGGGCTTCGAAGATTATAAATTTCTCACCTACAAATATGCCAATGGCATCATCATGACTGAGGAGCCTTTTAATGAGAATAAAACCAAAGGTGTGAAATTCCAGGGTAAAAATGGTTGGATCGAAGTATCCCGAGGTTATTATAATGCCTCATCACAGTCGCTTTACCCGGCCAAACAGGAAGAAGTATCCGGTCCGTATGAAACACGCATACCGCATCAGGTTAATTTTATAGAGGCAGTTCGCGCTAAGAAAGACCCACAGGTGCCTGTTGAAATTGGCCATCGCACATGCACCGTTTGTACACTGGGCAATATTGCGTATGACCTCAGAAGACCTGTAAAGTGGGATCCTGCCAGGGAAGAATTTGTAAATGATCTCCAGGCCGATCTATATATGCACAGGGAATACAGGAAAGGTTACATGTTGCCTGTGATAGGATAAAAAATACTTTTTTTAGTTAAAACCCCGGCGTCATTGGCCGGGGTTTTATGAATAAAATATGAAACAACCCTCATTTGATGTTCACGTGATGTTTACTAAAAGTTGTATATTCGAAGCAATATGAGCGACTATAGTGAACATAGTATTGACTGGCCTGTGATGTCGGAATGCATGACAGAAAGTGTACTGATCACAGATGCCAACCTCGACGATCCCGGCCCATATATTATTTATGTGAATCCGGCATTTGAAAGAATGACCGGCTGGACAAAATCAGAAATTATCGGGAAATCGCCCAGGTTATTACAGGGGCCAAAAACAGATTACCATATATTCCAGAATTTAAAGGAGACCTTGCAGCGCGGAGAGACCTGGAGTGGTCGGACGATTAATTACCGCAAAGACGGTTCCGAGTTTTATATGGAATGGTCCATTGTGCCCATAAGAAATGAACAATGGATTATTCATCAGTACCTCGCTATACAAAAGGATGTTACCCATCTTGCCCTGACCGAAATAAAACTCCAAAAAGCGATGGAGGAAGAGCGGGAGCGCCTACTGGAAATTGAAAAAACCAACGAAAAACTCAACCGGCTGATTGAAAAACAAAAACAGACGCTGGATCTATTTATCAAATACGTACCTGAGCCGATCATAAAGAAAGCCCTGGGAGAGGAGGTTGATAATATCATGGAAGGCGAACAACTGGAGGTGGCTTTGCTTTTTTGCGATATACGTCGGTTTACTACGATTGCTGAAAATCTTAATCCAAAAGATACAGTACATGTGCTCAATGTATATTATTCCAGGATGTCGGAAGTCATACAACAGCACAATGGTGTAATCAACCAGTTTGTAGGTGATGAAATATTCGTATCGTTCGGCGCACCTGTACCCATCGAGCAGCCGGAAATTTGTTCTGTGCGATGCGCGCAAAACATGGTTATAAAATTAAATGAGATCAATAATGAACTCAAAGATATTGTCAATGAGGAGATCATCATTGGCATTGGGATCAATTTTGGTCCGATCATCGCAGGCAACCTCGGGTCAAATGACAGGCTTTCTTATTCCATAACGGGCGATGCCGTAAATACTGCCAAGCGCATTGAATCGCTCACTGTCAGTTTGCCAAATGCCATACTTATCAGCCAGGAAATCTATGATAAAACCAGAGATTTGGTAGGATCTATTCCGCTGGGAGAGGTTGATATAAAAGGAAAAAATAAAAAGGTAAGTGTTTACAGGGTATTAGATTTCCTTTAACAGCCTTTAATTTTTTATACAATACAACATCATTGAATTTCCCGGATCAGATTTAGAATTTTAGTGTGCACGGCAGGGCTTGCCGCAATGGCCGTAAAGTTTTGCGTTAATACATTTACTGACAGATCATATTTTATTTTATTTCCTTGAATATCAGTAATCTTACCACCTGCCTCTTCAATAATTAATTGAGGTGCTGCGATATCCCAGATCTTCATGGTTTGGTTAAGCGCAGCGCCTAATCTTCCATCTGCTACCATACAAAAATCCAACAAGCTGTTGGTTGACCTGATATTACGGCAGTTTTGCACCAGACTCCTTACGATCTGTAATTCTTGCTCTGCTTTTGAAATGTCTTCCGAAAAATCCATGGCGTAGCAGCAAAGCAGGTTCTTGAGATTTCTTTCTTCAGTCACCCTTATCGCTACACCATTTTTGGTCACACCATTTCCTGACTCAGCAATGTATATTTCGTCAGAAACAGGCAGGTACGCTCCGGCCAAGACGGGAAGTTCCTTTTCCATTAGCGCAATCAGTACTCCAAACCAGGGTATATGAGCTGCAAAATTAGAAGTGCCGTCCAGCGGGTCGATGATCCATGTGTAGGGACTTTTTTTGTCTTCGAACCCATGCTCTTCTCCAAGCAAATTGTGCATCGGGTATTTACTTGAAATCATCTGACGTATTATTTCTTCAGACTTGAAATCAGATTCTGTAACCACATTGCTCTGATTCTCTTTGGTGGTAATCCTCGTGGCTGGGCCAAATCCGGTCATCAGCATCTTTCCTGCCTCGTGAAGAACCTCAGATAAGAAATCAATATTCATTTTTGATTATTTTATTAAAACTAATGCAACCATTATGATGACCAATTAAGCACATTAAACGGTCAAATGCTATTGGGTATAATGTATAAATCAGTTAAAATTAAATGCACCACCCATCGACAGGAATTTCATTGCAATCGCTGAATAATTGCGTCGCATGTCTTCATTTCATAAGCACCCATCATGGATGAAATATACAAATACATGATATAACGGGTAATTACCTCAGATGAAAGGCAGGCTATGGATACTGCTGATTTTCTTATTAATGAAAAGTTGATTCTGGATGCAGTGGTTTTTGAAAAAGTCACTGTCAGGAAAAAAGCGGATGAAGGCAAATTCTTGACAATCAGTAAAACCCTGGTCATGGGAAAAACCAAATCTTTGCTTTTCAATTATATTGATACGAAACTCAGGAAGATGTACATGCAAAATATGCCTGAATTATATTCTGTAGCCATTGTAAATATGGACCGGGAACAATCGGCGCTGCTTTTTAGCAAAACCGCAAAAGTATAACGGGCGCGACGATTTTTATTGCCGGAGATGACACAAACCTACAGGATCTGTTTAAACCAAAAGATAGCGCAATTTTTCATGGATTTTTCCTCATTTCTGCCTGTCGCATAGGCATGGAATCAATCAAATTGAAAATCTGCCGGGGCTCAATCCGACTGTCTGAATTGAGCTTTACTGTGCCATCTTTGCCGATCAGCAATAATCGAAACGATCCATGTTCAATGTTAAACTGTTTGTGCAAATCATATTTCAATGTAAAGCGCTCCCCTGAAATCAGACTGGTGGCCATGTGATCATTTAGAATATGAAATATTATCAAATCACGATCCTCCAAATCCTTGTTGTTCGCCAGTAAATCTTCTGTCTGCTGTTTCCTGGTACTTTCATCCGGTAAATCCGGAAATACCAGGATTATCCTGTTTTCCCATTTGTAAGCACTGAGATCGAGCAAATTATCCTTCAAAGGAAAATGTGATATCAGTATTCCGAAAGATAAAATGATTAAAAGATTTACCATAATTCATTGCTTAGCCCACTGAGATGGTAACAGCAGATCCATCCACCTCAACCGGGTATTCTTTCAGATTACTTGCCGCAGGCCCTTTGGTTACTTCACCTTTGTTGTTGAAATTGCTGCCATGGCAAGCGCAGACAAAAGTAGGGGAGGTGTAGCTCCATTGATCGCTGCAACCGGAGTGTGTACAAACGCTCGTAAATGCCCGAATTGAGCCATTTACATTTACCAGTAAGATGTTTTCTTTCGGGTGCAGGAGCCAGCTATCATCGATTTTTAAGGTGTCAAATGGTTCAGTATTCAGGTCGAATGTGACTGTTTTTGGGTCGTCCTGTTCCATGTCATTGTCGTCATCCGGCTTCATATCATCGCTGTCATCTGAGCAGCCGTCGAGCAGTACGCCCATCGAAATCAATAATGCGGCAGCGCCGCTTTTTCTGATAAATTCTTCTCTTTTCATAATATTTAATTTGGGGTATCAACAAATTTTTTCGTTCAATTGTTTTTGAGTGGTCGCTATTTAGGCCTTGCATCGTAGAGGTATTCAGAATTAAATTTTGGATTACACCCGATTCTTATGTTTAGTTTTTATTTTTACCAGACACATTATCTAAATCCCATGAAAAGCAAATTTTTTATTCCTGTCCTGTTTTCTTTCAGTTTTATATTCTATGCCTGTACTGAAAAAGAATCACCAGATAACGTAAATGACCGGCCGAATTTCGTCTGGATCGTGAGTGAGGACAACAGCCCGTTACTGGGTTGCTATGGCGATGAATTTGCAACAACACCGACGCTCGATAAACTTGCAACTGAGGGTATTTTATATGAAAATGCTTTTGCAAATGCGCCCGTTTGTGCACCGGCACGCTCCACCATTATCACAGGAGTCTATCCCCCTTCAATGGGCACACAAAATATGCGCAGCGTATATCCTATACCGGAGACCATCCGGTTCTTTCCCCAATATCTGAGGGAAGCAGGTTACTATTGCACCAATAATTCCAAGGAAGATTACAACATGCCGAAACCGGAAGGTGTATGGGATGAATCTTCAAATAAGGCCCACTATAAAAACAGGGTGAAAGGCCAGCCATTTTTTGCTATTTTTAATTTTACTGTAAGTCATGAAAGTTCTCTTCATAAAACCATTCCCAATGACAGCCTCCGCCATGATCCGGCACAGGTGACATTGCCGCCTTATCATCCCGATACACCCGAAATGCGCCATGACTGGGCTCAATATTATGATAAGGTTGAGGATCTCGACGGCATGGTTGCAAAGGTATTACAGGAACTTGATGATGCCGGGTTGGCTGAAAATACGATTGTGGCCTATTACAGCGATCACGGAGGTGTGATTGCCCGAAGTAAAAGATTCGTTTACGAGACAGGCACCCATGTGCCGATGATCTGGAGATTTCCCAAAAAATACGCACACCTTGCGCCCGGCAAGCCCGGTGACCGCACAGACCGATTGGTGAGTTTTGTAGATCTGGCCCCAACTATGCTGAGCCTGGCAGGCATTCCCGTTCCGGATTATATGCAGGGTAAGGCCTTTATGGGAAAACAGCAAACCGAGCCCCGCGAATATGTGCATTTGTTCAGAGGCAGGATGGACGAAAGAATTGACAATGTCCGGGCGGTGCGCGACAAACAGTACAGATATATCAAAAACTATATGCCACACCGGATATATGGCCAGTACATCGAATATCTCTGGCGGGCGCCGTCGTGCCGGTCGTGGGAGGAAGCCTATGTTGCGGGCAGATGCAATACAGCCCAGAGCGCTTTCTGGAAAGAAAAGCCGGTAGAAGAGCTTTATGATGTCACAGCGGATCCGTGGGAGGTCAGGAACCTTGCCTCCAATCCTGCTTATGCAGAAGTCCTGAACAGAATGCGTAAAGAAACCGATCGCTGGATGCGTGAAATCCGCGATACAGGACTGATGCCGGAAGGAGAAATGAGTACAAAAAATGCAGAGATGCCCTCCTTCGACTATGTGCATTCAGAAGCTTATCAATTTGACAGGATCAAGAAAGCCGCGGATATGGCCAGTCTTGGGGATGTAACAAAAATGGATGATATCATTGGCCTTTTGCAGGATACCAATCCAACAGTAAGGTATTGGGGCGTTGTTGGTTGCCTCATTCTCAAAGCCGCGGCCATTCCGGCTCAGGAAGACCTGTTATTGCTGCTCAATGATCGAAGTCCGGATGTGCGCATAGCAGCGGCCGAGGCGCTTTGTCATTTAGAAAAGCAGCAGGAAGCCCTTCCCGTTTTACTTGCAGCGGTGGAACATGAAAATTTGATCGTCAGGGTGCACGCCCTGAACAGCCTGTATATTCTTGGAGGCGATATGGCGCGGGCAGCAATTCCAAAGGCACAAGCTATTGCAGACAGTCAGGAAGGACGCAGCTACGATCTACGCGCTGCGCAACGCTTGTTGGAGGTGTATGGGAGCTGAGTTCGGATTACAAATTCTATCATAGACATTCGAAATTACAAATGTCGAATAGAGGATATTTTTGCTAAAAATATAAATCTGAAAGGATCAAAGAAATGAAATTATTCAGTGTAATCTTTATTTTTTCACTTACCGTACTGTCATTACATGCTCAGAGCAATAAAACTAATGATGCGCAAAAAACAAATCGGAGAGTATTGGTGTACATTCACAAGCAGACAGGCAACCAGTACTTTGCAATCGAAAATACTGATGCCGCCATGGTACTGCAATATGAGCTTTCCACAAAGTATCCAAAATCAGCTACATACAGATTCAAAACAAGTGAAGATTCCACTTACTACTATGTCGATGAATTTTTCAATGAAAACTACTTTGACAGCCTTGCATCACTAAAGTTGAATCAAAAAGTACAGATAGATCATTTTTTTGATGTTGGCGATAAACACACTTCGATGAATGATTTAGAAGGAAAAATAATCGTTTTAAATTTTTGGGCAACCTGGTGCAGACCATGTGTTTCTGAGATGCCAGAGCTTAATTTACTTGTTAATGAGTTCAAAGAAAACCAAGTGGTTTTTCTGGCGCCGACCAATGAAAATCAAGATAAGGTAAATTCTTTTAGAGCTAGAATAGATTTTGATTATGAAATAATCCCTCAGGCTAATAAAATAATTGAGTATTTCAGAATTCATGCATTGCCAACCCACGTCATAATAGATCAAAAACAAATAGTCAGGTTCATACAAGTTGGAGGCGAAAAAGAAACAATCCATGGAATTTTGGCAAAAGTGATCAGTGAATGCCTTCAAGAGGGAAGATAATCTCTGCCTGCCAAGGTCTGTGACACACAGACCTTTCAAACGATAGCGCGGCATCTCTTAGTCAGATAAAAGGATTTTCAACAAAATCTAACCTGAATAATGCTAAGATTTTTCTGGTAAAAGATTATACTTGAAAAAAATCACAGTCGCCTCCATGACATTAAAAGATATAAAATTCAACAGGCATGAACTTGCAGGCTCATTTGGGGATATCGGAACAGACTTCCCCCTGATTATTGCCATGATCCTTGCAGCCGGCCTGCATACGCCTAGTGTGCTGATCGTTTTTGGAATCATGCAGATTTTCACCGGATTAGTTTATAAAATGCCCATGCCTGTGCAGCCTTTGAAGGCCATGGCCGCACTGGTCATAGCCCAGCAAATCAGCAGTGAAATTCTTTTGGGGGCGGGATTGGCCATTGGCATCATTATGCTTGTCCTTTCAGTAACAGGACTTTTAACAAAAATCAGCCAGATTGTACCCAAAGCGGTCATACGCGGTATTCAACTAGGCCTGGGACTTAAACTTATCACGCTTTCATTTCAAAAATACATCCCGGACCAGGGCATGCAGGGATACATTTTGGCGTTTATCGTCTTTGTAGTGATCATTCTGTTCCTCGACAATAAGAAGTACCCGGCATCTTTGATTGCAATAGCCATTGGTGTTGCCTTTGGATTTATCTTTCACATTGACGCAAATGTTTTCCACCATTCATTTGGCTTCAATCTGCCCCGGTTTTTCTCGCCATCTGTTGAAGATGTAACCCACGGATTCTTATTGCTAGCATTGCCACAGATTCCATTGTCCATTGGCAATTCCATCATTGCCACCAAACAGGTGAGTAGTGATTTGTTTCCTGAAAGAAAACCGCTGACAATCAAAAAAATCGGGTTGACCTATTCCTTTATGAATCTTGTGATTCCGTTCTTAAGCGGAATACCCGGTTGCCACGGATCAGGAGGCATGGTAGGCCATTTCACATTTGGGGGGCGAACAGGAGGATCGGTAATTATTTATGGTAGTTTTTTTATATTTCTCGGGCTGTTTTTTGCAAATGGATTTTCAAATATCATTCAAATTTTCCCACTGCCTGTATTGGGGGTTATTTTGATGTTTGAAGGCTTATCATTGATGGTGTTAAGCAAAGATTTGATGCATGACCAGAGGTCATTTGTGATTGCAATATTGGTCGGTGTGATGGCTGCCGGTCTTCCGTACGGGTTTGTGGTTTCGATCATCATCGGAACAGCTTTATATTTTTCTCCCGCTCAATTAAGAACACTAAAAAATATTGGAAATAAAAAGATGCAGGATGATGACTAAGTTGAAACTCGCGGTACGGTTTCGAAAACCACTCAAGTCTCGCAACTCTTAAATAATATTGATATTCAAGTATTTCTCATAGTACAAAATGCACAATGTGTTGAATTTAAGCCTTATAAAAAGTCCATTTTGCTATTAATCAATTTGCGAACATTGCATCTTCTTTGCGCTCATTTCGGTTTTATTTTTTTGCCACAAAGGTCACAGAGGTAAACACAAAGCACGCAAGGTTTTAATCAATTGAATTATAGATGGTTATTAGAACATTTATAACCGGGAAACTTGAGTAATTACAACCTATTAAATAACCCGTACACGGTCAGTATATTCGTAGTGTTTTGTTAGTGTTTCTATCCAAGATGAATTACTCAAACTCTAAGTTGCGTTGTTACTGCTGATTTCAAAAGCTGGTGTTTAAAGGATTGGCGGCATGTTTTATACTTCGTAAAGTATGATTTGCAGCTCCTCAATTGAGCGAAAATGTTTGTCAGCCGTCAGCAGAGGTAATTTTAACCCAAATGCAGTCGCTGCAACGATAGAATCCGTAAGCTTTAATTTTGATTTCCGTCGAAACGCAATTGTTATATCCTTGACTTCTGGAATTATGTCAATAATTTGACAATTTTCAAGAACCCTGTAATCGTCTATTCGGAATCCGGTGAAATTTTAGGAAAGGAAAGAAGTTCCGGTTCAGTAATAAATGAAATTACAAGGTCTTTGTCTGCAATCATTTCATTACTTCCTGATCCCCTTTAAGGAAATATAGGAGGATATTTGTGTCAACACAAAGCCTATTCCCATTCATCCCTCATCTGCCTTTGATAGACCAATGGGTCGATGTCAGTTTTCAATTTTCCCGCATATTTCATAATATTCTTTTTAGGAGTTTTTGAAATAGCCTCCTCAACCTGTTTTTTGATTTCCTCTTTCGGAGTTCCCTTTTTCAGTGATGTTACCAGCAAATCAACCAGCAATCAAAGGGAATGAAAATTCGCTTGAGTATAATAATTGGAAAGAATAGCGTTTCAATCAGCTTTTAAAAGGTTAGTAGAAAATGGTCAGAAGTTGGTCTTTTATCACTTTAATCGCAGAAACAACGGCATATAAATCCATAGCGCGACAATGGAAAAAATGAGCCCACCCATAGCGCCTGAGGCAAAAGCAAACCAGAATACCTCATTCTGCCCCTGCCAGATGAATGGGATAAGGCCCAGTACGGATGAAACGATTGTTAATAATACCGGTATGATCTTCTGATTATATGCTTTGAGATACAGATCGAAAAGGTTGCGTCCGGGATATTTCTTCCTCAGGTTATTGAAGTCATTGATGATGTACAATCCGGCATTAACCACCAGGCCGCTCAGCAGAATGAAAGAAGCAAAACCGCCCTGGTCAAAATTGATATCAAAGAGATAAAAAGTCAGAAAAACGCCAATAAACGAAACAGGGATCATGCTGATGATGGCCA
>CAYZWN010000149.1:0-8104 GCA_964482185.1 uncultured Roseivirgaceae bacterium
GTAGAAGACTACAGCAGGCTCCTTACCCTGCAGATATTCAAGAACTTTGACTTCGCCCTGAGCAACAACTTCCACAAATCTCAGGTGCTGAAAAGAATCAGAATGCTGAAAAACACCAGCAGTAAATCTATCTGGCTAAATTTGGCGCTGCTTATTCCTACCATTAGTTTGCTCATATTCATCCTGTCTTGCGATGTAAACATCGATAATGACGTACTACCTCAAAAAGAAAGTCTATCTGAAATGAGTATGGTCAATAATGCTAAGTCGGAAACGGAGGTTGTAGAAAACGAAACCCTGGAACTGGATGAAGTATTTACGATCGTTGAAAACCAACCTGCCCCCAATGGCGGTATGGCTGCTTTCTATGAATACATCCAACAAAACCTCAAATACCCGGAACAAGCAAGAAAATTGGGCATTGAAGGAAAAGTATTTGTTGAATTTATTGTTGGGTCTGATGGGAAATTAACGCACGTGAAAGCTGTAAAAGGCATCGGCGGCGGATGTGATCAAGAGGCCGTCAGGGTAATCAGCAACAGCTCAGCTTGGCAACCCGGATTGCAGCGCAGTAAGGCTATGAATGTACGAATGATGCTGCCGATTACCTTTAAATTGGGTTAACCGGAAAACGGACCGGCCAAAGTGCCGGTTTTATTATCAACAGTATAACTAACTATTTAGTTTTTTAATTAATATATTAGTTCATTTATTTTCAAACAAAACAAGTAAATCATGAAAATGCAAAAATCAATTTTAAATGTCATCAAAAATCCAACAGGCAAATTTGCCCAGTTAAAAGTGATGCTCCTTATTCCTGCACTGAGTTTGCTCATTCTCATCTCGTCATTTGACGCAAACCTAAATAGTAATGCTCTCCAAAAACAAGGGAGTATATCTGAAATAAATATAGACGAAAATGCATCAGCGAAAACTGAGGTTTTAGAAAAACAATCCCAGGAACCTGAAGAGGTCTATACAATCGTCCAAAATCAACCAGTCCCTACGGGCGGTATGGCTGCTTTCTATGATTATATTAAACAAAATCTCAAATACCCGGAACAAGCAAGAAAATTGGGTATTGAAGGAAAAGTATTTGTAGAAATTATTGTTGGGCCTGACGGTAAATTGACATATGTAAAAGCCATAAAAGGTATCGGCGCTGGATGTGATGAAGAAGCTGTCAGGGTAATAAGCAACAGCTCAGCTTGGCAACCCGGGCTGCAAGATGGGAAAGCTGTGAGTGTGCGACTGTTTTTGCCGATAAGCTTCAAGTTGGGTTAACCGGAATACAGACCGGCCAAAGTGCCGGTTTTATTATCAACCATATAACTATCTTTTTAGTTTTATAATTAATATATTAGTTCATTTATTTTCAAACAAAACAAGTAAATCATGAAAAAGCAAAAATCAATTTTAAAGGCCGTCTTAGCGGTAACAATCATGGTCCTGGTTATGTCCTGTGATCAGGAAAAAGTAGATCCGGCCCTGGTGCTGGATGAAGTATTGATCCCATCGGGATATCGACAGAATGATACGCCACCCGAAGATGCACTTGCAAGGCTCACGGAACTCCGGTTGGACAATCCAAATGATCATTTCTATTACCTGGAGTTAAACAATAAAAACCTTGGAAGTTCAAGAGAGTGGATTTTCCCTCAAAAGGAACTGAAAATTGAGTATGTCGATTATGAAAAAAGCAATACGGCCAGTCAAAATCCGACAATGCAAGGTGTTATTGTAAAAAAAATCAAGGGCAACTGGCAAAATGAGGTATTTACGGTGCTTGATACACAACCACAACCACAAAGTGGCTTAAAAAGCTTTTATGAATACATAAGCGCCAATTTGAAGTACCCCGAACAAGCGCGTAAAGAAGGAGTACAAGGAAAAGTATTCGTAGAATTTGTGGTTGATAAGGATGGCAAACTCATCGATGTGAAAGCTGTGAAAGGAATCGGTGCCGGTTGCGATGAAGAAGCAGTAAGGGTGATCAAAGAAGCACCCGTATGGGAACCGGCGAAAGTCGTGGATATGCCTGTTCAGGTTCGAATGATCCTGCCGATCACCTACAAACTTGACACATGATATATTTTGGGTGAACAGTTAAGCCGAAACCAGCCTTTGCATGTGCAAGGGCTGGTTTTTTTACAATCTGAGTTTCCCATTCATCACCAAAGTGGTCTTTCGGGGGACAGACAACGGATCGGAGACAGACCACACCTCCATGGCCTGTCCCCCGACAGGACATCTTCACTGCTCTCCTCCATGGCCTGCCCCTGACAGGCCGTTACAAATAATTTAGCTAACGACCACCATTAATTTTCCGGGATCTTCCCCGGACTACACTTTTCTTGTAAAGGATAATGATGGATGCTGTCCAGTTCTCCCCGATTTGGTCTGTCGGGGGACAGACCACGGATCGGAAATCGAATAAAAAAAGAGAACTGCCTTTGACAATTCTCTTTTTTAATTACTTGAGTTTATGCTATTATATCAATCGGCCACCTTTATTTAAGAATTATGATCGTCTGATATCGGGAATAAATAAACTTCTCAAATCTGATTTCTTTTTGAAATATTGATGGGTGTGGTCTGATTATGCATCTTTGGTCATAATTAATAATTTAACGGATATTTAGCTTTAAACAGTTTCCTTCATTTTTATTCTAATTGTCTGTTTTTAGCACACAAAGCATTTAATCGTTTGCTAATAAATCATTAAATCTATTACATTTACCCGTCGATTTTTTCTCCAACGGCTTAATGAAATATTACTATAAAGGTCTTAGTGATGAGGAAGTAAAGCAATCCAGGCTTGAACATGGCAGTAATGAGCTGAGCATGTTCAACCAGGAAAGTTTTTGGGACAAGCTGATTGGTAATTTCAATAATCCGATCATCATTATTCTTTGCGTTGCGCTTGTTCTCGTTTTGACCCTTTCATTTTTTGGTATGACCGAATGGTATGAAGCCATGGCCATTGGCCTGGCGGTCCTGTTAGCTGTTTTAGTCTCCACCCTTTCAGAATATAAAAACGAATCTTCTTTCAGGCAACTCCAATACGAAGCATCACGCATTTTATGTAACGTATTCAGAAACGGGACACTTGCAAGAGTTTACATTGGTGATTTGGTAAAGGGAGACTACCTGCTTTTGCAAACCGGCGACAAGGTTCCGGCAGATGCCCGCATGCATGAGGGCGATCTAAAGGTTAACCAGGCTTTGCTCAACGGCGAGCCTGAGAGTATTACCAAAAAACCAGGTGATGACCCGGCATCTGATGACAGCCCGTTTAGCAATAAGAATATGATCTTCAGAGGCTCTGTTGTGGATGATGGTGAAGCTGTTGCCATTGTTGACAAGGTAGGAGAACAAACTATTTATGGGAAGCTAAACCGGGAGTTGAATATAAAAAATGAGCGCTTATCACCCTTGCAGGTGAAGTTGGAAGAACTTGCTCATCTTATCAGCAAATTCGGCTACATCGCCGCCATCATCATAGGTATCGCATTCATGTTCAATCGTGTCTTCATTGCCCATGAGTTTGATATGACCATAATCGCCGAATACCTCCGCGACTGGAAGGCTGTAGCCTATGACGGACTCAATGCAATTGTATTGGCCATCATAATACTTGTCGCCGCCGTACCCGAAGGATTGCCCATGATGATTGCCATTGTTTTGAGCCTGAATATGCGTAAAATGCTGGCCGAGAAAGTATTGGTACGAAAGCTTTTAGGAATTGAGACTTCAGGGAGTGTTAATATTTTGTTTTCTGATAAAACCGGGACACTGACAAAGGGTAAGCTGGAGGCACGATACCTCCTCTCAGGCAGCAACAACACTTATAAAGGATTTGATGCGATTCCGGAAAAATTACAGCAAATTGTAAAGCTGGCCATTCTGGAAAATACATTTAGTGTCCTGGACACCAATGGCGACCCGATTGGAGGCAATACATCAGAAAGGGCGTTGGTAAATTTCATACCAAGGGAGCAACGCTCCTATTTCCACAGTCGATCGGCCCATCCGAACGTGATCAGGTTTGATAGCGCAAAGAAATTCTCAGCAACCGAAGTCCATGGTGATGAAGCATTCAGGGATTGTTTTCATGAGCCTGTCATCACAATTGTCAAAGGCGCCATGGATTATATTTTACCTAATTGCAGTCATTACATCAGCGAAGAGGGAGAAATACTTTCTTTTAATGGTTTAGATGACATTCAGTCATCGTCTGAAGAACTTGCATCCAAGGGGACGCGATTTCTGGTGATTGCATATGCTGCCTCAGCGATTGATGAAAACAAATCGATCCCTGAAAACATGGTGTTTGTTGGTGCGATAGGCATATCTGACGAAATCAGGGAAGAGTCGCCCAAGGCCATTGCCAGCGATTTCTCGGCAGGCGTTGAAGTAGTTATGATTACCGGCGACCGCAAAAGCACAGCCATTGCCCTTGCCCATGATATGGGTCTTATTAAGAATGAACATGAGGTTGTACTCTCATCCTCGGAATTGAATGCAATGAGCGATGAAGAGTTAGTGCAGGTTATGCCAAATCTCAGGATTGTAGCCCGGGCTCTGCCTACGGATAAAAGCCGGATTGTACGTGTAGCCCAATCGATGGGCCTTGTTGTGGGCATGACCGGCGACGGTGTCAATGATTCGGCTGCGCTGAAAATGGCAGATGTTGGCTTCGCCATGGGTAGTGGTTCGGAGGTGGCAAAAGAATCAGGTGATATCGTGATCATGGATGACAATTTCTCATCCATCACCAACGCAATCCGATATGGCCGTACCATTTTTAAATCGATTCGGAAATTTATTATTTTCCAGCTCACTATAAACCTGGCCGCGGTGCTAACCGCGCTTTTAGGCCCGTTTTTTGGTGTGGAGTTTCCGCTCACCATCATTCAACTGCTTTGGATCAACATCATCATGGATACCCTGGCCGCGATTGCTTTCGGTGGTGAACCGGCACTATACAGGTTTATGGAAGAACGACCAATAAAGCGGGACGAAAAAATCCTTTCATCATATATGAAAACTACAGTATTGACAGGCGGGATATATATTGCCCTTTTGTCTGTATTATTCCTTTCATTACCGGTTTTTAAAACTTTTTTTATTCGAGACGGCGTTTACAGCCAGGAAATATTCCTGACCGGATTTTTCAACCTGTTCATATTTCTGATTTTATTCAATGGTTTCAATGCAAGGACCGAAAAGTTTAACCTTTTTGAGAATATTCAGAAGAATAAAAGCTTTATAAGAGTAATGCTACTCATCGCGATCATACAATTCATCATTACACTGGTTGGCGATGAAATATTGCGCGCAAAACCCCTTCTGCTTTCTGAATGGCTAATCGTGCTGGCCCTGGCACTTACCATCATTCCTGTGGATATGCTTAAAAAATGGATTTTATTAAAAGCAGGACGAAAAGTTATCATTTAACAATTATATAACCCTAAGTATTTATTGAATTTCAATCCATTTGACATTGACCTGCCAATTCGTGACATCATTGAAGATGTGCGGATTAAGCTCAGAAATGAAAACACGCTGATCGTAAATGCTCCAGCCGGGGCAGGTAAGAGTACGATAATACCACTGGCGCTCTTTGATCAGGATCAGTTTAAAAATACGAAAATCCTCATGCTGGAACCAAGGAGGCTGGCTGCCAGGACTATTGCAACAAGAATGGCCAATTTGCTCGGTGAACGCGTTGGAGAAACTGTAGGTTATAGAATCAGGTTTGACACAAAAATCAGCGATAGGACAAAAATCGAGGTGCTTACCGAAGGCATTCTTACCAGAATGATCCATCAGGATAGTGCACTGGAAGGTGTCGGACTGGTGATATTTGATGAATTTCATGAGAGAAGCATTCACGCAGATGTAGCGCTGGCGCTTTGCCGGGAAGCCCAGCAAATTCTCCGGCCTGACCTGAGAATAATGATCATGTCTGCCACACTTGACATGCCCAAACTAACGACCCTGCTCAATGCCCCGGTCGCCTCATGTTCAGGCCGACAGTACCCCGTGGAAATTAAATATACCGGACAGCAGGACGCATGGCTGATACCTGAGCTCACAGCACAAACAGTTCTGCAAGCTGCGCGCGAAAATCATGAAGGAGATGTACTTGTTTTCTTACCGGGGAAGGCAGAAATAAAGAAATGTGAAGCGGTTTTAAAAAAGTCGCTCAACAATTTCATGATTCATCCGCTTTACGGACAACTGTCTGAATGGGAGCAATTGGCAGCCATTTTACCAAACAAAAACGAGAAAAGAAAAATTGTCTTAGCCACATCCATCGCAGAAACGAGTCTGACCATTGAAGGAATAAAAATAGTTGTTGACTCCGGCTTCGGACGCACCTCCAAATTTGATCACAAATCAGGCTTGTCGCGGCTGGAAACTGTTACGATTACAAAAGATGCGGCTGACCAGCGCGCCGGTCGGGCCGGCAGATTAAGTGCGGGAATATGTTACAGAATGTGGTCACAGGCTACGCAAGAGCGGCTTCAGGATCATCGGGTACCCGAAATTGAAGAGGCCGATCTTGCTTCCCTCGTTTTGGACATGGCAAAGTGGGGGATTATTGACATCTGCCAGCTCACATGGCTCACTCCCCCGCCATCTGCATCCCTGGCTCAGGCAAGCGAACTGCTTCATCAACTCAACGCTCTGGAAAATGGGAAAATTACCAGCCATGGGCTCAAAATGCATACGCTTCCATGCCATCCCAGGATCGCTCATATGCTCGTGATGGCAGAAGAAATTGACCTGTTAAATCTTGCAACAGACATAGCGCCATTTCTTGAAGAAAGAGACCCCCTCTACAATGAAGCAGGCATAGATATCAATGATCGGATTGAAGCTCTAAGAAGATACCGGGCTGATGAGTTAAATAACAAGAGATTCCGGAAAATTGAACAATCTGCCACCGCCTACCGCAAACTATTTGGAATCGTGGAATCTAACACCCACTTCGATCCTTACGAAACCGGGATATTGCTCTCTTTTGCCTATCCGGAGCGCATTGCATGTGCCAGACCAGGAAATAATACGCAATTTCAACTATCGAACGGCAGATATGCCATGGCCGGTCATAAAGACGATCTCGCCCATGAACCTTGGCTGGCCATTGCCCACATGGATGCCAGGGATGGTATGGGTAAAATATTCATGGCTGCACCGCTCAATCCCAAAGACCTGGCACCTCTGGTCAAAACACATGACAATATTACCTGGGATACCAGAAAAGGAGGCCTTATTGCCTCAAGGGAACTCAGGATCGGCAACATTGTCCTTAAATCCACACCACTTCCGGAACCTGACCAAAACGGGTTGGTTCGGGCCATTTCAGAGGCAATCAAAAAGGAAGGAACACGGCTGCTGGATCTTAACGATAAGTTCGTGAACTGGCAAAATCGCGTACTCTGTCTCAGGAAGTGGCGACCACAAGAACATTGGCCGGACATGAGTACAACCACGCTTTTAATCACAAATTATACATGGCTTTCGCCTTATCTTCACGACATCAAGAGCCCTGATGACTTATTAAGGCTGGATTTGCTCACCATTCTTTCACGTCAGATGGATTGGGAAATGCTACAAAAACTGGATTTTCTGGCTCCGGAACAGCTGGAAGTCCCAAGCGGGTCGCGCATCATACTAAAATACTCAGGCAACGGTGCCCCTCCGGTTTTGGCCGTGCGCTTGCAGGAACTATTCGGAATGACCGAAACGCCATGCGTAAATGATGGTATAACACCGGTGCTGGTGCATTTGCTTAGCCCTGGCTTTAAACCCGTTCAGGTGACATCGGATTTGAAAAGCTTCTGGAAAACCACCTATTTTGAAGTGCGTAAGGAATTAAAACGAAGATACCCCAAACACAATTGGCCTGACGATCCGCTAACCGCCACAGCAGTAAGTGGTATAAAAAGAAATAATTGAAATTTTTAATCAGGCCTGACGCGCACAATCAGTTATTTCTAAATGACAACTTCCTGATTCTGAATTTTTTTGGAGACAGTCCGTAATGCTTCTTAAAAATATTTATAAAATGGGTACTGGAATTATAGCCCAA
>CAYZWN010000149.1:8114-11627 GCA_964482185.1 uncultured Roseivirgaceae bacterium
GCAATGTAGCGTATGTCTTTATCCGTTCCTTTCAGTAACTCTACAGCCTTTTCAAGTTTAAGATTCTTGATGTATGCATAGATGCTCTCATTGAAAAAATGGTGAAACATGGCCTGCAGCTTACTTTTGCTAAAACCGGCCTTTCGAGCCAGTTGGTCAAGACTCATATTCTTATCCATATTTCCTTTTATGAAATCAATTAGACTGTAAAGCCTTTTCTGATCTTCTATGGAATAGCGCGAATAATTTATACTTTCTTTGAAAAATTTTTTATAAAAATGATCAAAAAAAAGCACCACAGCTTCATAACCTTTGTCCTTGACAATGAGGTGATTGAGCTTCGGGTCAAATTCTGATTTAAAAACATCAGAAAACAACCGTAGAAAACGGTTGGTCAATGGCTCAAAATGCATCACCTTCTCTTTTCCAAAAATCATATTGTTGAATGAATCATCCTGTATGATAAATTCTGCCAGGTTACTCTTAACCCAATCAAGGCTGATATTCACACGAAAAATATAGGTATGACTATTACCAGGGAAAATCAGGTGATTATCGGCATTCGAAGAAAGAAAATGTACACCTCCGGCTTTTACTTCCTTGTACTGACCATCTACAGGCACGAAAATGGTGGTGTCCCCTTCAATGTACTTAAAAAAAATAGTGAGTTTATTTTTTACACGATCCGGTTTCTTAATGAGTTCAAGCTGATTTTTAAGTTTTAAATCTCCAAATGAAACATAAAATCCATTTTCTATCTCAAATTCACGCAAAGAGCCGGATCCAAGCAAGGGCGGAATAATAAGCGTATTGCCTGATATTGAGGCTCCAAACCTCTCAGCCAGTACTTCAAGCCAGTTTGACTCACTCCGGTAAATAAATTTAATCGCCTTGCTCATAGTTGCTCAGGCATAAAAATAAAAAAGCCGCATCGAAATGCAGCTTTTTTATTTTTGTTTTTCATTTCTCACTTCTCAGTGATCATGCTATCATCGGAAAGTCTGTTGACAAATTTCGCACTCTGCCCTTTGGCAAACTTGTAATTCAAAGGCCACTAATCATTTACAATTTGATCTGTCTCAATCACCAGGCCACTGTCGCTGGTTTGCTTGTGAAATTTTTGATTTCTGTTTTTGTAGTCAGGCACATGGATATCAGATGCATTTTCGTTTATAAAAAATAGTCATTACCACATATTACAAGTGCTATCCGCTTCTCAGGGGTTCTTAGATGATTTTGGTTTGGTATTCTTGCCATGTCTTTGTCTCAAACACATTAATTCAAAACATCCTTAAATTTGCATTGAGAAAGTTTATTGCTTAATATTTGCACATTAAAATGAATTGGGAATTTCGACCAACAATTAACTTTTTAAGCATAGACTGAAATGATTTTGAACAGTACAATTCATTATTACCTGTTACATTTTGCGTAAATACAGGTTTAAGACTGTATATTGACTTTTTCTTTTAATGGCATAACTTACTAATGGATCAACTTAAACACACAGACAAAAGTATCTTGATTCCTATACAAAAACTGAAATTGCTTACCATTTGCACATTACTGCTGCTCCAGGGAAATATGGCTTTTTCTCAAACCCTGTCAAAAACTGATAGTTTAAATAGTCTTCTTGAAACTGCCAGCAAATCTGACAGCATTGAATTACTCCTGTTGATTGGTGATGAATATTTTAATGAAGAAAATTACTCATCAGCACTCGATATATTTTTTAAGTGCCTCAAGATATCGGAATCTCTTCAGAACGACACGAGATCCGCGGACGCGGCCAATAATATTGGGAGAATATATTATGATACGGGAAATTACCCTGAAGCGCTGTATTATTATAAAAAGGCACTCAACTATTTCATTTTAAATAATGATGAGCGAAGGGAAGGTGGTGTTTATAACAATATTGCTTTGGTCTTTTATGAACTTGATTCCATAGATCTTGCTGTAAGCTATTACAATAAAGCCTTGGCGATAAAAGAAAAGTATGGAAACCGACTCGATATTGCAACCATTTACCACAATCTTGGCCTGGTGTACATGCATATCAACCAGGTAGATAAAGCTGTTGAGAGCCTAAAATCTTCCAGAGATATTTTCCTTGAAATGGGCTATGATAAATATGCCGCAAATACTACAAACAACATTGGCCGGGCTTATTACAGAGGAAAACGATATGAAGAAGCGCTGGATTACTTTAAGGATGGTTTGACCGAGGCCAAACGTCAAAATTCAGCCTTTTTGATCATGGACAACTACAAGTATCAGGCAGATTGCTACGCAAAGCTCGGTATTTTCAGTGAAGCCTATCGCTATACCAATGAATATTCCAACCTGAAAGACAGCCTGCTCAACATAGACAAAGAAAAAGAATTGGCGGAGATACGTGCAAAATATGAAAGTGAAATCCGTGAACAGGAAAATGAATTGCTCAGAACAGAAAATGAAGCGAAAGCCGCGACCATCAGGTTACAGTATATTTTCACCATCGGACTTTTCCTTATCTTTTTACTGTCCGGTGTCCTGACAATTATTTATTACAGGGGCAATCAGTCAAAGAAGAAGGCAAATGAATTGTTGATGGCCCAGAAAAAAGAAATTCAGGAAAAAAATGATGTATTATCCAAACTTAATACGGAAATACGCCTGCAAAATGAGGCGATTATAAAACAGAAAAAAGAGCTGGAAGAGTTAAATGGCATAAAGGATAAGTTATTTTCAATCATCTCCCATGAATTCAGAAGTCCCCTCAATTCGCTGAAAGGAACGCTTGCCTTGCTCAAAGTTGGTGCATTATCAGAAGATGAGCTAAATGTCATTTCAAAAGAACTTACCGACAAGATCAACAGCACATCGATATTCCTGGATAATTTACTCAATTGGGCAAAAAGCCAGATGCAGGGCATCAATCCGAAGCCGGTGCAGCTGGATATTCATGAAATTGCAGAGGAAAATGTAAAATTGCTCAAATCGATGGGTGATAAGAAAAAGGTGGGCATCATCAATAATATTCCGGAGAGCACCTATGCGCATTTCGATCCGAACATGCTAAATCTCGTTTTCAGGAATCTGATATCAAATGCGATCAAATTCTCATTAAGAGGTGCAAATATTGTTATTAATTCAGATCAACAAAATGGATATCACCGGATATCAGTTGCAGATAGCGGCATCGGCATGTCTGAAGAAAACATAAAGATGCTCTTTCAGGTGCAGACATTCACAACCCGCGGGACAGCAAATGAGCGCGGTACCGGCCTTGGGCTTTTTATCTCAAAAAACTTCATAGAATCCAATGGAGGTAAAATATGGGTTGAAAGCGAAGAAGGAAAAGGCAGCACCTTTAGTTTTACGATACCTTCCGCCGGCTCCTGAATTTTACAGCTTTTCTTAAAGATATTATTGGCATTTCATTTCAAGCCCGGATTGATTGCCCGCCTAATCGCGACAGGTGATAGCCCCGGTCTTACCGGACAAACAGGACGATATCCGTTCCTGACT
>CAYZWN010000150.1:0-11418 GCA_964482185.1 uncultured Roseivirgaceae bacterium
TTTTTGCGTGAGCCAGGGCTTGCCGGCCCAGTTGAAAAGAAATGCAAAATGCATGGATTGCTGATTGCCCTGCACCACCGGGTAATTCCAGTATTGGTCGTTTTTGCCGTTGAAACGCGTTTTGTCGCTTTCGCTAAATCCCCATTCCAGTCTGTCAATAAAGCGATCCCTGCCAATGGCCCCGATCAGTGCAGGCACATCCTGAGGAACAAAATAGGTAAGTTGCCAGGCGTTGCCTTCCACATAATGTTGGTTGGCGCCTGATTTATACGGATCGAAATCCGGCAACCACGCCCCCTTCGAATCCTTCATACGCGCATATCCGGTTTCACTGTCAATCACATTTTTCCAATTTGCTCCCCGCCTGATAAAAGTCTCATAATCCTCAGTTTTGCCCAACGCTTTGGCAAACTGGGCGACGGTCCAGTCGTCATAGGCGTACTCCAGGGAATTGGAAAAGCGGCCTTTGTCGTAGGGCACGTATTTGTGTTTTAAATAACTCTCCAGGTCGCGATTGCCGGCAAACCCTCCGTCAACATACCGGCCTGGTGTAGTCTGCATTTTTTTCGCGGCTTCAAATGCTTTTTCCGCATCAAAATCGCGAATGCCCATCTGATAAGCCGCCACAATCAGCGGAATTTCATGCTCAGCGACCATCACAGGTATGTACTCCATACCGGCAGGTCCTTTGGCAAGCCAGCCGCCAGCGTCATACATGGCGAGTTGCGAGTTGACCCATCGGTTGCTCCATTCGGGGGTCACAAGGTTCCAGAACTGATTCAGGTTCCAGAAGGTATTCCAGAATGCGTCACACCCAAGGGCAATGTGATCCGGATTATCAAATTGCCTGATCCTTTCACCGGAATCTACCCATTTGCCATCCACATCGCTGAAAGTATTGCGGCTGCACAATGCCCGGTACATGTTGGTATAAAACCGGATTTTTTCCTGCCTGTCCCGGGTGTCGATCGCCACCCTGTCAAGCAGTTGATTCCATGTATCGATGTTTTGTTGGCGGATTGCATCAAAATCCCAACCGAAGGCCTCTGAAATTTCAACCGTCAGATTTTTGCCTGCGTTTTCCACGCTTACGTAAGAAATGCCGCTCCGCACCTGCACTACCGGGTTTTGGGTCGTGTTGAATTCCACAAAAGCGCCCGCATCTCTGACTTCATGCAGTCTTAGCAGTTCCGGCTCATCCACGATTCCTTCATCTGTCCAGAATCCAATCTTTTGTATGGGTTGATCGAATTCGATGACAAAATGCACCGTATATTCCTGAGAGATACCCAGGCTCCAAACGCCGGGAGCATGTTGCCTGCTGTAGCCCTGAATCCGGAAATCGCTGACTTTTTCAATATGCACGGCTTCCAGAATATATTCGTATTCTGATGGTATCTGAAGGTCGATCAGCACCCGCGACCCTTCCCGGTCCCGGGGGAATGTATAGCGTTGAAAACCACAACGGGTGGTAGAAGTCAACTCCGCCCTGATGCCGTAATCAGTCAGATCAACCTGATAATATCCCAACGGGGCTTGTTCGGTCTGCGTATCAAAACGCGATCTGTATCCGCTATCCGGATGCCGCTCGTCACCCACTTCCGTGATCAGAGGCCCGTTGGTTGGCATGATACCTAGGCCCGCCATAGTCCATTCATGGATGTGGCTGAATGTGCCAATGCTTTCGAAAGAAGGCTGATATCCCGACTGCCAGCCACTGTTCTGGTTGTCGGGACTGAGTTTTACCATGCTGAATGGCATCCATGGTCCGGGTGCAATCATCCATCTGGAATGCCCGGTGCCCATTTTGGTATCCACATATCCCGCAAGGGTAATTGGCTCAAAAGGGCTACGGCGAACTTTACCCTTTTCAATCACCATACCATCCACCACAATTTCATAATCGCTCGTCAGCGGAGATGATACTGCCGGCATGGGCGCCTCATATTGGTATGAGCCCGTCTCTGGTGTTTCAACAAATATTTTTTCTCCATCCAGCAAAACTTCCATAATCGGCATTCCGGACAAATTTTCAACATGAATGAGCAGGGGTTGTGCAGTGCCTTGTTCTGTTTTTACTTCATAATTAGCGGGATGAACATTGCGTACAAACAGGGAGCTATGGTCTTTTATGGTTGTGCTTCCCGGGCCCTCAAGCCTTATCTGGTCAAATTTTATCCATGAACCTTCGAGGACAGTCAGCTTAATGGTATTGCCGCCATTTTTTAAAACACCTTTATTGATGGGAATCTCAATCTTCAGTGGTGTTGACAGGGAGTCAGTCCCTGTAAGAGCCGCCTCGTTGACGACCGGTTCATTGAGCCTTGGATTCGGTTGCTTGTCCGGATCATATCCCTCCGCCGAGAGTTGCAGTTTTTCCACCTGATCATTGATGAGCATCTTTATAAGAGGTAAAAACTTTTTGGCATAATCCTCAAGATGGATTACCAGCGTGTAGTCTCCGCTGCTTTTTACCTTCTCCAGTCCAAAAAGTATGTTGATCTCGTTTGTTCTCCAGCCTGATGTGCCCCATGTCCCGCCCCAGGTATCCACCGGCCCGGGCAACACATACGGAAAGTCAGTCTTTTCTTCGGAATGACCAATGAGGAAATACTTGTCTTCAAACCCGAAATCATGATCCAGAAAGGCCTCATACTGGTCCGGTGTAAGCGCAAATTCGAATGAATTGCCATCATGATTACCGATTTGCCACAGTATTTTTGATGCCGGTTCACATGCAAAAGTGAGCATGGTGACCAAAAAAACGATCAGGAATTTGCCAGGATTTTTCATATGGATATGCTTTTAGAAACAAACACTTCAGGTAGCCTTGTTATTGGATTTGGCGAATTTGCTTAGGCCGTTTCTTTTTCAAAATAGTTTTAATCTCCTGATGATTCACTAGATTTTTCATTTAAAAATGGAAGACAAGGCGTAAAGATTGAATTTAAGTCGAATAAAATTAGGTTTAACTCCGATAAGGACAAAACATTGTTTAGTGATTTAGCTAAACGACATAAGCAATTAATGAAACATTGTGGGTTTTTACAGATGTTGATTTTTCAAACTAATGGAAGGTCTAAGTTCAGTTTATTAGACTTCTGCTCCGGAATGAATTTAACCATTATCTTTGCGCTTCAAAAATTAATTACATGCGGTTTTACAGCACCAACAAAAATATACCTTTAGTGAGTTTTAAAGAAGCCGTGATCAAAGGTCTGCCCGATGACAATGGCCTTTTTATGCCCGAATTCATTCCTCAATTTTCCAATGAATTTTTATCCGGATTACAAGAGAAATCATTTACTGACATTGCCTTCGAAGGGGCCAGGCTGATCTTGGAGGACGAAATCGATGCGGACAGGCTCCGGGCACTGGTAGAAGATGCGTTTGATTTTGATCTGACTGTACACAATATGCACGATCAGTTTTTTGTGCTTGAATTGTTTCATGGCCCGACACTGGCATTTAAGGATGTTGGTGCGCGATTTATGGCCAGGGTGATGGGGCATTTTCTCGAAGCGGACCAGCGCGAAATAAATATTCTGGTCGCGACTTCAGGAGACACGGGAAGCGCCGTGGCACAGGGTTTTCTGGGTGTGAAAGGCATTAAGGTTACCTTGCTTTATCCGAAAGGAAAAGTCTCAAAAATCCAGGAACAGCAACTGACTACCCTTGGACAAAACATCACTGCTTTGGAAGTGAGCGGCACTTTTGATGATTGCCAGCGCATGGTAAAAGCAGCATTTCTTGATACTGAGCTGACCGGTAAGATGAATCTCAGCTCAGCCAATTCCATCAACATTGCCAGGTTGCTGCCTCAATCGTTTTACTATACCTATGCTTTTGCCCAATTGTCCGGCATTTCTGGCGACACGGTATTTTGTGTGCCGAGCGGCAATTACGGAAACCTGTGCGGCGGCTTACTGGCAAAAAAAATGGGTGTGCCGATCAAACGATTCATTGCTGCATCCAATGCCAATGATATTGTACCCGAATACCTGGCCACGGCTTTATTTTCGCCCAGGCCATCAGTACAGACCATTTCCAATGCCATGGATGTGGGTAATCCATCAAATTTTGCGCGAATACTTGATCTTTACAATCATGATTTTGATGCCATCTCCAGCGACATGGAAGGCATCAGCTTCACCGATGAGGAAACCAGGGAGATAATAAGGGAAGTAAATGAAAAATACCGCTATCTGATGTGCCCGCATACTGCAATCGGCTATGGTGGTTTGCGCGACCGGCTGAAGCCTAGCGAAAAGGGCGTATTTTTATCTACGGCCCATCCATGCAAATTCAAGGATATTGTTGACGAACTTATACCCGGTGAGGTTGAAATTCCGTTAAGGTTAAAGAAAATCATAGAGAAAGAAAAACATGCCATCTCCATGACAAATGATTACAATGACTTTAAGGCTTTTTTGCTCAAGTCGTGACAGGTTGGTTTAAATGTAACTGCAATGAAAAATCTATTTTTATTCCTGGCAATCACCGCCCTTTTGCTTTCGCTAAACTCCTGCAACGACGATGATCTGAGCTGTATCCGCGTAAGTAGCGAAGTCATTACAGATACCCGGGAACTGAACAATTTCAATAGCGTGGTGATGAATACCGTTGGGAATCTGAAAATTACCCAGGGACCGGAATTTGAAGTGCGACTTACAGGTCCTGATAATGTGGTGCCGCTCATCCTGATGAACGCTCAAAACAACGTGCTTAATATCAGCTCGGAAAATTGCTTCAACGGAAGTTATGAACTGTTGGTGGAGGTAACGGCTCCGGCATTTGAATTTCTGATCATGGCCGGTATTGGCAACATTGAAACAACCAATGCCATTGCGGGAGAGGAAATTACAATGCAACTAACAGGTATCGGCGATTTCAATGTCTCCTTCGATATGGAAAAAATCCATACTTTAATCAGCGGACAGGGCAATATCAATTACAGTGGCACAACGGATTTTCACGAGATAATTTGCAACGGTCAGATGACGCTGAAAGCTTATGATCTCATCACTAATCAAACATCAATAAGACTCATCGGTACAGGCGACAGTGAGGTGACGGCAAATGAAAATCTCGATGTTGTGATCGAAGGCACCGGCAATGTTTACTACAAAGGCAATCCTGAAGTTATCACGTTGATCACCGGAACCGGGGAAGTCATTGACGCAAATTAGAAAACTTTTGAGTTATCGCGCGGCCTGATCATTGAGCGACCAGTCGTACTTCAAATACGAAATCTTGCTTTTCTTATCGAGTTTTATCTTCGAATAACGATTGATGAAATCGCGCAGGTCACCTTCTTTGGTGAAGTCCCCTCCAAACCAGTTGAATATTTTAGAAAGGGCAGCTCCATCGGGATCGATTTTGTTTCTTGCCGGATCATTAATAAAAGCGACAGCCTGCTCCTGAAGCTGGGCTTCGAGTTTTTCAGCCGTGTAGGCTTCGCGGCGCAGGAGCGGGCATGAGAATGATGCGCAATTAATGGCAAAATGAATGCGCGATTCATCAAACTGCTTGCGCAGAATATTGTGTTCCACGTTATTCAGATCATAATCATTTCCCATAATACTGATGAACCTGATATCCCATGGCGAATTGATAAATGGAATTTGTATCATTGAGCCAATGTCCCGGATGCTTTTTAGCGGATAGTGGATAATGATCAGTTTGACCGTAAATGCATTGTAAAGATTGATCCAATAGGCCAGTTTTTGTTCGTCTGACCAGCGCTGCTCGTCAGGCGGGTTTTGCGTCAGCAGGTTTAGGTATTCATTTAGTTTCACGCTGTCTTTCAGGAAACCGCTGTAATCCACAAACCCATCGTCATCCACAAATTTCTGAAGGAGATCAGTCCAGATTTGATGTGAGGGTGGTTTAGATCCGTCTTTTGATGGCGCCTGGCTCTGACAGCCCTGTGTTATTAGAAGTACACAAATCGATATCAAGACTTGTCCGCGTATTTTTGGAGCCAGCTCAGAGAGCAATCCCATCCGATTGATCATGATAAAACGAGCCATGGTAATTCATGATTTATCGATAAGCAGGTTAGACGGAAGATCTTCAAGGATCATTTCCAAATGGTGTGGGAATATCCTGTCTAATAAATTCAGCTTGTATGCCGGGTTTTTTAAAATAAGTAAATCTGCGTGTACACGCTGGGTAAATTTTCGCAATTCATAGCCTGGCTTACCTGATGAAACTTTAATGTTAACTTGTAGTCCTTGCGTGTCTATATCTTGTAGAATTTTTTCTATTTCCCTGATTTCCTGGCCAACGATATCTCTTCTGGTTTCTTCCTGCCTGTGCTCGGTTTCTTCTTCACTTGCAAGGGCCATGCTGAGGCCAAAAAACTTAATACTTTTAAAAATATGTACCCGCCTTGCATGCTCGAGTTTTGCAAGCGATATGCCCCGGCTTATTGTTCCGGAATTGCTTTCACCGTCACTGCCATTAATAACGATTTTCTCAAAGGGTTTCGCAGGGAAAGAAGGATTTATCAGCATCAAAACGGAGCAGGCAGATTTACGTATTAACTTTCGGGCAATTGAACCAAAATAGAATTTCATAACACTTTCCTTGTGAATTGCTCCTGCCACAAGCAAATCAATATTTTCCTTGTTTGCTACCGCTAATATTTTCTTCGAAGGCTCTCCGGCCTCCCAAACAATTTTTAGTTTATCGGTATTTACTTGAGTGGTCTTGATAATTTCATCCAAATACTCCTTCTCATCGGGATGACTATCCCCAACATGAATGATAACTAACTCCGAATTAAACAGATTTTGCAAACGTGCTGATTCGCCAACAATGGCTTCGCACCGTGGAGAAAATGCAACTGCGACACCAATTTTATTATACATGCGAATAATATTATATGGTTTTCTTAAACTATTATTAACTGGATGTTTTATTAAGCTTTCATCCTGATACCTCTTAAAAAAGAACCGTAAACTCTGATTTTTTATTTGGAATCATAAGGTCATTATTTTTTCAGGAACAATTTCATTAAGGGCGCACTTGAAATACTGGTCACCAGAGCCATAATTACCAGCGCTACAAATAATCGCTCTTGTATGAGTCCTGCTTCAAGCGCCACAAGCCCGAGAATTATTTCCATGGCGCCACGGGCATTCATTCCACAACCTATTGCCAGAGAATCCCTGATTGAGTAACCACCGAGATAAGATCCGTAACCGGCCCCAATAATTTTACCGGAAAAAGCGACAATAAGTACTATTCCGACAAGCAAAGGATCTAAACTGCTGATAAAATTGATGTGCAGGCCAATGGAGACAAAAAAAAGCGGGCTGAAGATATTATTGACAAAATGATGAACTACCTCTTTGGCCTTATCAGTAAAATGCGTGGAATCACCAAGCGCAACACCAACTATGAATGCACCGAATATCGCGTGAATGCCAATCAGTTCAGTAACAGATGCGCCAAGAAAACAAATTGAGATAGCAAAGGTAATCACGCCTCCCGGCCAGGCGAGCTTTTGGTTGATCCATGGCAGCACCCTGTTGATCAGTGCTTTGCCAATAGTGAGCATAAACAGTGTAAAACCAAGGGTAAGGCCAATAGTCATGAAAATACTCGTTTCACCGTAACTGCGCTTTACGAGACTCAGTACAAACGTAAAAGCAAGCCAGCCTATCAGGTCATTGATCATGGCGGATGAAATAATGAGCATGCCCATTTTGGAGCGTAACATATTGATGTCCATTAAAATCCGGGCTATAACCGGTAAAGCAGTAATCGACATTGCTGTTCCGATGAAGGCGGCAAATACAAATTTGTTCACCCCGCTACCTGCTTCAAATACTGATGGAAAAAACAGGGCGGTTAAAAATGCGATTGCAAAAGGAAAAATCAGCCCAAAAAAACTGGTCAAAAATGCCTGTTTTCTTTGCTGAATAACAATGCCAAGTTCTACTTCAAGTCCGGCAATGAATAACAATAAAACAACAGATATGCTGATGAATCCATTTAATACAATCGCCGAGTCACCCTCTGATGGAAAAAGATAAGCGAAAGCATCGGGGAAAAACATACCGAAAAAAGTACGACCCAGTAATATGCCTGCCAATATTTCGCCAACAAGTGGCGGCAGGTGAATCTTTCTGGCCAACTCACCCATAAGCCTGCCGGCCACCAGTAAAATGGATAGTTTTAGCAGTAGCGTAAATAAGAGTCCGTGATCCATATCCTATTTTTAAGTGAATTCCCAATCAAAATGTTATAAAGCAGTTTTACAACATTGCGCAACCTATAATTGGGAAACACCCAGTCAAAAAACGATTTTTTTTCTACAACGCCAAATATCAGTTTGTTGCATTTCTACTTAATCATCGGTCAGTCCATTTCATTATACTGTCGTATTTAAGCTTATTTGACTGGTGATTTGCATGTGAAAGCGCTAATACGCCAGCATGATGTGCCTGCCAACTCTCCTGATTGCGACCTTGAATGTCTTTATGCCTAACAAAATTTACAAAATCCGGAATACGGACAAGTAACAGATTACACAATACTACTTTTCGAATGAGCATAATTGGATATGGATTGATTGATCGAAAAAGCAGTTTTGGTTCAAAATGAAAATTATGAGTTCTAACGCCGGAAATAAACCAATAAACACCTGGAAGCCTTTGACCTGATATGACTTGTCTCCAATATTCCTTTGTCTATCTTTGCAGGAATTATTTTTAAACCTATGACAGAACAGGATTTTGGAATCAGGGAGATCATTTCTCACGCCAAGGAATACGGATTTGTTTATCCATCAAGTGAAATTTACGACGGTTTGCAGGCCGTATATGATTACGGCCCATACGGCGCCGAACTAAAGAAAAACCTGAAAGACCTCTGGTGGCAGGCCATGGTAAAGCTCAACGAAAATGTGGTCGGGCTTGACGCGGCGATATTCATGCACCCACTCACATGGAAGGCATCCGGGCATGTTGACAGCTTCAATGACCCGATGATCGATAACAAAGATTCCAAAAAACGGTACCGAGCCGATGTACTCATCGAAGACAAGGCCGCAGAGCTGGCGATGGCGGGCAAGCAGGATGAAGCTGATGCACTTGTTAAAAAGATGGGGCAGTTACTCGATGCCGAAGACCTGGAAGGCGTGCGGCAATTGATCATCGACAGCGGTATCGTTTGCCCGGTTTCCGGAACATCCAACTGGACCGAAGTACGACAGTTTAACCTCATGTTTTCTACGCAGATTGGCTCCGTGGCTGATGACGCAAGCAATATTTATCTAAGACCAGAGACCGCCCAGGGCATATTTGTCAATTTCCTGAACGTTCAGAAGACGGCCAGAATGAAGGTGCCTTTTGGTATTGCGCAGATTGGCAAAGCTTTCAGAAATGAGATCGTTGCCAGGCAGTTTATCTTCCGGATGCGCGAATTTGAGCAAATGGAAATGCAGTTTTTTATCAGACCCGGCGAAGAGTTGAAGTGGTACGAACACTGGAAACAAATCAGGCTGCAATGGCACAAAGCTATTGGCATTCCAGCCGAAAACCTCCGCTTCCACGACCACGACAAGCTGGCCCACTACGCCAATGCCGCCGTGGATATCGAGTTTAAATTCCCCTTCGGATTCAAGGAAATAGAAGGCATCCACTCACGAACAGACTTTGACCTGGGAAATCATCAATTATTGTCGAAGAAAAAACTGCAGTACTTCGATCCGGAGATCAACCAGAATTATGTGCCGTATGTAATCGAAACCTCAGCCGGAGCAGACAGATTGTTTTTCATGCTGCTTTGCAACGGATACAAAGAGGTGACCGTAGGTGAAGGTGATCAGCAAAAACAACGGACATTCCTCAAGTTTCATCCGGCCCTGGCTCCTGTAAAAGCGGCCATTTTGCCTTTAGTGAAGAAAGACGGACTGCCGGAAATCGGAAGAAAAATATTCGATGACCTCAAATACGATTTCAACCTCATCTATGAAGACAGCCAGTCGATTGGCAAGCGATATACCCGTCAGGATCTGATCGGTACGCCATTCTGTATTGCAATTGATCATCAGACAAAGGAAGATGAGACCGTCACAATCAGGCACCGCGATACAATGGAGCAGGAACGCGTAAAAATCGCCGACCTTAAGAAAATTATTGAAGCCGAAGTGTCAGTTAAAAATATTTTTAGCGAGCTGTAATATGCACAGGGGTATTCTGCTTGTTTTCGCTGCGCAAATTATATGCTTACAGATTTTATTTGCACAAAACAGACCCGACCGTGAAGATTGGATGCCTCTATTCAACAAACAAGATCTGAACGATTGGATTGTTAAAATTCACCATTATGAAGTTGGTGACAATTATGGCGAAACATTCAGCGTGGAGGATGATATGATCAGGGTGAGCTATGAACAGTATGACAGCACATTCAACGACCGGTTCGGTCATCTTTATTACAAAAAACCATACTCATACTACAGACTGAAACTTGCATACCGTTTTGTGGGCGAATTGTACCCGGGGGCTCCTCCGTACACATTGCGCAACAGCGGTGTGATGTTTCATTCGCAGGATCCCCGCACCATGCCAAAGGAGCAAAACTGGCCAATATCAGTGGAAATGCAGTTTCTCGGCGGACTAGGAGACGGCAAACCGCGTCCTACGGGCAACATGTGTTCGCCGGGTACAGAGGTGATGTATGAAGGCAAAATTTACCCGGGACATTGTATCAATTCCACCTCCGAAACATACGACGGTGATCAGTGGGTAAACGCCGAGTTGATCGTGCTTGGCGATTCGCTTATTATCCATATGATCAATGGTGATACAGTGTTGCAATATACTCAGCCGCAAATCGGGGGCGGTGTCGTAGAGCGCTATGATCCGGCCTTCAAACCTGATGGCAAATTGCTTACCGAAGGATTTATCGCATTGCAAAGTGAAGGACAGCCTGTTGATTTCAAAGACATCTGGTTGCTCAACCTCGAAGGTTGCACGGATCCCAATGCCCTCAACTACAAAAGTTATTATGTAAAATCCAATTCCCTCGATTGCCTGTACCCTGAAAAGGGCGAATAGCCGATCATAGTTTTCTGTCTTCGGGTTAAGGTTGTTGTGGTAAATAAAATGAGGCAACCCCCTATTGCCTGATAAATTCCGTGTATCATTTACGTCAGTTTGTTTTGCCAATGGATATTTGATGGCGTTTATACAGATTTAATAATTTACTTTTTTGACAAAAGATACTCCTTGATTCATAATCCATATCAAAATATTGATATTTCTAAGCCGGTTTCGAGCCTGTGGAAATGGATTACCTTGTTCAACGGCGTCATGATTTTGGCGTAATTTTTATTTAAAAGTTTCATTTGTTATGATTACAGGCAATGATAACTTTGAATGTTAATAATATTATCAAACC
>CAYZWN010000151.1:0-11383 GCA_964482185.1 uncultured Roseivirgaceae bacterium
CCGAAGCAGGTCCGGCAAGGTGAACTGGTCTTATGTTTAGGTGTATTTCAAATTTAAAGAAACTTCATGCCCTCCCGCCAGTTCATAAGCTTTTTTCCCTTCCCTCTGATACAATTCCTTCAGTTTCAGCTTCTCTCTTTCGTCAAGCACCAACTCACCGGATATGCCAACTGGTATTTTAAGCACAAGCTTTCTTTTGCCTTTTTTTCCGGACAATACAAATTCTATCGGTCCCGATGGTGTATAATTTGAAAGTTCCAATATTTCCAACTTTCCGGGATTGGGCTGGATTTTAAATGATTTATAACCCGGTTTCAGTGGTTGAACACCTGCCAGGTCAGAAAACACGGTGATCAGCGGGGCGATGGCAGCATGGCTCCACTGCGACCCTGTATCAGGAAATACATCCCAGAATTCCTGCATGGTATTGTTTTCATGGATGGATTTAAATTTTATCCAGCGGCTGCTAAAATCGTCAAAAATGGCATTCACTTTCCCTTTTTTTCCAAGGGCCCACAAGTACCAGTTGGTGTTTGGCGGATAAGACATCCCCATATTTTCAGGCTTTTGAATCAACATCTGAAGTGATTTCTCAAAACTGTCGTTGGGGAAAAGATCAAAAAGTAACGCTGTCGCTAATGAACGGTCACAAAGGCGCCCCTCCCCTTCTTCGTCTCTCCAGGGTTTGTTGCATACATAAAGTTCTTTGGATGCATCCCAATAAACAGCCTTCAACGGATCGTACAGTGATTCTGCAAAGGCCATCGCTTCTCTGCTTATTTCGTCCTCGTCGAAAGAAATAGCAAGCGGGCTGAAAGCATATTTCAACATGGCAATGGCATACAGATTAAACGCGCATTGCTTATGCCGTTGCATTTTGTAAGCATCGTGATCAATCCAGACGGCCGGAATACCAATATCTTCAACCGGCAGCATGCCATCTTCCCTGACGATCGATTTCAGATAATAAAAAAATCGTTTCAATCTTGGCCAGACCTCTTCGAGTTCAGACAAGTCGCCGGTGTATAAAAAGTGATGATAGCAATCGAAATTAAAGCCTACTCCATGATCGAGCAGCGGTCCCCATTTGGTGAGATCAAGCTGTCGTTGCGCCAGCCTGTTTAGCCGGTCATAAGCAGGCCAGGCATCGAGGAAAAAACCATCGAGCGTGATGCCCTGACTGTAGGTGTTGAGGTACCGTGCAGGTAAACGTTGTTCGCCAAATACCCGGTAATGCACATGAAGCATGTGCCCGATATCGCCACTGTATTGCTGCCTTTCGCGCCCCATGCCATCCACGATGGTGTCCAGCGAATTGTTGTAGGTCGTATTGATGCAGGCATCAATAATCTTTTGCAAGTCCTTATCAGAGGTTTTCACCTTCGGCGGATTCGGCCAGTCGTACATCCTGCGCCGAATGCCTGGCTTATCGACTATTATTTTACCTTTTGTACCATGAATATGCAATTGCATCCATTTTACACTTTCGAAATCAAATGTTTCAAAATGATTATCTCCCGCTTTACAGGTAAATCTTGTCCAGGAATGATGATGATTGTTCATCATGGCCGGGCCACCATCCTTAAACAGGCGATGTCCCTCCTGCACCATCAGTTCTATTGTCGCTCCTTCCGGTGCATTGATGTTAAAAAATGGCCAGCCGACCATTTGCTCGTGTGCCGTAAAGGTGAGGGCAATGGCTTTGTCACTGTTTAGTGAAAATTCCCAGGGTCCATCAGCGTTTGCGGGTAATTCCGCCGTCACCTCATAGGCATCTGGAACAATCATGTCGAAATAATCCTGGATAGGCTGCTTCCAACCTATTTCACAAACTTCCATGAGTTTCATGGTGAATTGTTCATTTTCCAGAATCATCGGAATAGTCCTTCCCCTTAACTCCGTGATGGTGTCGGCGCTGGAAGCATCATACATATAGTCGGAACTACCGGAACTCAACGCTGTTTGTGCGGCCGATCCCCGAAGCTCCACCGCCCTGACCCATGAACTATTCTCATTAAAATTGTTTGAATCCCAGCCAAAGGGATATTTACGTGCATCAAAATCCTCCTGAAGTGACCGCAGATACCAGCGCTTGTATTGACCGGGTTTCCAGCTTCTGGCCAGGTGACAACTCCAGGAATTGTCAGAAACAATCAGTTGCTCTGAATTATCGTCAAAATGCAGTTTTAAGTAAAAAATGAATCCCGGTTTGCCAACCGGCCAGGTGCCGTCTCCATAACCGTAGAACAGCACCTTGGCGCCGATGGCATTTTCTCCGGTCGTTAGCACGGATGTTAAATCAACAGGATCGGCCTCACTATACCTCGGATCAGCCGGAGGTGGCCCCCATTGTATCCTTTTGCCATTGACATGCAATAAATATCTGCTATCGCCCAGTATCCAGCCTTTGGCTGAATGAAGCTTTTTTTCAATGCGTAACGTCTTTCTGAAAAGTATAAACGTATTGGCCAGCGTACGTTGAGACGGATACCAAATCCACCTCGCTGGAGCAAGATCGAGATGGTAACGGGATGGAATTTGTGGCCCCTCCTTTCTGATGCTTACTAATTTGTAATCAATTTGTTTGCTTTGTTGCTGGCTTGCTCCCGTCATGAGCAAGAGGGAAGCTCCTCCTATCGCACCGCTTTTGAAAAAGTCGCGCCGTGTAAATTTTCCGTTGGACATATCCTTCTGTATCTTAAAAATATTTGGATGATCTGTTTGTAATGATAGTCGAAAACGGAATTGTTTACAAATCGATTGCCCGGATCGTGAAGGCAAAAAATTGTCTGACATACCTGCCTGACATGAACCGGGAATCATCTATGAACTATCAATATGTCCGGCAAATTCAAGATGCGCGATGACCGGAAATTGACTGGTCAAATGTTTAGAAGAAGATCAGTAAATTGCACACAAAGAGCATGTAATACAATGTCCGGGAGCATGAAATGACGATAGGTTTAAAGGCTTTCTCTAAATCATATATTCTGATAAAATGACAAAAAACAGGATTTTTCATTTGTTTAGTGGATAAAAAAAAATACTAGGGTGCACAAAATCTATTATCCGGATTGTTCAACAAATTTTTGAATGCATCAAACAATTCTTAATCATTTCTGTTGTACTTTTGCAATTGTTTATAATTATTCTAAATAAGAAGCCGGATGAGTAAAGACAATCAAATCTTAGAAGAATTCACCACATCGGAATATAAATACGGATTCGAAACCATCATTGAAAACGACTCGGCGCCAAAAGGGCTAAGTGAAGATATTGTGCGTTTTATTTCGGCCAAGAAAAATGAACCTGAATGGATGCTTGAATGGAGGCTCAAAGCTTACCGGCATTGGTTAACCCTGGCAGAGCCCAAATGGCCAAATGTAAAATATCCAAAAATTGATTTTCAGGACATCATTTATTATTCAGCGCCTAAACCAAAAAAAGAACTTCAAAGCCTCGATGAAGTTGATCCGGAATTGCTGGAAACTTTCAAAAAACTGGGCATTTCACTGGAGGAGCAGAAGAGGCTATCAGGTGTGGCAGTTGATGCTGTAATTGATAGTGTATCTGTAAAAACCACATTTAGAAAATCGCTTGGTGAATTGGGTATAATTTTTTGCTCCTTCAGCGAAGCGGTCAAAGATTATCCTGATCTTATCAAAAAATACCTGGGGTCGGTTGTACCCATGACCGACAATTTTTACGCAGCGCTAAATAGCGCCGTATTTAGCGATGGTTCATTTTGCTATATTCCCAAAGGCGTACGATGCCCTATGGAATTATCCACATATTTCAGGATCAATGCTGCCGGTACAGGGCAGTTTGAACGAACACTGATCGTAGCTGAGGAAGGTTCTTATGTGAGTTACCTCGAAGGATGCACCGCTCCGCAAAGAGATGAACATCAGCTTCATGCTGCAGTAGTCGAAATATATGCCGAAGCCAAAGCTGAGGTGAAATATTCGACAGTTCAAAACTGGTATCCCGGTGATAAACAAGGCAAGGGCGGTGTTTACAATTTTGTAACCAAAAGAGGTCTTTGCAAAGGAGATTATTCAAAAATATCATGGACCCAGGTTGAGACAGGTTCGGCAATCACATGGAAATATCCGAGTTGTGTTTTGAAGGGCAACAATTCTGTTGGAGAGTTTTACTCTGTCGCGGTTACGAACAACCACCAACAGGCCGACACCGGAACCAAAATGATTCATATCGGTAAAAATACGTCGAGCACCATCGTTTCAAAAGGTATATCGGCCGGTTTCAGTCAAAATAGCTATCGCGGGTTGGTGAAGGTTTTGAAAAGAGCTGAAAATGCCAGAAACTTTTCGCAGTGCGATTCATTGCTCATGGGCGACAAATGCGGAGCGCATACGTTTCCATACATCGAAATTGACAACAATTCAGCAAAGGTAGAGCACGAGGCGACCACATCAAAAATCGGTGAAGACCAAATATTTTATTGCAACCAGCGCGGCATCGACACCGAAAATGCTGTAGCCCTGATCGTAAATGGCTATGCAAAAGAAGTTTTGAATAAGCTCCCGATGGAATTTGCTGTTGAAGCTCAAAAATTACTTGCTCTCACCCTCGAAGGCAGTGTTGGATAAGAAACAAACAAAAAATAAATCATAATCATTCATGTTAACAATTAAGAACCTACACGCTGATATTGATGGTCAGCAGATATTAAAAGGTATCAACCTTGAAGTTAAACCCGGAGAGGTGCACGCTATCATGGGGCCAAACGGTTCCGGCAAGAGCACCCTCGCCTCTGTACTCGCAGGAAGAGAAGAATTCGAGGTAACAGATGGTGAAGTCACATTCCTTGGAAAAGACCTGCTCGACATGGCACCTGAAGATCGGGCAAGGGAAGGTGTATTCCTCGCGTTCCAATACCCGGTCGAAATACCTGGTGTTACCTCAAATAATTTTTTGCGCACATCAATCAACCAAATAAGGGAATATAAAGGTCAGGATCCACTTGATGCCGTAAACTTTCTTAAACTTATGAAAGAAAAAATGGCCCTGGTGGAAATTGATAAGAAACTCATAGGCAGGTCTTTGAATGAAGGCTTTTCAGGAGGAGAGAAAAAAAGAAATGAAATATTCCAGATGGCTGTGCTTGAACCGAAACTGGCTATTCTTGATGAAACAGATTCCGGTCTCGACATTGACGCCTTACGCATTGTGGCAAATGGTGTGAATAAACTGAAAAGGCCTGACAATGCCATGATCGTCGTGACACACTACCAGCGATTGCTTGACTATATTATTCCTGATTTTGTGCACGTGTTGTATCAGGGGAAAATCGTCAAATCGGGCGATAAGAACCTGGCGCTCGAGCTCGAAGAAAAAGGTTACGACTGGATCAAGGAAGAAATTGAAATGGTTTCATAGCCTATTCAGTGAATAAAAACGAAACTAAAATGATTGAACAGTTAACAGACAGATTCAGGGATTTTGAAAAGGAACTCAATGGCGATGGCAAAGGCGTGTGGCACGGATTAAGGTCAGAGGCCATGAATGCCTTCAACAAGACCGGGTTTCCGACAGCAAGAAACGAAGAATACAAATACACGCACCTTGGTCGTGCGATAGAAAAGAAATTTGATTTTTCAAAAATTGGTGTACTTGGCGATGCAACTTTACTGAGTGAAAAACCACTCTTTCATGATGCGGATGCCATGCACATTTACATTAATAACGGAATTGTGGATAAGGCCCAACTCAATTCCTTAAATGTTCCTGGATTGGTAGTTTTAACACTGAAAGAAGCTGCGAAACAGTTTCCTGATGACCTGATCAGTCACCTTGGCAATAATGTTGACCCGGGAAAAGATCCATTTGCTGCCCTCAATACAGCATTTTCTTATGAGGGAGTTTTTATTAAAATCACTAAAAACACCTCACTGGAGAAGCCGCTGTTATTGCACTATACCTATGATCAACAAGCTGTATCCGCCACTTTTCAATCGAGAAATCTTGTATTGGTAGAAGGTGGTGCAAAGGCAAATATTGTTGAATCTTTTTTGACAAACGGCAACATCGAAATTTTTACCAATCATGTTTCTGAGGTATTTGTTGGTTCAAATGCATTTCTGAATTACTACAAATTTCAGAATCAGGGCAAGTCTGTATATCACGTTGACAACACAAGCATAAGGCAGCAGCGCGACTGCAATGTTCAAACATTCACGATCAGCCTTGAAGGAAAAATTATCCGGAATAATCTGACTTTTCTCCTGGATGATGAAAATTCAGAAGCACACATGTACGGTCTTTACGTAGCACATGGCGAAACGCACATCGACAACCATACCTCTGTAGATCACAGGGTTCCAAACTGTTTCAGCAATGAGGTTTATAAAGGAATCCTCGACCACCATTCAAAAGGTGTATTCAACGGAAAGATATTCGTAAGGCCGGATGCTCAGAAAACAAATGCCTTCCAATCGAATAAAAATATTTTGCTGTCCGACACGGCCAACATCAATACCAAACCCCAGCTTGAAATCTGGGCGGATGATGTAAAATGCTCACATGGCTGCACGACCGGTCAGCTCGATGAAGAACAATTGTTTTACCTTCGCTCCAGAGGAATAAGCAAATCAAAAGCGAAAGGCATGTTGCTGCATGCATTTGTGAACGATGTTGTTGATAAAATTGAAGTTGATTTCCTTCACGATTTCATAAATAATGAGATGTACAACAGGCTTGACTAATATATGAATCAGGCAAACACACATATTGATTTTAAGTTTGACACAGAGCAGCTGAGAGCTCAGTTCCCTGTATTGCACCAGGAGGTTAACGGCAAAAAACTTATCTATTTCGACAATGCTGCTACGACCCAAAAACCGGAGGTGGTAATAGAAGCGCTTCAAAACTACTATCGCGGCTACAATGCAAATATCCACAGAGGCATTCATACCCTGGCTGAAAAAGCGACAGCATCATTCGAAGCTACCAGAAATGAAGTAAAAGAATTCATCAACGCCCCCGAAGCGGAAGAAATCATTTTCACAACCGGTACAACAGGCGCTATCAATCTTGTTGCCAACGCATATGGTAGAAAGTTTCTCAAACCTGGTGACGAGGTGATCATTTCTGAGCTTGAACATCATTCCAATATTGTTCCCTGGCAAATGATCTGCCAGGAAAAAGGCGCTGACCTCAAAGTGATACCCGTAAACGATCAGGGAGAGCTTTTGATTGAAACATATCAGAAACTGATTACTGAAAAAACAAAAATTGTCGCCGTCAATCATGTTTCCAATGCTTTGGGCACGATCAATCCGGTAAAACAAATAATCGATATTGCACATCGCCACGGCGCACTTGTATTGCTCGATGGCGCCCAGGCCTCAGCACACATCGATCTGGATATGCAGGAGTTAGATTGTGATTTCTATGCCTTTTCGGCGCATAAGCTTTTCGGTCCTACAGGGGTTGGTGTGTTGTATGGAAAAAGATCGATTCTCGAATCCATGGATCCGTATCAGGGCGGCGGTGAAATGATCAAAGAGGTAACTTTCGAAAAGACCACATTCAACGATATTCCATACAAGTTTGAAGCCGGCACACCGAATATCGCCGATGTGATCGCTTTCAGAGAAGCGATAATATTTGTAAATGCGCTGGGCAGCAAAGAGGACATCTTTGCACACGAACTGGAGTTATTGCATTTCGCTACAGAAAAGCTAAAGGAAATACCCGGACTGAAGATAATCGGAGAAGCCAAAAACAAGATAGGTGTCGTCTCATTTGTAATTGATGGCCTGCATCATTTCGATGTCGGTATGATGCTCGATGCAAGAGGAATTGCCGTAAGGACCGGTCACCACTGCACGCAGCCTTTGATGAACAGGTTTGGAATTGAGGGAACCATCCGGGCATCTTTCTCGATTTACAATACTTTGGAAGAAGTCGCTATTTTTGTGTCGGATTTAAAACAAATTGTACAAAAATGGAGGTGAAACCCATGGCAATAACCATCGAGCAAATACAGGCTGAAATTTCAGAGGAGTTTTCTTTTCTGGCTGAAGATCGTGAGAGCACCATATTCTATATTATGGAATTGGGACAAAAACTCCCAGCTCTTGACGAAAAATACAAAACTGATCAAAATATCATAAAAGGCTGCCAGTCGAAAGTCTGGCTTACAGCAGAATTAGATGGCAACAGGGTTATTTACAAGGCTGACAGCAACACGGACATTACAAAAGGGCTTATCAGCCTCCTTATCCGGGTGCTCTCCGGTCAATCAGTGGACGATATTCTGAATGCAAAGCTGTCATTTATCGAACAGATTGGTATGAGCCAGATCATAGGATCGCAGCGGTCAAACGGTTTAGTTGCGATGCTAAAACAAATGAAGCTCTACGCTTTAGCTTACAAAAGTAAATTGAACTGAATTATGACTGAAAATGCCACAGAAGTATCATTAAGGGACAGGGTGCTGGACGCAATAAAGACAGTTTATGACCCTGAAATACCAGTGGATGTATATGAACTTGGATTGATTTATGAAATATCCATTTATCCGGTGAACAATGTTTATATCAAAATGACACTTACCTCACCGGCCTGTCCTGCTGCCGAAACAATCCCTTCTGAGGTTGAGACAAAAATCCGGCAATTGAAAGACGTAAACGATGTGCAGGTAGAAATCACATTTGATCCGCCATACAGCACAGAGATGATGTCTGAAGCAGCCAAACTTGAATTAGGTTTTATATAGAAATAATAATTGTTGTATCATTATGTATCCAGAAGCATTAGTAGCCCCCATGCGGGCTGAATTAGTAAATGTAGGCTTTGACGAACTCAAAAGCGCCGAGGCCGTCGAAAGTCATTTGACAGAAAAGAAAGGCACAACCTTGCTTGTCATAAACTCGGTATGCGGATGTGCGGCAGGATCGGCAAGACCCGGGGTTGCCATGGCACTCAGCAATGCCTCCAAAAAGCCGGCGCACCTTGCAACGGTATTTGCAGGAGTGGATCAGGAAGCTACGGCCAAAGCCAGGGAATACACCCTGCCCTTTCCCCCTTCCTCACCATCGATTGCATTGTTCAAAGACGGGGAATTGATGCATTTTGTAGAGAGGCATCATATTGAGGGTAGGCCGGCCGAGGCAATCGGCCAGCACCTGGTGCATGTATTTGAAGAGTATTGTTAAGAAAGGCATTCATTAATGCAAACCTGATCTGCTGTTACGGGTCAGGTTTTTTTTAACCTATATGCACAGATCGACCGGGTTTTATTAAAACTAAAAATGTATGACTGAATTCTGATCAATATCCGGGGAAGTTCAGGTTATGATGCTTGTACAAAATCTGTCGCTCAACTGAAATCGGTTGATTCGAAATGCATTTTGAAACTAAAGATATTTGAGTAAACCGTTGCTTTAAAAAATTTCCTGCTAATAATAAAAAATCTAATTTCCGGCACGCTCTTTGGTCTTGTTGACATAAATCATACCCCTCCTTAAAATGAGATTTGTGTTGATAGTTTTGATTACCGCAGGATTGGGTTTCTCCGGAATATGTGCACCAGGCGATCCGGAAGAAAAAGAAAAGGATAAAACCTCCACGCACAGCAAGGACGGCATTTTTTACAGCTTAAAAAACGATTTAATTATTCAAAACCCGGATTTCAGCAACGGCACTTCATATTGGACTTTGGGCAAATTTAACGGCGGCAATGCAGACTTTTACACTGATTCCATCGACGATGATTTGAACGGCCATCACGCGGTAATACATTCCCGGGGATCATTTAGCAACAATTTTGATGATATTCAGCTTTTCAGTTTTTTGGAGATTTCAAAAAACAGCATTTACAGTATTTCATTTGAAGCCTCAGTAAAAACAGCAAGCCTGATTTCAATTTCAATAAGCAATGGAATAGAGATTTTTTATGAAGAAAAACTACTGCTAAGACCGGGCAGGAATCTTTACGGCCCTTTCAACTTCAGGAGCGATGTCGATGAGACGTTTGCTTACTTTGCATTTAACCTCGGGCGCACTTCCGGCACATTGTACTTCGATGAGGTCAGCATTATTGCGGATAATACCGAAAAACAATTCCGGCAAATTGTTGAGAACTCCGGTATTAATATTCACGCTTTAAGTGGAGGTAAGGAATTATATATTCAGTTGCCTGTAACAGCTAAAAACGATTACCCTGTTATTTTCTCGAATGAAAAAGGAAGAGCAATCAAAACCGCGAATATACCAGAAGGAAGCAGCGAGCTTTGGATTCAGCTTGATGAAAACATGACCCGGGGCCAATACCTTATGAAAGTGTTTGCTTCTGAAAAAGTGCTCGCCTACCGGTTAATCATCCAGTAATATCTTCAAGTTTTGCTGCGAATGTGTTTTACTGCAGAATCAGTTGTAAAACATTTCCATCTTCACATTTTTTTTCTGAAATTCAGCACACGAACAAACCCATAAATCTGAAATATGAAAAATCTGTTTTTTACATCATTATTTGCCGCCATTACCCTTGCCGTATCTGCACAAAACAGCCTAACTAACATGGAAAAAATGGAAGGTTTTAAATTACTTTTCAACGGCGACAACCTGGAAGGCTGGGTTGGAAACAAAACAGATTATATTGTTGAAAACGGCACAATCGTCATCTATCCCGATAAGGGCGGAAAAGGAAATCTGTTTACCGAAAGGGAGTTTGCAGATTTTATATTTCGCTTTGAATTTCAGCTAACACCCGGCGCAAACAACGGGTTGGGTATCCGCGCACCGCTCGAGGGAGATGCGGCGTATGCAGGTATGGAATTACAAATTCTGGACAATACTGCAGAGAAATATGCACAATTAAAAGAATACCAGTTTCATGGGTCTGTTTATGGAGTTATTCCAGCAAAAAGAGGTTTTTTAAAGCCTGTTGGACAATGGAACCAGCAGGAAGTCATTGCCAGAGGGGATAGTATAACCGTAATTCTTAATGGAGAAACCATTTTGGATGGCGACATAAAGAAGGCGCGAAAAGGCGGCACACTGGATGGAAAGAAACATCCGGGACTTAAAAATAAGTCAGGCCATATTGGATTTCTGGGCCATGGAGATGTGGTGCGGTTCAGGAATATCAGGATCAGGGAACTATAGCGATGAAGAAGTATTATTTGGAGTTTGCCTATAAATTTCAATTATGGGCAAAAGCAGAAAATCCAAATCCCAAGCATCAAAAAGCAAATAAATCCCAATGATTCAAATTTCAAAAAACAAACAGGTTTTGGACATTCGGGATTGGTTTTTGGAATTTATTTGTGATTTGGAATTTGATTTTTGGTGCTTGAAAAAAGTGAGGACCTGGAGTTTATAGACAAAAACTAATTAAAACCCGGACTTGCTA
>CAYZWN010000152.1:0-11335 GCA_964482185.1 uncultured Roseivirgaceae bacterium
AAGGGTACCGTCGATGGTCGGTAGCCAGAGATACGGCGTCAGGTTCCATTGCCAATCGCCCGCCCCCTCCTGCGCATACGCAGTGCCGGTAGCGCCGCAAAGAGCAAGGGTAACTGCAATCGCCAGCCGGCTCCCGTTCTGCACGCTGCCGTGCGGCCTGGTCAGTAAGTTGCTTCTCATTTTCCTACAGCTCCGGCGAACTCGTTGCATCCCGCACTGTGCCCTCAAAAGCACGGACGGAACTATTTCATAAAGACGCATTGATGCAGTCGCGCCTACTGAAATGGATTCCTTATTCAATCATCGGCGCTTGGCGCCAGGTTCGCTATCAATTCTGCGCAAGCCGCACCGTGCACACATCGACGGCCAGGATACGACAGTTGCCTACACCGGGTATGGGTTCATTCCGATAAACGATTACCATACTTCTACGGTCACCCTCGGAATACGCCCGGTGAACCGCGACTCGGCTTCGGCTCCGATCTCCTCCACCACTGGCGTGGCCAGGTCGATGCCCACATCCGTTGTCTCGTCCGCTGAAAACACCATGGGCTGGGTGCGTTCGATACGGCCTTCTCCAGCCTTGGTATCGTTGACGTAAAGCGTGCCCACCCCACCCTTTGCCAGGCCGTCGCCATCGTAGTCGAATTCGAAACGCACGGTCGACTTGCCAGGCTTCAGTTGCTCGGTGGCGGCTATCCTGAAGCGCTGCAGGCCGAGAAAGTTGTAGTCATAGGCCGGCTTGCCATCGTCGACATACAGCGACCAGCCACCGAATCGGCCACCCTGCGCAATGATCGTGCCATGGGCCACCTTGTCTGCCGCAATCTCGATGTCCGCGATGATGGTCTTGGATTTGTTCTTGACATTGAGGAATACGTTTTCGCTCATGCCGGTGATGCCTTCGGCCAGGGTGATCGACGTGCGGCCGCTCATCAGGTCCGGCCGGCCCACCAGTGCGGCGTTCACGCGCTCGAACACCCGATCGTCCATCGGCAATACGTGGTTGTTTCCAGCCTCTTCCAGGAACAGAGCCTGCAACTGCTTCAGTTTCTGAGGATTCTTTTCCGCCAGGTCATTGACCAGACTGAAATCACGCCGGGTGTCGAAGAGCTCCCAGGCCGAGTCGTCGCTCAGTGGACGGCGCGGCGCACGTTCCCAGGGGGCTTTATGAATCGTTCTCGCAAACCACCCTTCGTGATATATGGCCCGATTGCCAAACATTTCGAAATACTGGGTGACTCGCCGGTCTTTCGCAGCACCGTTGTCGAAAGTGTACAGCATGCTTATGCCGTCCATCGGCCGCTGTTGTACACCGTTGACAACTTTCGGCTCAGGTAGTCCAGCTGCTTCGAGGATGGTAGGGGCCACATCAATCACGTGATGGAATTGCTGGCGCAACTCATCCCGGGCCTGTATGCCGTCAGGCCACCGGATGGCCAGGCCCACTTTGGTGCCGCCATGATCCGACGCCACCTGTTTGGTCCATTTATAGGGTGTGTCGAACGCGACCGCCCAGCCTGCAGCCATGTGTGGATAGGTCTCCGGGCCTCCCCATTTATCGACGAGCTTGAGCATGTCTGGCACGGTTTCCTGCACGCCATTGAAATAAGTCATTTCATTAAACATGCCGTTGCTGCCACCCTCGGCGCTGGTACCGTTATCCCCTGCGACGTAAATGATCAATGTGTTGTTGAGCTGACCCGTGTCTTCGATAGCCTGCACGACCCGGCCGATCTCGTGATCGGTCATCTCGAGAAATGCCGCAAATACCTCGGCCTGGCGAGTGAACAGGCGCTTCTGGTCAGCTGACAGCGTGTCCCAGTCCTGGATTGCCTCAGGTTTTGGCGCGAGTTTCGTGCCTTTGGGCACGATGCCCTCTGCAATCTGCCGGGCCAGAATTTCTTCGCGCAACTTGTCCCAGCCCTTGTCGAACTTGCCCTTCCAGCGCGCGATCCATTCGTCAGGCACGTGGTGCGGCGCATGTACCGCGCCAGGCGCGTAGTAGACAAAAAACGGGCGGCCCGGCGTCAATGCCTTCTGATATTTGATCCAGGCGGTTGCCTGGTCGGTCATGTCGGTCAGGAAGTGATAGTTCGGATCAGCCGGCAATTCGACCTGGTGCGTGCCGTCGTAGATGAAAGGAGCCCAGTGATTGGTCTCGCCGCCAAGGAATCCGTAAAACTTGTCGAAGCCCTGGCGCGTCGGCCAGCGGTCGAACGGGCCTGCCACACTGGCCTCCCAGGCAGCGGTTTCGTGCCACTTGCCAAAGGCCGCCGTGGCGTAGCCGTTCAGGCGCAACATCTCGGCAACCGGAGCGACCTCACTCGGAATCTGGCCAGTGTTGCCCGGAAAAGCTGTACCAGTCTCAATAATCCCGCCCATGTTGTTGACGTGATGGTTGCGCCCGCTCTTCAGCGCTGTGCGCGTCGGCGAGCAGACCGCTGTTGTGTGAAAGTTGTTGAAAAACAATCCTTCACTCGCAATCTGATCGAACGTTGGGGTAGTCACGGGACCACCGAAAGTGCTGGTGCCCGCAAAACCGAGGTCGTCGATGAGCACCAGCAGCACGTTCGGTGCCTGAGGCGGCGCCGTTACAGCAAAACGCGGCGGCGCGGTCGCGTGCCGGACGTCCACTTCCCGGGACACTGGTCGCTGCGGTTCAGCGATCGGCAATACCGTTCGATCGAGAGGCGCATTCGCCCCCATTGCCGAAGCAACGCCGAGCAATCCTCCCATGACCGCCAATGTTCTCGTCCACAACATACGCGCTATCTCCATCGCATCGATTCAAACAGCGCCGTATTGGCATGCTGACTGACTTGGAGTGTGAACTGACGGTAAACGAGTCGCTATCAATTTTCCGCAGAGGCGTAAGTAACCGGAATTATCGCGATTAAGTGCGCGATAAAGAGCGGCAGGCACAATGCGCCCGGCCGTGCTCTGCGATGGGTCCGAGCTAGGCTTAAGTCCTGACGATCATCCGGCTATTTCACTCCGAGATGGAACAGCGGGCTGCCGGAGAGAACAGGCTGCGACAGGGTCATGCCGATGATCTGGCCGGCATACGGCGACGTGATCACATGTACCTCGTCGGTTAGAGGGTCGATCACGGAACCCATGCGAGTTCCTTTCTCCACCGTCGCTCCCATGGCCAGTTCCGGAAAAAAGAAACCACCTTTCCTGCGCTGCACGCGGATCCACCGCGTATTTTCGTAAATTACTGGTTTTGGGGGCTTATAACCCGGTATTTCCAGCATGCCCAGGTAATGCATGACGTTGGTCACGCCCTGCGCTCCACGTGCAATTTCGTCTTCCTGGAACAGCAAAGGTCCACCCGCCTCGTAAATGATAGCGGGAACGCCAGCCTTGAGCATCTCGCCGCGCAGACTGCCATCCGGGCCTCCGCCACCCAGTATCATGCCGACACCGAAATTCTCGGCGAGCATTCTCGACGCTTCGTTTTCCAGATCCACACGTATCTGTGGATAGTTCGACCGCAAGTTGGAACCTGTATGCAGGTCGACCAACGCATTACAACGCGATTTGAGTTCGGTATAGACGTAATGGGCGATGAGGGACGCTACACTGCCGTTGGCATTGCCCGGAAAGGAGCGGTTCAGATCGCGTCCGTCGGCAACCTCCCTTTGGCGGGTGCGAAAGCCTTCCGCATTGACCATAGGGAGCATATACATCATGCCGTTTAGCTTCGTGGTATCGATGCCTGCAAACACCCGGCGTGCCACTTCCACGCTGTTGACTTCGTCGCCGTGTATCCCCGCAGTCACGCAGAGCGTTGGACCCGGTTTCGCGCCGCGAGCAACGTACACCGGTGTGTTGAGGTAGGAAGCCTCGAATCCGCGTTCGTTGAGCGCCGGAAACTTGCCCTTGGTCCCCGGCTCGATGGTGTTTCCCGCTATTGCGATTGTGCGCCAGTCGGCAGTCTCAGCGGCGACAGAGGCCGCAGAAACGAATAATCCCACTATGGCAAGAAGACAGTAAGTGGACCTGATAACCATTATGTTCTCCAATCATTTAGCAGCTGGGCCTCGTTTAAGGACACTGACCTGATGTTTCCTGAGCCCAAATTTTGAATCGCAAACTGTAGCCGGTCCTGTAACCGAATACTGTCAGGAAACCGCATTATTCCGGCCTTCGACCGAGTGGATCGCGCCGCCTCGGAAGTTCAGGTAATCGCACTATGTACTTGCACGTATGTTCGAGTGACATTTCGCCAATTACTCTTGTGACGGCCTGGTTCTCGCGTCAGCTTGGCGCTTGCCTAGGCCCCGGACCCGCAACATAGAGGGCCAGCGCAATCAGGCATCGCAGTGAGGCAGTATGTCCGCGGAAGTCAGCGTTGCAAGACTAGAGGCTGCAAATCGCCTTGGGATCCACGACGTGGATCAGATGTGCCATGCTGTGAGCGGTTCCAATTTGGAAATTGTTCAGCTCGATGCCGGTCGTATCGATGCGCAGGTTGGCCATCAGACTTGTGGCGAGCTGTTAATCGATCATGGAATCGTCAACTTGCCTGTACGGGTACAGGGTAGTTTGGATCCGCAGCGATTTAGTCTGGGGATGCTTGCTCCGCACGCACGCGCGACGTGGAACGGCAACGCGGTGGATTCGTCAGGTTTACCGTTTTTCATGCCGGGCCGCGAACTGAACGGATTTACGGCAGCGAACTATGGCTGGACATCGCTGGTACTGCCAGCTACCTGGGTGGAGTCGATCGCTCTTTCACTGTGGCGACCAGACCCATTACAGCTTCGCGCTGATTGCCGGATTCTGCATCCGAACGCTGCACAGTTGACAGAACTATGGCGATCAGTCCGCGCTATCGTCAACCCTGAGCCAAAAATGGTCAATGCATCTGACACCACAATGTGGCTGATGACAGATGTTCGCAACGCACTTGGTAGCGTAATGATCGATTTGGATCAGCCACATCGGAACATGGCGACGCTGCCAATATCCCAATTCAGAACCGCACGCAGCGCAGAACGATTCATGCGGGAACGAATCGGCGAACCGCTAAGTATTGATGAAGTCTGCGTCGCACTGCGGGTCAGTCGTCGCTATCTCGAGTACTCATTTGCGCAATCGTTTGGCACCAGTCCCTCGCGATACCTGCGCCTCTTGCGACTGCACGAAGTGCGACGGCGCTTGAAAGCGTCGGGTGGGAAAACCAACGTTACCCGCGAAGCGTACAATCTCGGCTTCAATCATCTGGGTCTGTTTTCAGGCCAGTACAAGACGATGTTCGGGGAGAGCCCGAGCACGACATTGGCGGCGACCGGTCGCAACTTCTGCACGGTGTAAGCTGACTGGCCCGACCGGAACAGGCTGCAACCGCAGTTGAGAGCAGTCGGATCAGTAGAACACTCTCTCAGGCACCGACCGGCGGCGCTGGCACTTTGCCGTTCAGTAGCTTCGCACTTCCGAACCCCATGCCACGCTGAATCTTCAGTACATCCGCAACCGTTGCGTCGAGCGTGTGCACACGCTCGGCGGGCAAATACAGGATGGTGCCCGTGGTCGCCGAGGGTGCGTCCGGCACAACCACCGTCGCAAATCCGTCCGCGTGACGTTCGACTATGAATGCAAGTTGCCAGCCGTCGGTCCAGACCAGCGCCACCTGCATGCCACCGGGCTTACGGCCGCTGAGTTCCTCGCCGATCGACTGCGCAAGCCGATAAACAGCCACCCGCCCAAGCAAGTTGGACTCGATCCAGGTACGCAAGCCACTACCGAAATGCGACTGCGCTACCAGTCCGGCGATAAAGCACAATAGTACCAGCGAGGCGGTGACAAGAAAGACGGCCACGGTGGCACCCTCGACCAGTGGGACTTGCAAGCGGTCAGCCGCACGATGAAAAAGCGGCGAAAGATGCCCGACAACATAGCTGATCGCAAAAAAAACGAAAGCGAATGGCAACAGGAAAACCAGCCCCCCGATTACTGTGGTCTTGATGAATTGCACTATTCGCACAGGCCGCTCAGTTCACGTTGCCATCGGCGGCCGGATAATGGGCAAACAGATCGGCCACGAGGGAATCGATTGCGGGTCCCGGATTCGCCAACGACTCATCCCGCACGCGTCCTTCCGCCACCGCCTCCCAGACCAGCTGTTTGCGTTTCGCATCGATCAGGTCCACGTTGGCTGTACCCGTCTTGTAATGCACGGTTCGTACGTCGGACGAGTAGGCAGGCCAGCTGGTATAGAGACCGTACCGATAGCCGTAGTATCCTGCCCCCATGGTCGGCGCCGGCGTACTGCGGATATCCGTTTTCTCCTGTATCGCAACATAGAAGTTTGCGAGCAGATCCGGATTTGATTCCGAATATTGGTACCCCCGGGCTTCGAGCTCTTTACTCACCGCGCGCTTGAAGTGCTCGGTTATCAGGGTCGCGTAGCCGGCTCGATCGGTACCGAGCTCGCTGGCAAATCCATAAGTCTTATAGGTCGAGAAATCGGCGGACCGGTCATAATCCGAGAGAATCGTCGGACCGGACGCACAGCCGGAGACTATCATCAGGCATGTCAGGCATGCGATGAACGGCACAAGCAGGTAGTCATTGATTTTATTCACTTTCGTAACCTCCGGGAAAAGGACTGCTCTGATTCATTCAATTTTAACAACTGAGGCAAGCCTAAGCTGCAACGTGCATCCTTGCTGTCAGAAATGCGCAATTCCGATAGCCGCGATCGGCGGGGTCCCTAGAATGCAAGCTGCAAGCTGCAAACGTTCGCGCCATTGCCATGCCAGTCTGGCGCAACTTTAGCTCAGTGCCCTGCCAAACTTCTATGCATCGCAGTTCCGCAAGTTCCTTTACCCGGCTGCACTCGATACCAGCCTGCCAGGTGCCGTCAGACGGACGCTCATGCGACTACTGACCGGTTTCCTGTCCTGCTCAGCCTTGCTGTACGGCAGCCTGTCGCCGGCACAGGAACTGGAACCGCGCTTCTACACAAACCTGCCTGTCGACATGAACTTCATCGCCGTGGGATTCGCGCGCTCGGCGGGTGGCGTGTTGTTCGATCCGTCGATCGAACTGGATAACGCCGATCTGGTTATTGACGGCCCCTATATCGGCTACGCACGCTCGCTCGGAATAGGCGGCAGATCCGGTAAGGTCGATATCGGTATTGCCAACGTATGCCTGGACGGCAGCGCCGATTTCGAGGGCCAGCCGGCCAGTAGGAGCGTGTGCGGCTGGAGCGACGCGCGGCTGCGGCTTGCAATCAACTTCATTGGTGCCCCGGCACTTGCAATGAAAGATTTTGTGGAATACCGGCAAACCCTGGTCGTTGGGGCCAGCCTTGCCTTGAACGCACCCATTGGTGATTACGAGTCCGACAAACTGGTCAATATCGGTAGCAACCGCTGGGCTGCCAAAGCAGAACTGGGCGCATCCCGGACCTTTCAGCAATGGGTGCTTGAACTGACCGTAAGCAGCACATTCTTTGAGGATAATGACGATTTCTTCGGCGGACTGCACCGTGAACAGAAACCAATAAATGCCTTGCAAGCGCATCTCGTACGCCGCTTCGCCTCAGGCGCCTGGCTGGCGGCGGACTACACGCGATACCGCGGTGGAGAAACGGCAACGGACGGCCTGCCGAACGCCAATTTGCAATCGAACGCACGGGTCGGTGTGACTCTCTCGGTACCGATCACTCGTCAACAAACGCTGAAGTTAAATGGTAGCAGCGGTGTTTTGACTCGAACTGGCAGCGACTTCGATACGTTGGGTATCACCTGGATGTACGCCTGGGGCAATTGAACTTGAGGCAACGCTGCTAGTGGCACCGACCACGCGTTGGGGTATGATGCCTGGCAGAATGAAATACGTTTTCCCCAACGAACGTGTCAGCCGCTACTTTGAAGCGATCGTTATCGGCGTGCTGCAACTCCTCCTGATGATTGTCATCGTGCTTGCGGTCGCCGATCTGTGGATCATACTCGTCCATGCACTTTATGACGGCCGCTTTGCGGAGCTTCACACGGTGCCAGACCTGCAGAGGGCATTCCAACGCGCGTTGGCAGGCGTTTTGCTGATTCTTCTCGGGCTCGAAATGATGGCGGCGCTGCGCATTTATTTTTCAGAGCATCGCGTGAAGGTCGAGATCATCCTGATACTCGCGCTGATCGCGGTTGGACGGCACATCATCCTGCTCGATTTCGAACATCTCGATGGCATGAGTGTGATTGGAATTGCGATTCTTGTGATCGCGCTTGCTACCGGTCTCGCCATGGTGCGTGGAACCGCGTGGTTCGGATCGAGGACAGTGCAGACCGGCGACAGCCCTGTCTCACGCAACGACGCTCGGTAACAAGGCTCCCGTCCGGCGATCCACGCCGTGCGCAATATCGATATTCACCTTGCTCACCGCGCAGCAGACTACCGGCTCTTTACCGGCGGCCAACCTCGCGGCCAGGCGGGGTGTGGAAACGCCGAACGCCGGGTAACAATACTCTCAACTACAGGTATCTTCATGATGCGTGCTCTGCTATGTGTTATTTGCTGTCTTTCTGTCCCGGGTCTTGCAATGGCTCAAGGTTATGGCTCGGGAAGCGACAAACGAGGCACGTGGGAATGGTCCCTCGCTGCAGTCGTGCAAGATGCCGAAGAAACCGGCAGCAGTGGCGGCTCGCGAGTCGACATTGACGAGGCTATTGGCATCGGCTTCGGAATAGGCTACTACCTGTCAAATCGTCTGGTTATCGGCGGTGACTTCGAATATTTGGCACCTGACTACTCCGCTACTCTCATCGATGACAACGGAGACATAACGCAGTTCGACCATGAACTCACACAGCTCAATCTGCGCTTCAAAGGTGCGTTCTACTTGCTTGAAGGGCCGTTCTCTCCCTACGCCGAGCTGGGTGCCGGATGGACCTACGTGGATTCCAATGTCGCCGACGGACCGCCAATCGTCGGTTGCTGGTATCACCCCTGGTTCGGCTATATCTGTGACGGCTATTACGAAACCTTTGACGAAACCAGCTTCAGCTATGGCGGCGCCCTTGGTTTGCGCTACCGCTTTCAGGGCGGCACCATCCTGAAGCTGAGCTACAACCATTACGAAGTGGATGGCAGCGGCGATTCACCGGACCCGTCCCTAAACGCGGCCCGCCTGGAACTCGCCTGGAACTTCTAGTCGGGGACTTCCAGTGGGGACTTGCAGCGGACTGCTGCAGGTTGGATTCGCGAATTGCAGGAGCCCGTATCACGGGCGATTGACCGCCGCCAACGACTCCTGCAATGCGATAACGTTCGGATCCCCGGGATGTCGCTCCAGCAGTCGCGTGCTCACGGATAGTGCTTTGGATAACTCGCCCCGATCTCGATATATCGTTGCAAGCGCCCAGGCTATGTCGAAGTCGGCCGGGAATTTTTGGTGCGTTGACTCGAACAGTTCGACCGCCTCGTGCGATTTACCCATGGAATTGAGTCCTATACCGACGACGTAGACGAAGCGCCGATTCTCCGGTTCCAAGCGCATCGCTTCCTGTAATTCGTCCAGCCCCTCGGCCTGTCGGCCCGTGCGAACGAGCAGCAGGCCGAGCGCATGGTGCAGCGCTGCGTTGGAGGAATCGAGTGCGATTCCCTCCCGCAGTAGTCGCTCTGCTTCGTCTTCCCTGCCGGTCCGTCGATACAGGTCGACGAGATTGGTACGCGTCACGGTACTGGCCGGTTCCATCGCCAACGCAGCGCGGTAATGCGCCAGTGCTTGCCCGATATTCTGTTGAGCAAGCGCAAAATCGCCCAACTGGGTCAGTGCCTCCGGTCGATTCTCGATGTAGGTGTATGCCGCAAGGAACTCGCCGGCGGCCACATTGAAATGCCTGGCATCGGCAACCGGCAACAGGTCGCGTTGGCCGGCATACGTCATCGCCGCCTCGATACGAACGCCACGTACCGGGTCAGCCAGTCCCGCGGTACCAAATCGTGTCTGCAACTCGACCGGCAGGTTTCGCAGGACGCGCTGGCCGGCGATCCGCAGCAGCGGATCGGGATCTTCCAGGCTGGCACCGAGCAGGTCGTAATCGTCATCCGACATGGGGTGACTCAGTAGCGTCAGAGCCGTTGCCCGGGCGATGCCCGGATGATCTGGTGTAGTGACGACCTCGCGCAGTTCTGCGTTCGCGTGGCCGCGCCCGGCCGCGGCCAGCGCGGTGGCAAACTCCGGGCGACTGAACACCGCATCGCCGTACCAGTTCCGCATCGCCGCAGTCGCCCAATCGGCCTCCTGATCGGTGTGGCAGCCGGTGCAGGCGTTGGGTGCGCCCGTTGCTGTGCTCAAATCCGGTCGCGGCACGCGAAAGCTGTGATCGCGCCGATCGTCGACCACCATGTAAGTACGCGAAGTCATGTGACAGTCGACACAACCTACGTTTGGCAGCCCGTGCCGGTCATGTTCAGGACCGGCAAACCTGGCCGGGGCATGACATTGTGCGCAAACGGTATTCGGGTCCGGCCCCGTAACCAGCTGCAGCGAATGCGGGTTGTGACAATCGCTGCAACTGACTCCTGCCTGATACATGCGGCTTTGCAAAAACGAACCGTACACGAATACTTCATCGTGAATCTGTCCGTCGGCAAAATACAGGGGCTCATCCAGCAATGCGGGCAGGTGACTGTCGGTGAGCGGTTGGCCAAATTCGTACTCGGGCCCGAGCACGCCACGTCGCGAATGGCAACGTCCGCACGCCTCCGGCTGACGCGGCGGATGCATGCGCATTTCACTGCGGCGGGCAATGCCGCTGCCCGCGTCTATCTGCCAGGTCGTGCCCATGCGATCGTTGAGGCTGAGCGGAAAGCCGGAATTCACGCTCGAGGTATTGCGCTCGATCTGGGCGATATGCAGGGATCCCGGCCCGTGGCAGGCTTCACAACCTACGTCGATTTCGGCGTACGATGTCTCAAACGAATCGTCCCCGGCCGTATAGCCCAGCTTGACCTGCGTCGAATGGCATTCTGCACACATGTAATTCCAGTTCTGCTCACGTCCGGTCCAGAACAGGGCATCGCCGGATTGGATATTTTCCTCCGGATATAGATGAAACCAGCGTTGACCGCCCTGCTCCTTCGACCGCGTATCCCAGGCGAACGGCAGCGCCTGCACATGGCCGCGCGGCATCTCGACGAGGTATTGCTGCAGCGGTTCGACACCAAACGTGTACCTGACGCGAAACTCCGCCGCTTCCCCCCGGCTGTCAGTTGTCCGGACGAAGTAACCGTCGTCGCGCCGGTAAAAAAGCGTTTCGCTGCCAAAATAGTCAAACCGGGCATCGGAGAAATCACCGAGCACATTGTTGCCATC
>CAYZWN010000153.1:0-11253 GCA_964482185.1 uncultured Roseivirgaceae bacterium
GGCTTTATTTATGCCATTGAGGAAATAGGCTTTGAATACGATCTGGAAAGTTTCTTTGACTTTTACAAGGTCATTAACGTAAAGGCGCTTTCTGAACGTATCGGAATGAACCAAAGTTTGTTGGCGCAATATATCAAAGGAATTAAAAAGCCATCTGCTACCCAAACCAAACGCATCCTACAGGGGGTTCAGCAAATTGGGCGTGAACTTGCCGAAGCTCGTTTTTTGCTTTAAACTGAAATGGTGTGGGGCGCTGAAGTTACTCCCCGATAAAATTTCAGATACTGAACCTGCTATATTAGAGTGGACGGTAAGATAAGCTTTTAATGCTAAATTTACTGTAAGATGAAAAAAGAGAGAAGACAATTTACAAGGGAGTTCAAGCTTATGGCAGTTGAACTTTGTCGATCAGCCTGAAGCAGTCGGGAGGTATAAGGAGGAAACGAATCATGCTAAGTTTCCGATAAGCTATTATGTAAGCCGTAATGCAAATGAACCCATTTAGGCTTCGTTACGGAACATTGCAGGGGTCAACCTTTCTATGTTGGCGAAACCTGAAACGGTTGTTTTACCGGAAGGTTTATCCGGTCAATGGACTTTTGAAGGGAAGATGATTGAACTGCAACCTGGCAGCAACACCATTAAATGACAAAACAATAAGCGGAGACAGTCAAAAGGTGGGATTGTGATCCTGAAATCTGATTCCCGATTTTGTTGCATTGATGTTAAAATAATCCATCGATTTTGTCATCTTTGCGGCAATAGAATTATCGGATACCACCATCGGATTCAATCTTAAATTATTCCTGCTGAATCAACAAAATCACGGTATTCCTTCCTGATCTACTTGCAGCATATGCTGCTAAATGTTGACGTGCCGAGAATATGAGTTACTGGACCTTACTTAAAAATGAACCTCGTAAAATCGGCTATGGCTATATCCATTATTTCTTTTCGTCTCTGGGCCAGACATTTTTTATAAGTGTTTTTGTTGAAAGTTTCAGTGCGGAATTTGGTATGAAAAACCAGGGATTTTCCGTGCTTTATGCCATTGCAACCATTTCTTCCAGCCTTGCTTTGCCTTTTCTGGGTAAACTACTCGACCAGATCAAGCTGCGAAAATTTAGTCTGTATAATGGCCTGGCAATTGCGTTTTTTTGCCTGGTGGTCAGCTTAGCTCAAAACAGGCTCGCATTATTGATAGGACTTTTTGGTTTGCGCATGACAGGTCAGGGTGTCATGGCCGTGATAGGGTCAACAGCAATTGCAAGAAATTTTGTAAAACAGCGAGGCAAGGCACTTTCCCTGTCAATTCTGGGCCTTTCTACAGGTGAGACGATCATGCCTGTTATTGGTATATCGCTAATCGGTTTGTTCGGATGGCAGCATGCCTGGCAGTTGATGAGTTTGCTGACCCTTGCTTTATTTTTACCAGTCGTGTTCTTTATTTTTCCCAGGGAACATACCTTTCATATTCCGCCTTTGCACAAACCATCAGCAAAACAAGACATTAATGATAAATCACGCCGGGAAGTGCTGAAAGACAAAAAGTTTTACCTTCTACTCGCCAACACGGTTTTTACGCCATTTTTTATCACCGGCATGTTCATTCATCACAACCTTTTGGCGCAGGTGAAAGGCTGGACTGTTGCCTGGATCGCTACCTGTTTTGTGGGTTATGGCATCGCCAAGACCGCCAGCAGCCTCTTGGCAGGGCCTTTGGTTGATCGTTTCTCGGCAAGAAAAATTTTTCCATTTTATCTTTTCCCGATGGCGCTGAGTGCTTGTTCTCTGATTCTGTTTGGCAATAGTCCATGGATCGCACTGATTTATTTGTGCTTGCTGGCTGTTTCCGTCTCCCTGATGTCTGTATGCAGCACAGCATTGTGGGTAGAACTATATGGCCACACATATTTTGGCGCTATCAAAAGCATGGTAACCACTGTGGTGGTGTTTGCTTCGGCTATTGGACCTCTGGTGATTGGAAGTTTTTTGGGAAATGAGCGTTACTGGCAAATTGGATTATTTCTATCTGTCATCACCATGATCACCGTTTCGACCGGATCCTATTTCGCGCTTAAACGCAGGTAAGGCCGATTTCTTTTCGTTCTAAATCAATCCCGCCTCGCATGAGGGCAAAAGCTGTATCCTGCTACGATGATGACTTTGGCAAAGATTTAAGAACCGCTTACATACTACGATCGACATAGAATCATCTTATTAGACCTTTTGCCAGACCTGTTCAACAGCATTTACAATTAGCCCGGATTATTCATGACAAAAATCCGAATTATTGTGGCTGGTTTCATGAATGACTGATAGTGTATAATCCGGATTAGGAGGTTTGTCCTGCCACCGCTATCACTTCATTCCAAACCCTGAAAATATTTTTGTGACAGATTTTAGCGATGTCATCTTCGCTGTAGCCCCTTTTTAGCAACTCATGAATCAGGTCGGGTAGTTTGGATGCATCATCCAGTCCGATTGGCAGGTTGGAAACGCCGTCAAAATCAGAGCCAAGACCCACGTGATCGATGCCGGCAATCTTTACTACCCTGTCAATATGATCTGCAACCATAGCCACATCACCCATCAGTGTGGCTTGCCTTTTAATGTAGTCCATCTCAGCCAGAATAGCAGGATCATTCGAATCAGCGCCGGCGTTGATTTTTGCGCGTACGGCATTGAGCGCCCGGGTGCCTTCGGAGGTAATGAAGGCCGAGCCGAAGTTGATCATAATGATGCCGTCTTTTTCGCCAATCAGACGAATCATATCGTCCGAGACGTTGCGCTCAAAACCCGGCGTAAAATGACGGCAGGAGGAGTGTGACGCGATGACCGGTGCTTCAGTAACCCGAGCGACCTGGTAAAATGCACTGTCCGAAACATGGGATACATCCACCATGATGCCCAATTCATTCATCCGTTTTATTACCAGATATCCAAACGGGCTCAGTCCGCCGTGGGTATATTGCCGGTCGTAGGACGAATCGCAGATGTGGTTGTCTTTGGAGTGGCAAAGTGTGATGTAGCGTATGCCTTTCTCAAACAGAAGATCCAGGTTTGCAAGCGTCCCTTCTACCGGCGATCCGTTCTCCAGTCCCATGGGAAGGGAGATAAGCCCTCTGGCAAAATTGGCTTCTATCTCTGCCGGCGTGTTGGCGCGGGCAAATTTATCAGGATGGTCAGAACATAGCTTTTCTACCGAAGCGATAAGTTCGAGTGCCAAATCCATGGCGCCATCATTTTCCTTAACAGCAGGTATGTAAATCGACATAAAAGGCGCATCCAGCCCTCCTTTCTTTGCCCGCACATAGTCAAAGTGTCCGCCGGCTGTTTCCACTGATACATCCTCCGGTTTATTTCTTAGTCTGTAGGGCAGGTCCACATGCCCATCGACAATGATCAGCTCGCGGCTGAGCTTTTGTGCAAGTGCTTCAAGGCTTAATGTCGGTTCAACTGATTCCTGAATTTCAGCCTCTTGCTGTATGGCAGAGACCGGTTGTTTTTTCTCATTGCAGGACAATGCCAGGCCGGTGAACAATAAAAATAAAACGTATTTTTTCATATATGAAGTTTAAGATATGTCCTCTCCTTTCATGATAATTTGCTTTTCCCGATCCTTCAAACCCAGGTCTTTCACAATCCTTCCGGCGGTTGGATTATTGATGGAGAAAAGCACAAGCATAATACCAAATACCGCGGCAAAAGGTTGGAAATTTGTCAGATAAAACCCGATTGTAAAAACCGCCGTTACCATGGCATATCCAACAAAAAGCACCGTTGTGGCCTTTTTGTAATCAGATAGTTTTTCGAAGAAAACAGTCTTTGTTGCAGCCAGGCTTTTCAGCTTTTTGAAGGTCATATTCACCCGATAAACTGCAAAACCACATACGGACAGCAAGCATAAAAACAACCATCCGTGAAAGCGCTCATCCACCAGGGCCTCCAGGCGATCGATAGAAGACTCGAGGTATAGATAAATAAATGCGACAAGCGGCATGGCAAGGGAACCATAGGCCACCAGTTGAAGGTTTTGAAGATACGTGCGTCCGTTCGCCTGACTTTGCATATGGTTAAATGATTTAAAGTTGCCGTGAAAATAGGCAAAACTTAAATTATGCGCATAAATTTGCATTCAAATACCAATGTATATATAAAAATGAAGGCAGTAAAACTAACCGGTCTTTTGGTAAGCATCCTGACATTAGCTTTGTGGATATCTTGCAGTACTTCGAAAGAAAGACGTGCAGCCGGCTCGAAGACAGATTCATTGCTGATGCATTACCAGGCGCTGCAGGACAGTGTAGCACGCAACTGGAATGTAATGATTGAAGATGACGATGAAAAACTTTTCTTTTTGAAGCGTCTGCTTTTGGAGGTGACGTACACAAATAATTATGATAAAACCCAATATGAAGCGCTTGTAACCTCAGTGGACAGCCTTAAAAATATGCGGTACAACCAGCAGACAATGCGCGACTCCGATCTGATTGATGACTATGACAGTGTTACCTCGGTTGTGATAAACAGTGTTACACGGTTCGCGATGAGCCATCCTGCTTACCAGGATTTCCCGCTTATGGAGGAGTTGATCAGTGATATTTATGCAAGGAACAACTTTGTATTGATGCGCCGCATTCACTACGACAACCGGGTGAAAGCCCTCAATGAATTCAAAAAGAAAAACCGCAAAACCATTCTACGGGAACAACCTGATGCAGATATTGAAACCATGCCCTTATTTGAGTTGCCTTCATGAATCGGTTTGCCTTATGCTTTTTGAGATGACGTTGAATAAAAAAACAGTCGTAGAGTATCTGCCCGATGGAGTTTCCTCCCAAAAAATATTCATCTGCCATTAAAATCGGATTTTTTTGAACATCACTGGTAAACTCTTAACTTTGCACTTTGATGCCTACTTATGAGCGAAGTTATTAAGCACGAATGCGGTATTGCTTTCATCCGGTTGCGCAAGCCACTTCAATATTACCTCGACAAATATGGTTCCCCCGCTTACGCCTCGAACAAGCTTTACCTCCTCATGGAAAAACAACACAACCGCGGACAAGACGGAGCCGGTGTTGTAAACATTAAAATTGATATCAAGCCGGGCGTAAGATACATCAGCCGCTATCGATCAATCGATGCTCAGCCGATTGCGAGTATTTTTAAAAAAATCAACAGACGATTTAAAAAGGCAAAAAAATCAAATCCCAAACAATACAGCGATGCCCAGTGGCTCAAAAGGAATGTGGCATTTACCGGCACCGTTTGGCTGGGACATTTGCGCTACGGCACACATGGGGAAAATAGTATCGAAAGTACACATCCATTGTTAAGGCAAAATAACTGGCGAAGCAGAAACCTGGCTATCGCCGGAAATTTTAATATGACCAACGTGGATGAATTGTTTGACAAGCTGCTCAAGATGGGTCAGCATCCAAAAGCCAAGGCCGATACGGTGACTGTGCTCGAGAAGATTGGTCATTTTCTCGATCTGGAAAATCAGGAACTCTTCAATAAGTACAAAAGTCACTACAACAATGAGGAGATTACGGCAATCATTGAAGAGGAATTGGATCTTGGAAATGTGCTGAGGCGGGCGTGCAAAGATTTTGACGGCGGATACGCCATGGCCGGCGTCACAGGCCACGGAGCAGCATTCGTAGCCAGAGACCCCTCAGGGATCAGACCGGCATATTATTATGCGGATGAGGAGGTAGTAATCGTTGCCTCAGAGAAGCCTCCGATTAAAACGGCATTTGATGTAAACTATGAAGAAATCAAGGAAATTACCCCCGGCCACGCATTGATCATCAATAAGCAGGGAGATATTAGTGAGGAAAAATTCATTGAGCCGGCAGTGAAGAAATCATGCAGTTTTGAACGCATTTATTTTTCGCGCGGCACTGATCCGGATATTTACCGCGAAAGGAAGGAGCTCGGGAGGCTGCTGTTGCCACAGATACTCAAGTCCATCAATTTCGATCTGAAAAACGCCGTTTTTTCATACATACCCAATACGGCCGAAACTGCTTTCCTCGGAATGATCGAAAGCCTGGAAAATTATCTTTCCCAGCGCCGTAAGGACATTCTGATCGACGGGAAACCAACACTTGAAAATCTGGAGGAAATCCTTGATTTCAGACCGCGGGTCGAAAAAATAATTACAAAGGATGCCAAGCTTCGGACTTTTATTACCGACGACGATCACAGGGACGAACTAGTAGGGCACGTGTATGATACCACCTATGAGGTGATCAGGAAGGAAAAAGATTCAATCGTCATTCTTGATGATTCAATCGTACGCGGTACCACGCTGGAAAAAAGTATTATTTTTCTTCTTGATAAAATTCACCCAAAGAAGATTGTCATCGTTTCATCTGCACCACAGATCCGCTTCCCGGATTGCTATGGCATCGATATGTCGCGCATGAAAGATTTCATCGCCTTCAGGGCAGCTATCGAACTTATCAGGGAACGGGGCATGGAAAGCCTGCTGGATGATATATATAACCAGTGCATAGCCAACATCGGTCAGGTGGAGGTACCTAACTATGTAAAGCAGGTTTATGAGCCATTTACTGATGAAGAAATCTCAGCAAAAATTGCTGAAATCGTTACGCCAAAGCATGTAAAGGCAAAAGTCCAGATTGTGTATCAGACGGTTGAAAACCTGCACAAGGCATGTCCCAAACACCTGGGCGACTGGTATTTCACAGGTGATTATCCCACCCCGGGCGGCAACCGGGTGGTCAACCGCGCATTCATCAACTACATGGAAGGCAAGCTGGTACGGGCTTATTAGCAGTGCAGCCTGATTATATCTGTTAATCAGTATTCTCCTAAAGCAACGATCTTTACCCTTACTTCAAACAATTCAACCTATAAATAAAAAAGGCTGAGCTTAGCGTGATAATGAGCGTCAGGATAAAAAATGTCTGAAAACCTGTGTAAGCAATGATGAGGCCGGAAAGGAGGGGTATCAATGTTGGCAGGATATTACCGGCACCGGAAATACCTGCGTAAATGGCCCTGTTTCCGGTACTGGAAATTTCCAATAAAATGCCATTTGAGGATACCAGAAATAGGCTCCCATACAAACCTCCAAAAAAGAAAGCGAAATAGTACGAAATCAAATGTTCCTGGAAAGTCCATGCGATCAAAGGAAAAAGCAGTCCCAGACCCAGAGATAATTTCAGGATGGTGTCGTATTTTATTTTTTTGGCATACCGAAAAATGAAGAGCCCGGCGGCAATTAGCCCGGACATTTTTATAAGTAACAGATTGCTGACAAACTCATCACTCATGCCCAGTCTGGATTTTCCCAACAGAAGTATGAATGGCAAAATCGCATAATTCAGGCCGAGTGTATTTGTGAGCAGCAGATACCAGGTAAGCCTGGGATTAGTTTTTATTTCTTTAAAAATTGATGACCAAAAGCCACTGATTTCAGGCCTTTCTGATGCACTAACCTCTTTTACTTTCCAGAATCCCAATGAGGCAACTGACAAAAAAAGGGCAGCAATTCCAAATATTGCAAAATAGTTGGCCGGGTAGGGAAAATGCTGCAATACAAAGCCTGCAAGCCACGCCGATAGCAGGGTGCCACTACTCGAAATAACCTGGCGTATGGAGAAAAATGACTTTCTGAGATTTTCAAGCACTGATTTCCCCAGAATATCGGTATAGGAAACTGTTGCGAAAGCACCGCCGAGCGAAAAACTCGTCATGAATACAAAAATAAGCGCCATAATCAACCAGGAGTCAACACGGTTTTCATAGAAAAACACCAACGCCATGGCGGCGAGCGCAATTACCCGCAGATAAATGCCGGTTAACATTAATCCTTTCTTTGTTGGTTTTGAATTGATAAATGGCGCAAAGAAGAGCTGGGATAATCGTGTTCCGCCAATCAGAATAGCTGTGAGTATGCCTACATGTACCGAGGTGCCTCCTGCATTGATGAGCATGGATGGAATGATGGTATCGACATCCATAAAGGCTGAGGCAATGGCAAGAAAGGCGGCATGCCAAAGAAACGCGCGGTAATTATGCCTTGATATCTGATTGGATAGTGTCAAAATATGTTCACCTGATTTTACGCGAAATTAGCCCGCTGATCATTGAGATAAGTGTGTTTGGTTACAGTATTTTACTGGTGATTTAGACATCACCATTCTTTGTATCTCGTAATGCAGCGATGTCGTTTTATGACATCTCATGGATTTTAATCCAAAAAAGGGCCGCCTTTATGTTCAAGAGGTAATCGTATCGCGCCCGAATAATCGGGACGTTTTTTTTAGGAAAAGAAACCAGATTTACTCATAGCGATCCTGAAAAATTTGCCATCCTTCTCACTAATTGTAAGGTACTATATGCACACGTTTGTTTTTTAAATAGAAAATATCCAAATTCAATCATCATTTATTTTAAACTATCCCAAATAATGAAAAAAGACAGGAGATCATTTATCAAGAAAACCGCGCTGGGCACCTCCGCCATTACGCTTGGAGCTTCCACAATAGGATTGAGCGCAAAAAGCTATAATGCCATTTTGGGCGCCAATGAGCGCATGAATATTTGTGTAATTGGCGTCAGAGGTCAGGGAAACGGTCACCTCAATCGCTGGGCTGGCATGGCTAAAGAACATAATGTGGTTGTAAAAACGATTTGTGATGTGGATGAAAACATATTTGCGGAAAGAGTGAGCAAGGTAAACGAAATCCAGGGCTCAAAGCCAGGAACGCAGTTGGATATGCGGAAGGTTTTCGAAGATCCTGACATTCACGCTGTTTCCATCGCCACCCCGAATCACTGGCATGCACTTGCAACCATCTGGGCCGTGCAGGCAGGCAAGGATGTTTACGTTGAAAAACCGGCTTCGCACAATGTATGGGAAGGAAGGCAAATGATAGAAGCTGCCAGAAAATACAACCGCATCGTTCAGGTCGGCTTTCAGAACAGATCGATTTCAAATGTGCGAAAAGCCATGCAGGCGCTTCAAAACGGCGCCATTGGGGAAGTTTATATGGCCAAAGGATTGTGCTACAAACCCAGGGGCTCATTTGGAAGATCAGAAAACAGTGCGCCACCCGCCGGCCTGCATTACGACCTTTGGCTTGGCCCGGCTAAGTGGAGGCCTTACAATGAAAAACGGGGACATTACAACTGGCACTGGCACTGGAATACCGGCAACGGCGACACGGGAAACCAGGGGCCACATCAATTTGATATAGCCCGTTGGGGAATGGGTAAGGATGAGCATCCCGTGAGGATTCAATCAGCAGGAGGGTACTTTAAATATACCGACTGCAGCCAGGAAACACCCAATACACAAAGCTCCGTATTTGAATATGCGGATGGAAAAATACTCCAGTTTGAAACAAGGGGACTTGACACCAATGCAGAAGGAAAACTGAATGTAAAAATCGGTAATATATTTTACGGCACGGAAGGCTGGATGGAAGTGAACGGCAGCAAATGGCAGGTTTTCGACAGCAAAGGCGAGCCCGGCATTGGCTCTGAAGGCGAGGAAAGCAACAATGAAGTGCTTGGTTATCTGGCTGCACCGGGAGGAGGAGGCCACTATGCAAACTTCATCGCGGCCGCCAGATCGCGCAACAAAGCTGATCTGACATGCGATATCTATGAGGGATTCATGTCGAGCGCTTTGCCGCTTTTAGCCAATATTTCATACAGGCTTGGGGGCGTGTCTCTGGACTTTGACCCGGTTGATGAAAAGTTTATCAACCATGAAGGTGCCAATCATATGCTGACAAGGGAATACAGAGAGCCTTTTGTCGTGCCGGATAGGGTGTAGTCTGGCTTCAATCTGTAATTGAATTTTATTCAGGATTAAAGTTTGACCGGATAAGAAGTGAATATGAATTTTTCAACATAGAAAGTTAAATTTTAAAGTAGATTTAATTCGCTGTTTTTTATCCGGTTATTTTATTTTAAATTCATTTTCCAGTACACAATTGAGTTGAAGACACAGGATCAAAATAGAGAAAACCAATTATTACCTGAATTGATTGACAGATTCAAGCATGGTGAAATCACCGCGTTTGAAGAAGTGTATTACTGCTACTTCCACCGTGTTTTTCATTTTTCCTGTAAACTCACACCTAATAATCAGGATGCTGAAGAGATTACCCAGGATGTGTTTGTAAAACTTTGGCAAAAAAGAGTAACCATTGATTCAGAAAAAAACCTGACCAATTTTTTATTTACAATTGCCAAAAATCTGGTTATTGATAAAATGCGACAGTATGCTGCAATAGACAAAAAGTTTCAGCAATTACGCAATGTCCGGCAGCAGGAAAGAGGTCAATCAAACCACACCGAACAATTGGTAAACTATTATGAACTTTCAGAAATTCTGGAAAAGCTCATTAATCAGCTGCCGAACGGTCGAAGAACCATCTACAAACTAAGCAGAGAAAAGGGTTTCAAAAATGTAGAAATTGCAGAATTCCTGAATATTTCTGTTGGCACAGTCGAAAAACAGCTAAGCAACGCGCTTCACACACTTTCGAATGCGTTAAAAGAGAAATATGGAATTATGGTAGATTTAGCTGTCTTCCTGGGCATAGTCTTTTTTTAAGCGTAAATCATTTTTTTTTACTGGAGTGGGGGTAAACACACCTGGGATTCGTATATGATTTAATTAAGTTTTATGCCTAAACAGTTCGATAGAAATTTTATTCAGCGGTACTTAAAGAAAGACTGCAATTATTTGGAACGACTCCAATTCCAGGAGTGGCTGGATAGCCATCCGGAAGCGAAGGACGACCGGTGGCTACGACAGGTTTGGGAAGAGGTAGAAGATTGTAGTGATAAGGTACTGGGGGCGGAATCAAAAATTCTATCTGGTGTTCTGACAAAAATAAGGGAAGACGTCCACGCTAAAACGTTTCCACCTCAAGTTGAGGTAGCTCCATCCTGGAGCATTGATAACATTTGGAAAGTATACCCAACATTCCGATACGCTTCGATCATTTTACTTGCATTGATTCCTTTATTGTTATTAAGTCTGTTCATTCCGGCAGATTACCCGGACAGGACAACCAAGTATATTGAAAAATCCACCCACAAAGGTCAGCAACTGACCTTCAGACTGGAAGACGGCACCAGAATTCACCTAAACTCAGGAAGCAAGCTGAGATATCCCCAATCCTTCAATGATAGCGCAAGGATTGTGTATCTGGAAGGCGTGGCTTTTTTTAATGTTGCCAGAGATTACAA
>CAYZWN010000154.1:0-11137 GCA_964482185.1 uncultured Roseivirgaceae bacterium
ATAGCAAATGCCTCTGCCGTGAGCGATATGCCATTTCGGTCGCTTTCTACCCAAACGCCTGTGATGATGATGGCAAGGGCTGTCATGGTGCAAATCACCATGGTATCGATTACCGGCCCAAGCATTGCCACCAGCCCCTCCCTGATGGGTTCGTTTGTTTTTGCGGCTCCATGCGCGAGGGGTGCGGTACCCAGACCGGCCTCATTGGAAAAAGTGCCTCTTTTTATTCCTGTAATGATTAGCGCCCCCAGGGCTCCGCCAAGCACTGCATTTCCTGAAAAGGCATCTGATAAAATCAACTTAAAAGAAGGCCATATCTGTGATGGCATCGAAAAGATGATATACAACACAGCAACAACATACATCACGGTCATAATAGGCACAAGGCTGCCGGCAACCTTACCAATTCTCTTTATACCTCCAAAAATTACCAGTGAGGTGATCGCCACCAGAATAATGGCCGTAATGAAATTGCTTGTAAAATTGCCTTCGATACCCAGGTCGGCCAATACGATATCCCTAATGGCCTGGGTGTACTGGTTGGCCTGGAAAATTGGCAAAACCCCAATCATGCAGGCCAGACAGAAGAACACAGCCAATGGTCTCCATTTTCTGCCCAAACCCTCTACAATCACATACATCGGACCGCCCTGTAATTCTCCGCGATCGTCATAACCCCTGTACATCACGGCCAGGGAGCAGGTAAAAAATTTTGTTGCAACGCCGAAAAAGGCGCTTACCCACATCCAGAATATCGCCCCCGGGCCTCCCAGCGCAATGGCAACCGCCACGCCACTCACGTTGCCCATGCCGACGGTAGCCGCCAGTGCAGTCGAAAGCGCCTGATAGTGACTGATCTGCCCTTCTTCGTCCGGATTATCGTATTTTCCGAACAACACCTGTACCGCATGCCTGAAATAACGAAAAGGTAAGAGTCGGGAATAAATGAGAAAAAATATGCCTCCGCCAATGAGCAATACCAATAGCGGGAAGCCCCAAATCAGGTTGCTGAATGAAGAAGTGATTTGTTCGAGTATTTCCAAGTGGTCTGGTTTGATAAATAAACCGCAAAGTATTCATAATTCCCATTACACAAAACCCGGGTTGGGTAATCTTAAAGAATTTGAATAGCAGGTTTTAGTACTTTTACTGAATTTGGGACTGATTTCTTAAAAAATTGGTACTAAAAATGCGAATCGCGTTTTTTTTAAGAGTATTGCGGCCCTGTTGTGTGAATGCGATGAATAAATCATAATTTTGACAAAAAAGAAAATCATGAAAATAACCTGTTTCATTGCTACCGGATCAACTGAAGACATAACTCAAACCATTTCAGACTTAAAAAAAAGCGGACTGACAGATCAGATTTTTATTGTGGGCGAAATGGCTCCCCAAATTCATGGCGTGCAATGGATTCAATCAAATTCCTTTAATTCAACAGGTGCGCTGAGGGCAATAGCTGATAAGTCTTCCGGTGATTTCACACTTTTTTATACCAAATCCATGCCCCTGAAACTGGGCCAATATGCGCTTGAAAGAATGGCACGTATGGCAACGGATGCGGGCGCCGGCATGCTGTACAGCGATTATTACGAAATGAAAGCGGGAAAACTCCAGCCGCATCCTGTCATTGAATACCAGGAAGGCAGCTTGCGTGATGACTTCAATTTTGGGTCGGTAATCGTTTATCAATCGGAGGCTTTGAAAAAGGCCATTTCGGGTATGGATTCAGACTACACTTATGCCGGATTGTATGATCTCAGGCTTCGTGTGTCACGCGAGCGGCCACTAATGCGTATGCCGGAATTTTTATATACTGAAGTAGAAGCTGATGAGCGGAAGTCGGGGCAGAAGATGTTTGATTATGTGGATCCTAAAAACAGGCAGGTGCAAATAGAAATGGAACAGGCATGTACTGATCACCTGAAAAAGGCAGGTGCCTACCTGGAACCAAAATTCAGGCAGATCAGCTTTGAACAGAACAATTTCCCGGTGGAGGCTTCCGTGATTATTCCGGTTAGAAATCGCGTAAAAACCATATCAGATGCTATTGGTTCGGTGTTGTCACAGCAGGCTCAATTTGATTTCAATCTCATCATTGTCGATAATTTCTCAACGGATGGCACTTCTGAAATCATCAGGGATTTTGCTGCCAGGGATGGCCGCGTGATCCATCTTATTCCTGATCGCAAAGACCTTGGAATAGGCGGATGCTGGAATGCCGGAGTGGCGCATCCGAAGTGTGGCAAATTTGCCATACAGCTCGACAGTGACGACCTGTATATCGATGACATGGTTTTGGAAAGGATTGTAGGGGCCTTTTATGAGCAGAATTGTGCCATGGTCGTTGGCTCATACCAAATGGTAAATTTCAAACTTGAGGAAATTCCACCCGGTCTGATCGACCATCGTGAATGGACCCCGGACAATGGCCGCAACAACGCCCTCCGCATCAACGGACTGGGGGCGCCACGGGCTTTTTATACACCTGTGATTCGCGAAGTGAAAGTGCCCAACACCAGCTACGGAGAAGACTACGCGCTGGGACTTAATATCAGCCGCAATTACCAGATTGGCCGGATTTACGAGCCGCTGTATTTGTGCAGAAGATGGGAAGATAACTCTGATGCTGAGCTGGATATTCAGAAACTGAACGCTCATAATTTTTATAAGGATAAAATCCGCACGCTCGAATTTAAAGCGCGACAACAATATGTGCTGGCGGGCCAGCCGGTTTAGGGCTAAATCAAACATCCTGGTCAAATGTGATCATTTCCGGTTGTGGCAGTACTTTCAGGCAAGAATGGAGTAAAAATGGAATCCTATTAATTAATTATCCTGACTTTTACATTAGTTTTAGCAATTGATAAGAAGATCTTTAATTCGAAAGAATTAGTTTTTCGCAACCGAAAAGAAACTACAAACAACTAACCAATGATTTTAGATAGCATTCTCAATACGATTGGCTGTACCCCGGTTGTGCGGCTTAACAAGCTTGCACCTGAAAATGCCGCACAGGTACTGCTTAAGCTTGAGGCTTTCAACCCCGGAGGATCGGTAAAAGACAGGATCGCATTCAATATGATCCATAACGCGGAACTGAGTGGCAAACTCAAAAAAGGGATGACCATCGTGGAACCCACTTCAGGCAATACCGGCATTGGCCTCGCTATGGTAGCAGCAGTCAAAGGCTACCCGATCATTTTTACGATGCCGGAAACCATGAGTATGGAAAGACGGATCGTCTTGCAGCAGTTCGGAGCCAAATTGATTCTTACTCCGGGAGACAAAGGAATGGTCGGTGCGGTGATGGCTGCGCAGGAGTTTTCGGATGGCGAAAAGTACTTCATGCCCCAACAATTCGAGAATGAATCAAATCCGGAAGCGCATCGCAAAACCACAGCGCAGGAAATTATACACGATCTGAAATCCACTAAGCTCGATTATTTTGTGGTAGGAGTCGGAACAGGTGGCACCATCACCGGTGCCGGGCAGGTGCTGAAAGCCAAATATCCTGATATGAAAGTGATTGCGGTGGAGCCGGAAGATTCTCCGGTGCTCTCTAAAGGCGCTGCCGGACCACATAAAATTCAGGGTATCGGCGCGGGGTTCATTCCTGAAATTCTCGATCTGGATGTCATTGACGAAATTGTTACCGTATCCAATGAAGATGCCTTTACCATAGCTAAAAAATTATGCAGCGTGGAAGGGATTCTTGCCGGTATCTCATGTGGCGCCAATACATGGGCAGCTATCCAAATTGCAAAAAAGGCCGGAAAAGGTAAGACAGTTCTGACCATTCTGCCTGATACCGGCGAACGATACCTGAGCACTCCGCTTTTCGATCATTCTGTTTAAAACATCACTTTAGTTTGAAGGGCGTAAAACTCGACCGCTTTGTTTTGCTATTGATAGCCATGATTCTGCTGGCCTGGTGGTTGCCGGGTATCGAGCAGATTATCCCGCTCGGCAGCATCAGCACAATTGGTATTTCAGGCATTTTCTTTCTCTACGGACTAAAACTCAGCCCTTCACAGGTGATGCAGGGACTCTCAAACTGGAGACTACACATTGTCGTGCAGTTTACCACTTTTCTGCTCTTTCCGCTGCTCGTTATACCATTTTACCCAATGATGCAATCAGAAACACAACAGGCATTGTGGCTTGCTGTATTTTTTCTGGCCGTTTTGCCATCTACAGTTTCTTCATCAGTTGTGATGGTTTCGATAGCCCGCGGCAACATTCCCGGAGCTATTTTTAATGCAAGCATTTCCGGGTTGATCGGGATTTTTGTCACACCTGTTTGGATGGGCCTTTTTCTGAATTCTGCCGGCGAGCAGCATTTTTCGCCCGGTCAGGCCTTGTTCGAGCTGACCATTAAAATTTTGCTGCCTGTGATGTTGGGCCTGCTATTGCACCGTTTCTGGGGCGATTTTGCCAACAGGCACAAAAAGCAACTCACCATGTTCGATAAAACCGTAATCCTGATCATCGTTTACAAAAGTTTTAGCATGTCATTCTCTGATGGTGTTTTTGAGGGCATCGGTGCATTTCAACTCATGGCGACCGGACTGTGCGTGATTGCTTTGTTCTCAGTAGTGTACGGATTGAATTATATGGTTGGGAAGAAGCTGTCATTTAGCCAGGAGGATTTGATTACATCGTTGTTTTGCGGGTCAAAAAAATCGCTTGTCCACGGAACGGTATTTTCCGCTGTACTATTTTCAGGAATGACCGGGGCAGGACTTTTTCTGGTGCCGATTATGATTTATCACGCCTTCCAGTTGTTTATAATAAGTATTATTGCCCAGAGGTATGCGATGAGGCGGGATGAATTGGATAACTGATGGCAGTTATTTCAGTATATCAATCCCCTGGATTTCTGATAATATCTTCTCAACGGTTTCTGCCAATGAAAGCCGGATGCCCAGTGTCATTTTACAATCTAACTCAAGTTCCTGTGAGGTCACCGTCAGATCATGGTTGCGCACGAGATTCATAACCTGGCTCATGAGCGGATACCCAAACTGAATGGCGACATGCGAAAGGATAAGTCTTTCTACAATTTCATTGTCCCGGATTGCCTCTGCCGCAGCTGTTCTGTATGCGTTGATCAGGCCGCTGACGCCGAGCTTTGTGCCGCCAAAATAGCGCACGACCACAATGAGTGTATTGGTGAGATTATGCGAACGAATCTGACCGAGTATGGGATCACCGGCCGAGTGGCCCGGTTCACCGTCATCATTTGCCCTGAAAACATTAGCGTTATCCCCAAGTATATACCCATAGCAATGGTGCCGGGCATCGTGGTATTTTTTTTTCAATGCCGCAACTTTTTCCTTTACGGCTTCCTCATCCTCTACGCTACAGGCAAAGGCAATAAATTTACTCCCTTTTTCCTTATACAACCCTTCCGATTCTTTAGCAAGTGTACGGTATATATCCTGGGAATCCATTGTTAAAAATACGCCAGAATATCCTGGTATGACAACAGAAATAAAGCCAAAATAGCGAGCGAAAGCCCAATGTAGTTTAAGTTTGAAAGTTTTTCCCTGAAAAACGCCATGGCAAGGAATGAAGACAAAAGAATTACCCCAACATTGTAAATCGGGTAAAAGACTGCGCCATTGTTATCGAAAGCGGTAAGTGCCCTGAGCACAAAAAACAGTGATAAAAAGTTAAATATCCCCAGGTACAATCCACCTGCCGCATTGCGGAAACGAAGTTTTTCTCTCTTAATAATCAGCAGGATGGTGCCAATCAATGCCGCTCCGCCAAATAATACAACTGGAAATATCTCCTCGTTTGAAGTGTTGATAAGCATGTGGTTGCTGTAGTTGAGGGAAATATCAATCAAACCTCCGGCTACAAAAACTGTCATCGGCAGCAGGAACATCCACCCTTTGGTGATGCCGGTTTTTTTAGCGGCCTTTTCGCGCAGCGATCCCAATAAGATAGCCACCAACGCCAGGATCATGCCCAGATAATTGAATATGGAAAATTCCCGGTTTTCTATTTGCATGAAAAACAGGCTGAATAGCACCGGAAACATCATCGACATTTTGCTTGCCACCGATGTGATGGAAACGCCGATGGATTGGGCCGTGGCGCTTGCAGCGTAAAATCCAATCACAAGCAAAAACCCAATAAAAACTGCAAACCACGTCCAGGATGCAGTAAGATCAATGGCAAGGAGGTGCTGGGAATCACCCATAAAAAGGATGCCTATTGCAACACACACCCAGTAGTTGATGACTATTGCCTGAAGGCTTTCGATCCTGAACGTGGAGAAAGACCGGAAAGCCAGGAATATAAGTACGTTGGCAACGATACCGGCAATGAGATAGAACATGTGTCTTTTTTGAAGCAAATTAAACGGATTCCTAAGCAAAATCATACTTAATTTGCCGTCTAAAGATTCCGGTTTGAAGACATTTGAATTTCTGGTTGACGCCCTTCCTTTCGGGTTTGCATTTAATTTCGACAATTATTTATTCAATAAAATCCGGCACATTCAGACCCAGGAGGTGTCCGAACGGGCGGATTATTTTATTGTCAACAATGTAAAAAAGAGGATAGAAGGTAAAATTCACTTTTTGATCAAAGATCAGGTGGCGTACAGTCCATACAAATCACTTTTCGGGTCTTTCGAGTTCAACCCGAGACTGCATCCAAATCTGCTATCTGATTTCTGGAATTTTATCGAATCTGATCTTCGCTCCAGAGATATCAGTATGGTGCGGATTGTTTCTTTTGCAGCATGTTATGCTCCGATAAAAGCACAACGCATCAATGAGTTGCTGGCAAAAAAGGAATTTTCTGTCACACTCAAAGCGGTCAACCATCATATTCAGGTAAGCGATGACAGCCTGGAGGTTCTCATGCATCCCATGGAAATAAGAAGGCTGAATAAATGCCTTAGAGCGGGTTTCAGATTTAATGAGGAGCCGCCGGAAAGAGCAGGGGAAATTTATGATTACCTCAGCGAATGTCGCAGAGAGCAACATCTGAGTATTTCCATAACGAGAGAAAAATGGGTGGAGTACAGGGAGAAATTTCCACAGAATTACCCATTTTTTACAATCCGGAGTGTTGATGGTGAAATCCTGGCGGCAACCATTGCCATTATTCCGCAAAGGAAAATTTTGTACAATTTCCTTCCGGGAAGCCTCAGGCGGTTCAGGGATTTTAGTCCGTCGGTGATGCTGTATCATGGATTATACGGTTACTGCAGCAGTCGCGGAATGGAACTTTTGGATCTTGGAATCTCGACAGAGCAAAGCGGAAAAGATCAACCATCGCTCATCGCCTTTAAGGAAAGGATGGGAGGACAGGTTTCGTACAAATACTTTTTTGAGAAATCGCTTTAAAAGCTGATAATATGATGGTTTTTATGGGGTTGATAAATCAAGAACCTTTAAGTGGAACCTTGCCATTATTTTTGCCTGAATTGATGACGGACTGATATGCATCAATTATCATCCTTGAAACCGCCGAAAAAGAAAACCGCTCTTCAAACCGTTTTCTTATAATTCCCGGATCGAATGAGGCCCGGCCATGAACCATTTTTTTCATTGCATTGGCAAGCGCCTGTATATTTTCTCTTTCGACCAGTATTCCGGTTTGTTCATCAATAAACTCCTCAGGCCCGCCACAAATAGTGCCGATCACGGGCTTTCCGCAAGCCATCGCTTCCACGAACACCACACCCATCGACTCGTGCCGGCTTGGCAGTACAAATGCGTCGCAACGTTGCATTTCATTCCGCACCTGATGCTGATCGAGGGCACCAAGCCAGCCAATACGTTCGTTGATCTCCAGGTCCAGCGCCAGTTTTTTATATGTTTCAAGAAATGGTCCGTCACCGCCGATGCGCAAGGTCATGTTTCCTGATGTCATCCCGAACGCGCGAAGCAGTATATCGATCCCCTTTTGAGGAACCATTCGCCCGAGCGAGAAAAAAGTGAAATGCTGCTTCTCCGGCTGCCGGTCTGCCGGTTGGAAGAACTGTTCATCCACCGGATTGGGGATGACAGAAATGTTGGGAATACCGTAATATTGCATGGATTTGGCAAGTGCACCTGAAATTGCAATGTTGCGTGCGGCGTGTGCATAGGCATCGCGAAGCCCGGGTAAGAGTTGATCATTCTTAATAAAATCGAGATGCGGAAAAGGGCTCATATGCTCTGTGATCACATAAGGAATGGAAAATTCATGGCTAAGGGCCCTTGCAATGTGTCCGGCCGGGTAGCCGACATGTGCGTGAAGTATAGCTGTTTTGCCATGGTGCTTTTGAAATAATTCGAGGTTCTTCCTGTTGGAAAGGATAATATTTTTCATGTTGCCCTGCATGATCCGGGATGTCCAGGTAAAAGCAGGGTAAAAATATTCAGTTACTCTATCAGCAATTATGGAATAGCTTGATACCGGATGTTCTTGAATAAATCGCTTGTAAATGCTTCTGACAGGCTGCCGGCCCCAGAGCAACAACCTTTCATCATTTTGCCCCCAATGACTGATTCCGATGTGCATGTTTGGCTGATGCCGTGAAATCGCCAGCGCCTGGTTGCGGAAGAAAATTCCCGGCAAAGGATCGGTTTCTGATGGATACCATGAAGGGATGAAAAAGACATTCATATCTCAGGATCATTTTGGTACAAACGCTTGTAATCCGGCTCAGCACCGGCTCCGTATATGTCAATTTCAAAAATATCCAGTACATGAAAAATATCTCTGATTTGTTTTTTATCCAGGTCGCGTTGCCATGAAGAAAGTCGATTTTCATGCCGCGTGGCAGTCTTCGTCATGATGTCGGAAGATTTGCTGGGCTTATGGCGGTTTATATTGCAGCCCGATAAATCAAGGCCTAAACGTCTGTCGATTCTTTTAATCTCATATTCAAAATTTGTAACAAGCCCTTCGTATGACAGCGTCAGCCATTGCCGGTTGTTTTTCGGAAGCATGGCTGTATGTTTAAAATTCAACGCCCAAATCACAGCGAGATAGGTCTCCCTGCTGGTAATTTTACCGATTTTTTCCAGAGCCTTGAGATATGGCTCATTGTATGGGAAGTCAGAGACTGTTATATTTTTTCCAATGCTGATATCCCGCCAGGATGGGCGCCGGAGCTGAGAGGCGATCACCGCACAGGGATGACGGGTGAGGAGTATGGCCCGGAAATCGAATTGCCTGATCAGCCAGGGCATCAGCATATTTGCGTAGCAGAACTTTACAATATGCAATCCACTATTTTGCAGCTTTTGCCATCCCTGTTCTTCGTAGAGCCCTTTGGAAGGCACGCGCCCGGCAAGGATTTCCTCTAAGACATTTTTTGCCTGCGGCCAGCTTGCCGATTCCGGGATGTGCTGATGATAAAAAAAGCCGAGATCAGCAATTGCCGGCACTTTTCGGTCGGATGCTTTGGGAAGCCCGAATGGCTCGATGGTATGGCCTCTCCAAAGCGGTTCATCAATCAAAACCGATCCGGGCAGGTGGAGCATGATTTCGGCGAGCCAGGTCGAACCGCCGCGCGGCTGGCAAAACAGGCAAATGGTATTTTCTTTGTTAATTTCGCGCGAGCTATTCCTTTTCACAAATGGCAAAACATGCCGCTGCAGAATGATTCTGTCCCGGATTTTGGTAATGATATTTGCGCCTATCTTAAACATCTGACAGTCAAATAACATGAATATTCATCAGATGTCAAATATTGTAAAATGAATTGACGAACACATTAATGGGCATTGTTTACAATCAAGAATATGTAAAGCGGGAGAGGATTCGGTTTGAATCTTCATGTTTATTCATAAATTTAGCTTTCGGCAATTATCGGATGTTTCTTAATTTACATTTATGAAAAAGTATTACATAATCATATTTCTGGTTTTGATATTCGGCAGGGCGATATCGCAGGAAGTGGAGTGGAGCGCTAAGGCGGGAATGAATGTAACCAACCTGGGCAAATCAGGGTATCTCGACCGGATCGGTTATCACTTCGGCGCTGCTGCTGAATTTATTACGACACCTTTTTTCAGCGTTCAGACCGAACTCTTATATTCTCTTCAGGGAGCAGCAATCGACTATTCCCAGGGTGTGTTTTTGAACTACCACTATCTGAATCTTCCTTTATTTGCCAAGGCCTATTTTACTGAGGACGCCAGTTTTGAGTTTGGCGTGCAATACGGATTTTTACTGAACGCCATTGACCGGGATGACTTCGGTAAGGAAAATATTACCGACGACGTCAACAGACATGATTTTGCAATGGTATTGGGTTTTAATTACAATATCAACGACAAGTACAACCTTGGGCTTCGTTATAATATTGGTGTTACCAATACCCAGAAGCTCGATATTGTTTATGAAGAGCGCATCACCAACCGGGTGCTGATGATTTCGGGTGCTATTATTTTTTAACTCCCCTGTATTATAAATATCGCGGGAATTTTGTGCAGTGTAAATGCGATTTTTTTCCATTCTTTAATCGGCCTGCTAACGATCATTTCGCTGCTTCCGGTGATGTCCCGGGCCACACAAAGCATCGTGGTTGGCTGGCAACTATCTAAAATATCTTTCAGCAGTTGTTCATTCCGGTATGGTGTTTCCATGAAAATCTGGGTTTGTCCGGTCCTGACGGCTGTCTTTTCCAAAGCCTGTATTGCACGGTTTCGTTCGTGCTTGTTTATTGGCAAATATCCATGAAAAGCGAATGATTGCCCGTTGAAACCGGATGCCATCAACGCCATGAAAATCGATGATGGTCCGACGAGCGGCACCACTTCCACATCATTCTTATGGGCAAAGGCAACAGCCATATTCCCCGGATCAGCAATACCCGGGCAGCCTGCTTCCGATAAAACACCCATGTTCTCACCTTTGAGCAATGGCGCGCAAAGTGCTTCAGCAGATTCATAACTTGTGTTTTTATCCAGAATCTCCAGGTGGAGATTTTCGATCCTGACGCCAATTTCAAGGCTGCTAATAAACCTTCTGGCCGAGCGCAGATTTTCGACTAAAAAATATTGAAGTGCGCCTACCACATTTTTCAGTTCTGCCGTCGCGGTTTTTTCCAAGGTATGTTCGGCAAGCGGAGTTGGAATTAAATAAAGTTTGCCTTTTTTTTGTGCATCAATATTCA
>CAYZWN010000155.1:0-11054 GCA_964482185.1 uncultured Roseivirgaceae bacterium
CTTATTCGCCGGGCAGGTGTCACTGGAACTTTCGATGGATTTCTGACTATTCCGGAGGCATGCTTACCGACTGGGGCGCACATTATGTGGATACGGCTCAATGGGCAAACAACTCCGACCGATCCGGGCCTGTAAGCGTGGAAGGACATGGTGTGTTTTTATCAGGCGATATCTATGATACAGCCAATGTTTTTGATTTGATGTATCAATACGCCAATGGCGTATCAATGAGGGTGCACTCAGGCGGAACAGCCATTGGCTTTGAGGGTACCGAAGGCTGGATACAATGCCTGGGTTGGAGAGGTAAACTGGAAGCAAGCAAACAATCCATTCTTGATGCGGAATTTAAAAGCCGGGACACCAGACTTTACACAGCAGAAAGCGAACACCGAAATTTTATTGATTGTGTGAAATCCCGTAAGGAGACTTTTGTTCCGGCGGAAGTAGGGCATCGGACAGCTTCGGCTTTGCATATGGGCAATATTGCCATGAACCTGGGAAGAAAAGTATTTTGGGACCCGGAAGCAGAACAATTCATAAATGACGATGAGGCCAATGCGCTGCGGTCAAAGGAGAGCAGAGACCCCTGGAAACTGGAAAATCTGGTGATTTAGATAGTTAGTGTTTTTTCCAATATCCGTTCAAACAGACAACTATTCATGGTTATTTTGCTTTCTAACTCAATCCTGCCTATTTTTCTGATGCTGTAAAAATAGCCGGCAAATCACTATGATATCGCTTGTCATACCCATTTACAATGAAGAGCCTGTGCTCGATGAATTACTCAGCAGAAGCCTCAAATCCCTGAAAGCAACCGGGCACCCATTTGAAATTATCATCGTAGATGATGGCAGTGAAGACGGGTCGCTGGAAAAACTGCTCGCTTTCCGCGAAAAAGACAAACGCATAAAAGTGGTGGAGTTATCCCGAAATTTTGGCCATCAGGCAGCTTTCACGGCAGGTCTCAAACGCTCATCCGGCAATTACACAGTGATGATGGATGGCGATCTTCAGGATGCACCCGAACTCATAGCAGATATGTTCGAAATCATGCAATCCGGTAATTTCGACATCGTAAACGGTTACAGGAAATCGCGAACGGAAAAGGGCATAAAAGGCTTTTTATTTGCCATGTTTCATAAAATATTCTCCATAATCATCAACCGCCGCGACGTGGAAGACATTGGTAATTTTTCCATGCTCAACCGACCCGCACTGGAAGCACTTTTGCAGCTCAAGGAGAAAACCAGGTATCTGCCCGGCTTGCGCAACTACGTAGGTTTTAAGCAGGGATTTCTCGACTACGACCGCGAAAGCAGAAAGGAGGGGAAGCCAAAAATGAGATTCCGGCATCTGATGAGCCTCGCTGCTGATGCCATCTTCGCCTTCTCGCGATTGCCAATTAAGATATGCTTTTACCTGGGCCTCGCCGGGATTATCATTTTCTCGATCATTGGAATATCAATGCTTTTTACTGCTGATCAGTCCCCACTAATTAATGATTATAAACCGCTTCTGATCGGGCTATACTTTTTGGGATCAGTGCAACTGGCATTTATTGGCATTTTAGGAGAATATGTTTTCAAGGGCTACAAAGAATCGCAAAACCGGCCGATGTATTTTGTGCGGAACGAATATCTGGATTGATGTTAAAGTTTCGGATTTCAAATAACGAACTACTTCATCGGGCTTTACCGGGCGTTGCATTGGTTGTTTTATTGATCATGGCCTGGAATGCACCGCTTTCAGGAGATGAATACGTGCACGTGGAACAGGCACAAAAAAACATCAGCTATTTGCAGACATTAGGCCAGGACAAAAAAGCGCTCGATACACCTGTAAGCCGCCTGAAGCACTATGGACAATCATTTGATACCATTACAACTTTTGTTGCGGAATCGCTGGGCGCAGGCAACCTCTACCGTTTCAGACATCTGGCCAATGCACTGATGGCCTGGATGATCATGATCTTTACGGCACGCACTACCTTTCAAATAACCAAAAGCCGCTTTGCCGCTTCCATTGCCATCGTATTGCTGCTGGTATCCCCGCGGTTTATGGGGCATGCCATCAACAATCTGAAGGACATCCCATTTGCTTTCAGCTTTATTTTTTCCATATACTTCATGCTGAAATTCCTGGACAGGCTGCCGGTTATATCATGGAAAAATGTCGCTCTTATCATCCTGGGTATTGCCTTTGGCATCAGCATCCGGATTGGCGGCTTGTTGATCTATGCATTCTTTCTTCTCTTCACATTTTTATGGATTTATTATAAATATCAGCAGAAAGAATTCAGCAGGCAACACCTGTTGCGCTTATTATGGAGCATGCCCTTGCTGGGTATTTTTATATTCTTTTGTTCCTATCTGTTGGGTATCGCATTGTGGCCCTGGGCGCTTGAATCTCCGATCCGTCACCCTTTTGAGTCGCTGATGCTGATGAGCAATTACCCCACCACAGTAAGGCAGATATTTGAAGGAAAGCTTTTCTGGTCGGACAATTTCCCGTGGTACTATCTTTTTAAGTACATACTCATCACCACACCCATCATCGTTTTGTCAGGTTTTTTAGGGCTTTTCACAATCCGCGTAAAGGTGCCGGGGCTTTTAGTCAAATCTATTTTCTTGTTGATTGCTTTTGGATTTCCACTTTTCTACGCGGCCACTACAGGCGCCAATGTCTATGGCGGCTGGAGACAATTGTTGTTTGTTTATCCACCTTTTATCGTTTTAGCCGCAATTGGGTTTTGGTCGTTGTTTGTTCGCATACGGTCGCAACGCATTAAGCTGGCCCTGGCTTCATCAATATCCGGAATCCTGCTGGCCTCGCCATCATACTTCATGATTACAAATTATCCATACCACTATATCTATTTCAACATTTTAACCGGCGGTACAGCTGGCGCCTATGGCAATTATGAAATGGACTATTACTTCACTGGTTTCAAAAAGGCATACCAATTTATTGATGAGAATCTGAATGACAGGCCCGGAATTGTTGCAGCCAACTTCATTATTCCTCAGTATTACAAAAATAAATCCTATAATCCTTCACTAATCGATTACTACAACCGGTCGGGTGCAGACTGGGATTATGCCATCATTGGCAATACATTTCTGGATCCTTACCAATTGAAGCATGGAATTTGGCCTCCTGACAACACGATTCATACCATTGAGGTAGCGGGCCGCCCGATCCTGGCCATACTGAAAAGGGGATCAAAAAAAGATTACATCGGTATTCAAAAACTTATATCCGGTGATAACAGGGAGGCGATCAATCTGCTCAGCGAAGCGCATGGGATTGATCCAAAGAATGAATCGATACTGCTTAACCTGGCCAGGGCGTATTTTAATTCCGGTCAGTTTGATAACTGTGATAGCATACTATATCAACTGGAAGTATTATACCCTGCCTATGAATGGATAAAGGAACTGCGGGGAGAAATATTGCTGGCCCGGGGACAAAAAGAGCAGGCTGCCGAATTGTTCAGAGAAAATCTGGATTACAACCATAAATTTTTCCATTCATATGTGAACCTCGCCCGAACTTATCTTGCAATGGGACAGGTTGATCAGGCCGAAGCGCAGCTTTTAACCTGCCTGCGGATCAATCCGTTTTATGAGCGGGCCTATTGGGAATATGGCAAAATCCTGATTTCAAGAGGGGATGTGGAGCTTGGCCGGAAAATGCTGAACTTCAGGGTAGCAGGCAATAGTAAGTATGGAATAGAGTAGATTTTATGATATTATATTATTTTTACATTTTAAAAGATGATACACATGAGAAAAACAGCAATTCAATTACTTCAAATTAGTGTTCTTTTTGCGTTTCTGTCCGGGATATTTCTGAATCCTTTTATACTGCAAGCCCAGGATTCAACCCAGGAAACATCGGTTCAGGACAATTCCTCCTCCTTCAATGATTCGGTTCAGTTCGATGATATGGAGCCCGTTTTTTATGAGGCCGCCAAAGATGCCGATAAAGCTGCTCCTGCCGCAAGTAGCGGGGGAAGTATTGTGCTTTATGTTGGCATAGCAATCGTTTTGGTTATCGTACTGATCGTACTTAAAAAGTTTGGCAGGAAAAAATCCTGATTTTGAACAAATGAAATAATTATGAAATCCCCATCCCCTGAAAAGAATGGGGATTTCTTTTAGTTCGCCCTCAATTTCCCAAAGGATTTAAACAGGAAATAGGTCCCCGCGCTTGCCAGTATTAATAACCCGATGGCGGTAAGTGTATTTCCATACAGGAAGCTTCCAATAGCGAAAAGACTCGAATAAATCACTACGCAACCAATGAATACCAGCAACAGCTGAATCGGCATTTCCCAGGGCTTTCCCTTATTCCCTTCGTTGATCATGTCGCCATCTGCCTCAGCATCAGCCACAACTTTTTTCCAGCCGGGACCACCGGGAAGGGTCAGGCGATAAAAGCTTCGAAGCGTTTCAGCATTCTCCGGCTTGGTGAGAAATGTGGTCGTAATCCATGCTACAGTTGTACACCCTACGGCAATGAGCAATTTGATTGTGAAGCCATCGAGGTTTTTAGTTGCAACAGCCGAATCATCCACAAAAACAACAAGAATTACCCCAACCACAGTCGCAACGATCATGGCCACGATCTCAGTCCACGCGTTGATGCGCCACCAAAACCAGCGAAGTAAATAGATTGCCCCGGAGCCGGCACCCGAAAGTAAAAGAATGTTGAATGCCTGGGTGGCGTTGTCAAGGAATGTAAGTGACAGCGTTCCGGCGAGAAACATCAGAACAACGGTGGTAATTCTGCCCATATTAACCATCTGTTTTTCAGTGGCATCCGGCTTTATAAACCGCTTGTAAAAATCATTGACCACGTAAGAAGATCCCCAGTTCAGGTGCGTGCCGATGGTTGACATATAAGCAGCGATAATCGATGCTACAACCAGGCCAAGCCATCCGGGGCTCAGTTTCGACAGCATGACTGGGTAGGCAATGTCGTCTTTGAGATATTCTGAAGGTATATTGGGAAAGTCAGCGTGGATGCTCTCAAGGTTTGGATAAATGAGCATCGATGCCAGTGCAACAATGATCCAGGGCCATGGACGAATGGCATAGTGCATGAAATTGAAAAGCAAGGTGGCTCCAATGGCATTTCTTTCATTTTTAGCGGCAAGCATTCGTTGTGCGATGTACCCGCCACCGCCAGGCTCCGCACCGGGATACCAAACCGCCCACCATTGCACGGCTACCGGAATGATGAGCAGCGGAATGTATACTGATGGGTCTGAAAAATTTGGCAAAAACGAAAGTTGGTCCGTTCCGGCAAATGACGACAAAAGATTCCCAAGGCCACCTACCTCTGGTTGTTTCAGCGCTATAATGGCGGCATACACTGCGCCAAACATGGCAATGCTGTACTGAAAGAAATCAGCCCAGATTACACCTTTTATACCACCCAGCGCGGCATAAATCACAACCACTATAGATGCGCCGACCACCACCACCCATGGATCGAGACCCAGCATCACGCTGCCAATCTTAATGGCGGCAAGGGTGACGCTGCCCATGATGAGACAATTAAAAAAGATACCCAGATAGATCGCTCTGAACCCGCGCAAAAAAGATGCGGCTTTTCCGCTGTACCTTTTTTCATAATACTCCAGGTCGGTCATCACGCCCGATCGTCTCCAAAGCTTGGCGTAAATGAAAACCGTAACCATGCCTGTAATTAAAAAAGCCCACCAGGCCCAGTTTTTTGCTACACCGTTTTCGCGCACCATGCCTGTGACCAGGTTTGGCGTATCGGCAGCGAAGGTACATGCCACCATCGAAATACCCAGCAGCCACCAGGGCATGCCCCTGCCACCGAGAAAAAACTCAGATGAACTTTTGCCCGCCGTTCTGGATGCTACCCAACCAATGGAGAGCACGATTATGAAGAATATGCCAACTATTACCCAGTCAATCGCTTGCAGTACCATTTATTTATTCTTTTGGTTAAAATTATAAAAATAAAGTGTTTGTTGTCCGTGCCGGGCGTATCATCATACAGGCACCCTGCTACAATTATAATTATTTAAATAATGCATTTATCAATGTTCGATGTCGATTTTTGAATAAACCCTGCAAAAAGACGCCTTATGGTGCATCATAATTCTGATTTTGATTACAGGCAGTGCCTGTTCGCCCTTTTCGTTTCATATTTCGGGCAATGCCCATACTTGTAATATCTTGCTGATTATGCAGTTTTATTTTAATTTTTGAAGTGTGATTTTTGAGCCTTACCCTGAATTCATAAGTTTTTAATTTTCAGAATACAACAGCATTCCAGATGAAGGAATATTTTCAGCAGATATTTAAGCAGAAAGGATTGAGGTTATCTCTCCTTTTCATTATTGTGATCGTTTTTATCAATGTTGTTCTCGTGATCTATTATCGAAGTATCATCATTGAGAATTTCATGATTCAGAAGCAGATAGAAAATGTGAAATCCGGTATCAACATGGTGGATAATTATATCAGGCAGGGAGATATTGGCGCAAGGGGGTACATTTTAAAGCAAGACCAAAGAATACTTTACCCGATCAACAATGCCCTGAATAATTACGAGCGAAACTTCGACAGTCTTAGGGCTGATCTGGAAAAGATTGGGTTTGATGTTGACATAATGATACCTGCTCTATCAGCAAACAGAGCATACATGCAAACCTTGAGTACGATAATCGATTTGTGTGATCAGGGGAAAATAGAGGAGGCCACAGATCTTTTTGCGGAAGACAGAGGAATTATCACATGGGAAAGGATGGTTCCATTTTTTGACAGCGCAGATGAATACATCACTCAATTAAGTAATAAAAGCCAAAGACAATACAACAATGCCCTCAATCAAATACTCATCATACAAGTTTTTCTAATAATCATTACTGTTCCTGCCTTAATAATTGCCTTTCGAAAAATTGTAAATAGCGATGCTTTCAGAAGCTCAATATTTGAGCTGATTGATAACAGTAACAGAAACTATTTATTTAATGATGATACTTCTGAATCGAGCCTGAATGAAGATGCTATTACGCAAAAACTGATCGGAAACCTTAAAAAAGCATCCTCATTTATTAAGAATATCACAAATGGAAACTACAGTGTTTCCTGGGAAGGCATGGAAGGCAAAGTCCTTGATTTTAACAAAGATAATATTGCAGGAGAGCTTGTCATGATGCGCGATCAGATGAAAAAAGCCAAACAGGAAGATGACATCCGTATCTGGACAAACGAGGGCCTTTCAAAATTTGGTGATTTGATCAGAAAGCATCAAAACAACATTGCTTCGCTTTCCGATGAGCTCATTTCCAATATTGTCAATTATCTGAAGGCCCAGCAAGGCGGCATCTTTTTCTTCAACGACGACGATCCCCAACATAAGTATCTCGAACTCGTGGGCTGTTATGCCTACCAGCGAAAAAAATTTCTTGAGAAGCGCATCGAGCCTGGCCAGGGCATGGTTGGCCAGTGCTTTTTGGAAGGAGAAACAACCTATCTCACCAATTTGCCCGAAGACTACGTAAACATTACCTCCGGATTGGGACAGGCAAATCCAAAGGTGTTGCTGGTTGTTCCACTGCGCATCAACAAACAAGTACTGGGGGTCATCGAAGTAGCCGGCCTCAAACCCATGGAGCAGTACCAGATCGACTTTGTTGAAAGGCTGGCCGAATCCATTGCATCGGCCATCTCTTCAGTCAAAACAAATGTGAAGACCAAAGTGCTGCTTGAGCAATCGCAGCAGCAGGCTGAAGAAATGCGCGCTCAGGAGGAAGAGATGAGACAAAACATGGAAGAACTACAGGCTACTCAGGAGCAAATACACCGCAAGAATGAGGAAGTCGAAACGCTGCTCAAGCAGGCTTCTGAAAATGAAGAGAACATGAAGCTGCAAATGCAAGCGCTTGAAGCACTGGAAAATAAATCTACAAAGCTCGCCGAAAAAATGAAAAAGGAGGCCGAGGGCTTTAAAAGTATGCTCATGGACATCCTGAACGAGGTGCCCGAAAAGGTATTCCTGAAAGATGCTGAGGGCAAAATATTCATTGCCAACCAGAAGGTTGCCGATGTACACGGTCTGCCGCTCTCCGAACTGATTGGCAAGAGTGATTACGACTTTGTAGATAAAGAAACTGCTGATCAATGGAGACAGCAGGAACTGGAGATAATGAAAAAGGGGGAAGATAAGTATGTATTTGAAGATAGTATAGGCGGAAAGCCCAGGGTGTTGGAATCATACAAAAAAGCGTTTTTTATCCAGCCGCTCAATCAGCAGGGCCTGTTGGGAATACAGCGGGATATTACCGAGATAAAGGAGCTTGAGAAAAAGGTCAAAGATTCTTAAAAATAATGGAGGATGCGTGTATTGACCACATTAAAACCGGTTTATTTCCATACAAAATTTGCTGTTTGATTTCCTGTTTACGTTTTTTATATGCAGTGAAAACAACCTAAAAACTAGACAGAGATGATTAAAAGGTTTATTCGAAATTTCCTGGAACAGCACGGACTTGCTGCCGCCATTTACATTATTCTTATAATGATTGTTGGCAATTCGATTTTTGCCGTCATATTCAGGAACAGGATTGTTGAGAATATTCGAATCAAAGAACAGGTGATTGCAGTCAATCAGGGAATTCAAAACATGAACTCCAATGTAAACCTTGCCGACATGGGCCTTAGAGGATATATGATCATTCAGGATGACGGCCTTTTAAACCCGATGGTTAATGCAGTTGCAGGTTATCAGGAGAATCTTGACAGCCTCAAATCAGTATTGGCCGAATTGGGGTATGACATTTCTAAAATGGATGATGCGGAAAGAACAATCCGGAGTTATATGAACCTCGTAAAGGATATGGCAGCCATGTGCCGACGGGGAGATGTAGAAAGTGCCGTTGATATACTGCGCAGAGATCCGGGCTACGATGCCTGGGCTGTTTACGGCATTTTTGACAATGACGCCAGGCAATTTATCAATATGGTTTCAGAACAAACCAATGCCAACTACACCGCAGCCACCATCAGGCTGGTTATCGTGCAGGTGGTTTTTATGATCCTCACCGTACCGATTCTGCTGCTCACGCTTTCCTCATTCAGAAAAGGAAAAAAATTCAGGAAAAATTTATTTGAAAAAATAATTTCAAACAATAATCAATACATATTCAATTCAGGTGAGAAAGTTGCTGATGCAGCAAAAGACGAAGCGGGAATCATTGATATGCTGGTTTCCAATCTCAAGCTGGCCGCTGATTTTATCTCCAGAATCACAAGTGGTGAATATGACATTTCTTGGAAAGGGCTGAATACAGACAATGCGCAATTAAATACTGATAATATCGCCGGCAAGCTCACCGCTATGCGCGACCAGATGAAACTTGTAAAAGCGGAAGATGAAAGGCGCATCTGGACCTCCCAGGGGTTGTCTGATTTCGCGGCAATAATTCGTAAAAACCAGCATGACTTCAAATCCCTTTCTGAAGAACTGGTCAGAAATATTGTTAAATACCTGGATGCCCAGATGGGTGGTTTGTTCATTCTGAATGATGATGATCGCGACCATATATTTCTTGAGCTTAAGGGTTGCTTCGCCTATGAGCGAATCAAAACCGTTGAAAAACACATTGAGCCGGGCACAGGCCTGGTTGGTCAGTGCTTCCTCGAAGGCGAAACCATCTACATGACCAATGTGCCGCAGGATTATGTAAACATCACTTCAGGATTGGGCGATGCCCGGCCGGAATGCGTACTCATCGTGCCGCTCAAGCTCAACGACCGCATCGAAGGCGTCATTGAGCTGGCTTCATTGCAACCATTCGCGAGCCATGAAATTGATTTTATAGAAAAATTAGGCGAGTCGCTCGCATCAGCCATCACAACGGTCAAATCGGCCGAAAATACACGCATATTGCTTGAGCAGTCACAGCAGCAGTCAGAAGAGATGCGCGCCCAGGAAGAAGAAATGCGACAGAATATGGAAGAACTTCAGGCCACCCAGGAACAAATGGAGCGCAAAAATGATGAGATTGGAAATCTTCTGCGGCAGGCATCTGAAAGAGAAGAAGAAGTGAAACGACAAAATCAGTTGATGCTTGAGGAAAAATCAGAATTGGAAACAGAAAGGTCGGTACTATCGACATTGATGCAATTGCTACCGGAACGCATCACCATCAAAGACGATAAAGGCCGGTACCTGCAAATCAGCGAGGCAAAATACAAAACACTCAGGGAACAGGGATATAAAAATTTGATCGGTAAGTCTGATAAGGATATATTCGGCCCTGAGCATTTTGAAAAAAGTTTTGCCCTGGAAAAGGATTTGATGAAGTCCGGTAAACCGGTGCTGGATGTGGAGGAAAAAATAAAAATATCTGATGATCAGACAATTTGGGGGCTGACATCGAGGGTGCCTTTTGCAAATACCAATGGTAAGGTACTCGGCACCATCGCCATTACCAGAGACATCACAAAAATGAAGGCCTGTGAGGACGAGCTGGCCAGATTCAAAAACACGAATCCATAGCACAAAAGACGGCAGAAGGAATGTGGAGTTGATAATTTTCCAGAGTCTGGAATAATGCTAATCAACAGGCTTTCTATCCATCAGCGTCGCCACCACACCAAACACATAAAGCATTTCCGTACCGATCTGAAGACTTCTTTCGAGGTACACCTCAGCGGCTTTCGCTGTATTGTCAGATGCTTTCGGATCATCATATTTGATGGTGGTGCGGTATTCAGCGCCAACGATTACCGGGCATGATTCATCCGCATCAGAGCAGGTCATAATTGCCACGAATTCGGTTTGTGGATTTTTTTTATGGCTGAATTTTTTTGACCAGCAAATGAGTGGCTTTTCTGTTTTTGAGAATTTTACCCTGTACTTTGGATTGCCGCTTTCTTCCAGCTTTTTAATCTTAAAACCGGAGCTTTTTAGCGCGGCAACAGCGTTTGGATTAAAGGCTGTTTTTAGTGTGCCGCCCGAATAGGATTTCACATTTTTTAATCCATAGTATGCTGCTGCTGCCT
>CAYZWN010000156.1:0-10940 GCA_964482185.1 uncultured Roseivirgaceae bacterium
CAGCGAGGATCACCAACCTCGTTATCAAGTAGCGTCTGGTTCGTTATGGTGAAATCTCCGTTTAACGCATCTGTAAACCCAGGATCCAGCGTCGTGTAATTGCCTGAAACATCTACTTTGGCATTCGATCTTTCCGAGTCATAAAAATCAGGTGCATTAAAATAATTATTATTTGAGCATTCCGGCTGGGTGGTATTATTCTGGTTTGTATAGTAACCCAGCGTCTCAGCAATCAAAGTATTGCGCACAATTGAGGAATTGTCGAGGAAGCGCACATACAATATTCTTCTGCTTGCACTGTTTGAAACACCATAGAGTGTGCAATGGTCAATAAGTACTTTGCTCTCAAGGCCTGTTCCGCTAAAAGCGCCAGCGGCATCCATCCTGACGAAGTCACGACCGGGAGCGCAGTTATTAAAGGTGCTGTTGGTCACATTCAGATTGGCGAGGTGTGTATTCCTGAAGTCCAGGAAATCCCCGCCATCGGTAATCACATCCGTAACTATGCAATTATCAATATCCACCGACTGGATGGTCGAAGCCACATTTCCGGCAACAAGCGAGCGGGAGTAGTCGTGAATCGTGCATCCGCTTATTAGCAGTGTTCCGTAGGCCACATCTGCGGTGTTATATCTCACCACATCATTCATTGTTCCTTCGCCATTCAGATCGAGGTCAATCAATTCCACCTCTGCTGCTGCATCCAGGATGCTGAATTGCAAATAAACCAGCGGCTTATCGTACGGATAAAGACCCCGGATTGTCAAAGATTTATCGATATCAATTGAGCCTTTATATACTGTATAGTCACCAGGATACAGAACCAATACATCACCCGGTGCGGCATCAGCAATAACAATGCTCAAATCATCTTCAGGGAATACCCTTGTTGCGCCGCCCACATCGATGAGCGTTGTGAACGTCACTGTACCACGCTGCTTTGCATTATTCCTCAAAACCACTGTGTATTCCGTGCTGCCCGTGAGGTCGGTAATGGTTGCAACCCCGGCTGCCTTTTCATCCGCAGTGATGGGTCGTTGAACATCTCCCGGATTGATAACAAAATGGGTTACTTCGCTTCCCGCTTCCCATCTCAAGGTTGCTTCCGTAGCGTCGATATCGCCGTCCTGGATAGGAAGGTAGATATTTTCCAGATCAGTCATGATGGTGATTTCTGTCCATTTGGAGTCTCCGATGCTGCCATTGCTCACGCCTTTCACACGGGCCGAGTACCTTGTTTCTCCCTCAAAAGTTTCCTGCACCGGCAGATCAATTGGAGAAATTGTTACTGTCCTGATGATTGTATTGAATTGCAGACTATCTTCACTGAATTCCACTACGTATTCATCTGCATCATCTTTGATATTCCATGTCAACTCGATGGTAGTCTGATTTCTGACTCTCGCGGTGAGGTTTGTTGGCGCAAAAACTCTGTTAAAGTCGAGTTCCTCAATCAAAGGATCAATCTGATCCTCACAGGCAGAAAAGGCAACTGATAATAATAAAACCAGTATGCCAATAAATATATTTTTAGTTTTCATTGATCTTTATTTTAATAACCGTAATCGTTTTTCAATTGCCCGTTGCTTCCATCGAGGAAAACCTGCCAGATTGGCCAGAATTGCCTTGTATCCGGATCCTGAGCATAAATCGTTTCGATTTTTGTATCAACCAGGTTTTCCGGCGCGATGTATAAGGTATTGAATGCATATTCGCTTGACACATCATCTGTTTCTCCGCGGTTCAGGCCATAAATTTCCAGGGATTCACCATCGCCGGCGTATCTGTAATACAAGGTTGCCGGTACATCAGCATATTCACCACTCTGACTCCGGAGGTCATACAATTTTTGTTTTGATTCATCGAGTTTTACTTTCAACAGATTCCATCTGATCAATGCCTGCTTTCTTTCAAATTCTCCTGTAAACTCATATTTATGCTCATCGACAATGGCGTTGAACATGGCTTCTTTTGATGTCAGCGCATCGACGTAGGCATCCACCTTTTCCGGCCAATCCGCATTGTTGAACGCACGTCTTCTGATCATTTTCAGGAATGGCGCAGCAGCAGACGCTCCCTGCAACTCATTTGCGGTTTCAGCTGCCATCAGCACAACTTCTGCATAGCGCATATAAAGTTTGTTCAGACCGTCATCGTTGGTTGAAGTAACCCTTCTGGCCATCCATTCATACCTGTATTTGCCAAAAGCCCATAAGTCCAATCTGGTAAGTTGCTGTTGAGCAAATCCATTAACAGCAGTTCCATATTCGTAGGGTACACAAGTTACATCGCGTCTTGTGTCTTTCAGATCATAGTCATAAAATACATAAGGAAGTGGCCCTGCCTGACCACCGCGGGCCTGTGCAGTATGTTGGTCCACGCTGCGATGTCGTACTGCGAAGGTAAAAGCAACCCTTCCGCGGCCGGCAGAGAATGGGATTTCCCAGAGGGATTCATTGCCCGCGCTGATATAATCTTCATTGTATTTTCTCCAAAGATCTTCAAACGAAGGATCGAGTTTGGCGGAACCACTATTTATCACGTCCATGCACTCCTGGTAGGCCAACTGATACATTTTTTCTACAGAAAGATCAGGATCGTTGCTGCGACGCACGCCGTCAGGGTATTGCTGGAACCCGCTTGCGGCGAGGGCTAGTCTTGCCCTTAAACCCTTTACAAAGGCTTTATTCACGCGTTCTACGGTCGTTGTTGCACTGGTTGCATTTGGCCAGGGCACCAGTCCGGAGGCTTCTTCGAGATCAGCAATGAGCTGTTTGTAGATTTCTTCACGACTGGTTTTGGGCAAATAAATTGTTTCTGTTGATATTGGTTCAAAGCGCGCAACAACGTCGCCCCATGTTTTCAGGAGGTCTGCGTAATAAACTGCCCTGAGTGTAAGCGCTTCGCCCAGCAGGTATCCCAGTTCGGTGCCTGGTTCAGGATTGCCATAAAGCCTCAAGCCCCGAATACAAATATTTGCACGTTCAATGCCTTCGTACATTTTTGCCCAGGCATTGTTGGTGGTATTCATATTGGCATTATTTGGTTTAACATTATAAACTGCCAAATCAGCATTATCACCTGCATTTTGAGAGGAGTTATACCACTCTACATCTGTATTCATTCCATACCAGGGTATAAAGCGTCCCCTGTAAGAATTGGTCTCACCGAATGGCACTTTGATGCCATCAACGGCGCCTTGGGCTAAATCCGGCTGGGAGAAAATAATAGACTCATCCAGGGTAGATTTAGCCGGAGCATCCAGATAGTCCTCGCATGATGAAAAAACACCTGCGATCAGTATTCCAATTAAAAATATTATCTTTTTCATTTTCGTAATCTTCTGGTTTTAGAAACTAAAATTTAAGCCAAATACAAGTTGCCTGCTTCTTGGATATGCTGAGTAATCAACGCCGGGAGTAAGCGGTGTTTGCCTCCTTGTCGAAACTTCAGGGTCAAATCCGGTATAGTTGGTCCAGATAAACAGATTGTATCCGGTAGCATAAAACCTCAGGTTTTGGATATTCAATTTTGAGAGTATATCCTTCGGCAATGTATATCCAAGCGATACGGTATTTAATCTCAGGAATGAACCTTTTTCAACGGCCCAGTCACTGAAAACAAATCTGGTCATATAAGGAGACCACATTGTAGTATTTGAATTCATACCTGCCAGGGTATTTGGATCATTTACAAGTTCACCTGTTCCGGAATCGATGTTATTCCATCTTGTTCCTCCTGCCATCATGGAAGTCAGATTCCTGTATTGATGTCGTGGTGAAGCGGTGGTGTATTCAATTTTATCGGCGTTGTAAATGTCATTGCCATAGCTCCAGTTTAGTACTGCCGTGAAGTCAAAGTTGCCGGCATAACCGTTGATGATAAAACCACCATTGTTTTTAGGAGTGGCGTCTCCAATGATAGTCTGGTCATCGAGATTCACGATTCCGTCGTCAGTGAGGTCTTTGAGTTTCATCATACCGGGTCTCAATGCTCCAACGACTTGTGCACTGTTTGCAACACCTTCTTTAAGAATCCAGTTTGTGCCGTCAAATCCTTCAAAATCGCTGACTTCGTATCGTCCATCGTTCCTGTAACCGTACATGATGCCCACCGGGCTGCCAACCTGCACGAGATAATCAACTCCAATTTCGGTAGATGCCCAACCTGTGTTTATGCCAAAATCGTCCATGTCACCAAGTGAATTGATGTTATTCCTGTTGAAACTGATGTTGAAAGAGAAGTTTAAGCCGTATTTGGCTTTGTCTATGGCAACGTAGTTCAGGGTAGTTTCAATGCCCTTATTTTCAGTTTCTCCCATGTTTCTGAATTGGGTGTCATATCCTGTGCCCGGAACCGGGAATCGTATGAGCAAATCGCTGGTTGTGTTCAGATATGCTTCAACCGTACCGCTCAACCGACCTTTGAATAATCCGAAATCCAAACCTAAGTTGCGCGTGGTAGTTGTTTCCCACTTCAGGTTTGGGTTGGCCATGGTTTTGGAAGGAGCCCAAAAGCTTTCAAAACCATTCATCCATGAAGTAATACTTGATTCGAAGTTTTGTACCGTTTGGCCAACAGGGATATTTTCATTGCCTGCCTGTCCATAACTTGCTCTAAACTTTAAGTCATTGAGCCAGCCAGACGACCCACTCATGAAATTCTCTTCGGATATTTTCCATGCTCCTGCAATGGAAGGGAAATATCCCCATTTATTACTATCGCTGAATTTGCTGGATCCGTCCGCTCTGTAAGTAGCGGAAATAAGGTATCGGTTTTTATAATCATAGTTGAGCCGGCCAAAGAAGGATAGTAGTTTATCATCCGGGCTGTAAAAATTATCTGTTGATTGTGGTGTTCCCTGTGATGTCAGCTTAAACGCCTCCTCAGCGTTAAATCCTTTTGGAAGTCCATGCACAACAGAAGTGAGTTCCTGACTTCTGAAATCAATCAACTCTTGTCCAACCAGCAGCCTCAAATTATGATCTTTGCCAACCAGTTTTTTAAAATCGTAATTCAAAGTATTGGCCGTTCGAAATCTTGCCTGGTTTCTATTGCGCATGATCACAGCAGGCTGATCCTGGTTTTCAGCTGCAGGTGTGTTTGATACATAATAAGTGCTGAGCCCGTAGAAACGGTTGTCCCAGTTGTTAAAATTATCTAATCCTATTTCTAATCTGTATTGAAGATCATCGAGGATGTTCCAAGAGAAACCGCCGACCATATTCAGGTTTTTTCTGATTTGTTCCCTGTCATTGTCGTATGTAGCAGTGATAGGATTGATGAAATAACTGGCAATGTCTTCATTTGTATCATCTGTCGTTACACCATCGATTGGAATCGGGGCATATGTTACACTGTGTTTGAGCCTTGGGTCAGCCGAAGAAGCCATATTTTGCTCATTGGTTCCACCACCGTTTATTTTAGTTGCTGAATATCTGATGGTGAAACCGATGTCAATTTTATCATTCGGTTTGTTATTCAATTTTAAGGTTACATTATTCCTGTTATAATCCGAACCGATCATAATGGCCTTGTCATCGAAACGGGCATAGTTGAAGGAGTAATTCATTTTACTTGTGCCGCCCCGCACGCTCAGGTCATTGCTGAATACCTGGCCGGTTTGGCCGTACACCTGCTCCTGCCAGTTATTCGTCGGCTGGTTATCAAACAAATCCTGATCTTGCCAGGAACCGAAATATTGTTCGTAGGTTTCTACTCTGTTGCGAAGTGTTGCATATTCATATTGCCAGTCAACATAATCTTCAGCGCCAAGCACATCAAGTGTCTTAGCAATTCTCTTGGCACCGAAAAATGAATTCAAACTCACGGTGAGTTTATCACTTTTGCCTCCCTGAGTGGTGATAATAATAACGCCATTGGCACCGCGTGAACCATAAATGGCAGTTGAAGATGCATCCTTGAGCACGTCTATCGACTTAATATCTGAAGGCGAAATATCAGAGATGCTCGATACCGGGAATCCATCAACGATGTATAATGGCGAGGCATCTTGTGTAAGTGACCCACCTCCTCTGACCCTGATTCTCACTTCCGCATCGGGCGAACCTTCAGTGGTAGTTACCTGAACACCGGCCAATCTTCCAGTTAAGGTTTCATTTACCGTAGCGACCGGTACCTGTCTCAAATCATCGCCAGTTACGGAAACGACAGATCCGGTCAGATCTGATCGCCTGGCTGTGCCATACCCTATGACGACCAATTCTTCTAACTGGGTGATGTCAGGAGCCAGGGTTATGTTAATGACCGTTTGATTGCCAACTACAATCTCTTCACTTATGTAACCGACAGAACTAAATAATAATGTAGCGCCCGGGCTCAGATTGATATTATAGGAACCATCTAAATCTGTGACAACCCCATTGGTTGTGCCTTTTTCGATGATGTTAACACCGGGGAGCGATTCGCCGTCATCACCTGAAGTGACCTTACCCGTTACGCTGACTCCCTGATTTACTTTTGCGAAGGCCATGCCAACCACCAGCGTGAGGAGGGCATAACCCATTAAAAAGGTTTTGGCATATCTCAAAAACCTTTTCAGTAGATCGTTTTTCATAATATTATGCGTTTAGAATTAAACTTAGTTAACTGACTGACTAATCAATTCACATTAAATTTCATGGCAATTTCTGCCAATTTGCCCAAATACATGGAGGACGAATTATCATTTATAGGGGGATAAACTATCGCAAGGCGCTTTAACGACAGTTTTTAAAATATTGCATCAATTTATAGCCGGGGGCACTGTGGGATGCAGCAATATATTGTTGGGGAATTGAAGATTTATTGAGCAACCGTTCTCAGACTAAAAATTCAAAATATATTCAGCAAGATTTGTCTCGCGTGAGAGGCCGGGTTTTTTTCGAAGTCTATATCGGCTTATTTCGGTGCCGCGTATTGTGATATTAAGTAGATTAGCGATTTCTTTGGTTGTCATATTCATACGCAGGTAGGCACAGAATAACCTTCTGTCCTGTGGGCTTAAATTAGGAAATTGATCTTTTATGAGCTTTGAAAAATCTCCGTGAACACGATCGAAGTGAATTTCGAAATGCTGCCAATCATCGTCTTGAAGATATTATATGCTGCGATATAATGAAATGAATGTTAAACCGTGTTGTATATGTGAATGAGTTTTTAAACGTAGTATTTATATAAAGGCTTCATTTTCTTATTTGAAAGCTTAATTTATTTTGATGATGTATTTTTGAAGTATATAGGAAATATGGTTGATGTATATTTGTAGCATTCGATACTTTGTTAATTTGCAATTCTGTTGCGTTTTTTACAGCATATTTAATCCTCAGTATTATGCACTTGAAATTATCAACAATTGTTTTAATATTTTCCCTGTTGGCTTGTGGAAATAAAGATTCAGATGACGCCCTTCCACCTTTAAATCTGACTGTAGCCATCGACATTAGTGATGATGGTTCAGGCCTGGTCACATTCACTGCCCAGGCAGAAAATGCCAATTATTACGAGTATGAGTTTGGCGTAAGTTCAATCGCACCACCATACAATAGTCCGGATGGAAGCGCGAGCTATATATACCTTGCTTCAGGGACCTACACCGTATTGATCAGGGCACACGCTACGGAAAAAGTTTACATTCAAACATCTGAACAAATTTCGGTGGTCTATGATCCGCCTAAGTTCCCTGCAACGGGCTATACCACACCTGAATCTTATGACGGATACAACCTCGTATGGCGCGATGAATTTGACGGAGATGCCTTAAATTTAGATTTTTGGACGCACGAGACCGGCACGGGCAGTAGCGGCTGGGGAAACAACGAACTGCAATACTACCGGGCGCAAAACACAACAGTTGAAGAGGGCTTTCTGGTAATTGAGGCAAAGAAGGAAAATTTTGGCGGGAGGAACTACACTTCATCGAGGATCAAAACTGAGGGCAAAAAAGAATTTAAGTACGGCCGTGTGGATATTCGGGCTGCCATGCCAAAAGGACAGGGTATCTGGCCTGCCTTGTGGATGCTTGGGGCTAATTTCAGCACAGTTGGTTGGCCTAAATGTGGCGAAATCGACATTATGGAGATGATTGGCGGTACCGGTAAGGACAATACCGTTCATGGAACCGTGCATTGGGACAACAATGGCAGCCATGCAGAGTATGGCCAAAGTTATACGCTGCCCTCAGGCATCCTGGCTGACGAATGGCATGTATACACTATTATCTGGAATGAAAACACCATCACATGGTTTATTGATGATATTCAATACAATGTCATTGACATCACACCCTCCGGGCTAAGCGAATTCCGCGAAGAGTTTTTCTTTATTTTTAATGTGGCAGTTGGGGGCAACTGGCCGGGAAGTCCTGATGGCACCACTGTTTTCCCGCAAAGAATGGCTGTGGATTATATTCGGGTATTTCAGAAGCAATGACTATTTTGAATCTGAAAAAGATTATATCTGAACACCAGGTTTGAATACCGTTGTTTCTGTTCCGGCGAATATTTATCTTTTTCCCATGAATTTCATGGTTATGTTTCAGCAAAAAGCAACGGAATTACCTTTTAGGAGCCGCTTGTGAATGTTATACACAAAGTTCAGAATACTTATTAATAATACTAAATACCCATTTCTGTAAAGTGAAAAAATTATGAAAGACAAAAAAAGTAGTGTTGTCGGCATCGCCCTGATTGTCGCGCTTGGTGGGCTTTTGATGGGCTTCGATGCCTCCGTGATTTCCGGTGTTGTAGGATTTATAGAGCCGGAATTTCAACTCTCAAAAATTGAACTTGGCTGGGCCGTAAGTTCGCTGACGCTGACTGCAACCCTTGCCATGTTGCTCGCAGGACCACTAAGTGATCGCATTGGCCGGCGAAAAGTTTTGACTTATGCGGCGGTTCTGTACGCCGTATCGGCCGTGGGCTCTGCCATGGCTCCGGATTTTATTACACTTGTTATTGCGCGAATGGTTGGCGGTCTGGGAGTTGGTGCTTCGCTGATCATCGCTCCGATGTACATTGCGGAGATTTCTCCTGCAAAAATGCGCGGACGTATGGTGTCTTTCAATCAGTTGAATATCGTCATTGGTATTTCGCTTGCTTTCTTTACCAATTATCTCATCCTTCAGTGGGGTAAGTCTGATGCCGCGCTGGCTGTGGCACTCAAATTCGGCGAATATAACTGGCGCTGGATGTTAGGGCTTGAAACACTCCCCGCGGTACTTTATTTTTTCGGGTTATACCTGGTTCCCAGAAGTCCGCGCTGGCTTTTGATGAAAAACCGACGCGATGAAGCCATTGCTATACTCGAAAGATTCAACTCCAGGGAACAGGTAGCATTTGATGTTGCCGCCATAGAAGAAAGTATCAAGGCTGATGAGCATAAGGAAAAAGCAAGCATAAAGGAATTATTTAAACCGGCACTTACCCTCGTGCTGACCATCGGAATAGTCATAGCCGTTTTACAACAAATCACCGGCATCAACTCAGTATTCTTTTACGCGCCGATGATTTTTGAGCAATCAGGTATCGGTACAGATGCATCGTTTGTCCAGGCGATTTTGGTGGGGCTTACCAATCTTGTTTTCACTGTAATTGCCATCTTATTCATCGATAAACTCGGACGCAAGCCCTTACTCATTTTTGGTGTGGCAGGTATTGCCTTGTGCATGTTTTTGCTTGCTTATGGGTTTAATAGCGCCAGCTACAAGCTGACTAATGAATCAGTGATTGCCTTGCCTGCCGAAATTGATCGCGGTGATCTTGGTAAATTAGTAAATGTAGAATTTGATAATGACGTCAAATATAAAATGGCGTTGAAGGAAGCGCTCGGTGATATCAGGGCGAAAGAGTATGAGTCCTCATTGATCACCGCAGCCATCAATATGAACCCTACACTAATTTTAGTGGCAATTATTGGCTTTGTTGCCTCATTTGCAATCTCCCTTGGTCCGGTGATGTGGGTGTTGTTTTCTGAATTGTTTCCAAACCGCATTCGCGGAATTGCCATATCGTTTGTCGGTCTGATCAATTCTGCGGTAAGCTTTACGGTACAGCTTGTGTTTCCATGGGAACTGGAGAATATCGGCAGTTCAAATACTTTTTTGATTTATGGCGTGTTTGCCGCCATCGGATTGATTTTTATACTGAAAGTAGTCCCGGAGACAAAAAACAAGACGCTCGAACAATTAGAGAAGGAGCTGATAAAAGGATAAAAGAGCTTGATAAAATGAAGACATTGCATATCAGGATTATATGTCTATTGATGATTCCGGGCATTTTTGCCTGCAAGCCCAAGGTTGAGAAGGATCATATAATGGAAGAACCACCCGGCACTGTGGTAATAAAAAAGGAAGATGGTAAATACCGGCTTTATGTAAATGATGAACCGTTTTATATCAAAGGTGCAGGACTGGAATTTGGTGATGTTTCAAAGCTGGCAGCCCATGGAGGCAACTCTTTCAGAACCTGGAGCACTGACAACGGACAACAAACCGGAAAGGAGCGTCTCGACGAAGCCTGGAAACATGGATTGTATGTAACCATGGGCCTCGATGTAGGCAGGGAGCGCCACGGTTTTGATTATAATGACGAAGAGGCAGTTCGGGCGCAAAAGGAAAGACTCAGAGGCGAAGTTATGGCTTTGAAGGATCATCCGGCACTCATCATCTGGGCAATTGGCAACGAATTGAATTTAAGAGCTACCAACCCGAAGGTATGGGATGCTGTAAACGAAATCTCGAAGATGATTCACGAGATAGATCCTTTTCATCTGACAACGACTACCCTGGCGGGGATCAGCAAAGATCTCATTGATGATATTAAGACAAGGTCCGCCGACCTCGATCTCTTGAGCATTCAGATGTATGCTGATATTATAAACCTTCCGAGGTATATCGTAGAAACGGGGTGGGATGGGCCCTATATCATCACGGAATGGGGTGC
>CAYZWN010000157.1:0-10850 GCA_964482185.1 uncultured Roseivirgaceae bacterium
ATCCCAGCCTGACCACAACCGGCATGTCATCAATATTAAGTGATTTTGAAACGTTGGGGTCGGATAGCTGTGCATGTTTCTCCCTGATTTCCCCGATCCTTGCATGATTTTCCGGACTTGTAATAATGGCGTTGATCAATGGCCTGTGCTCATAGGTCTGGCCGATTTTTTCTACTTTTACCCTTGAAGATTTTCCGGCAAGTTCATAAAAAAAATACACCAGCTTGTCATGCGTGATGTGCCATTGTCCTATTTCATGGCCAATGATCTCTTCGGGTTTTGGAAATCCAGGAATGTAGCGTACGTTTTCAGGCAGATAGTAACCGAGGGCAGATTGTGCGCGGACCGGGTTTAGAACCGAAAAAAATCCCAATGCCAACAATGACAAAATAATTGTGTTTTGAATCCTTTGCATGGTTAAATCAATCTGGCCTGCGTGGAAATCCAGCGTTCCGGCACCTCGCCTTTGGTCGCAAGCTCATAGTCCGAATAGCTGCATGGAACGATCAGGTTGCGTTCATACAAAAACTTATCGTGGGGGTAGGGTACCTCAAGCCACCATTTTTCGCTGAGTTTACTTTTATAAAAAACCAGCGTTTCGGGCTCTGCCGGCATCGAAACTACATATCGCAGATAATCATTGCCCTTGAAATTATGTTCTTCCTTCCTGTGATAATAACCCTCAATAAAATACCATATCATGGTTGCCGTCACGGAGGCGGTTTTCATATGCTTGTCATCTGACTCCGGATCATATTCATAAAAACCCACGGAACTTAATTTTTCATTCAGTCCGGCATACCAGCAGATCTGGCAAGCCTCTTCTCCGGTAAGTCCGAATGGCTGGGCTTTGCTACTCCCCGGAGCATCTGACGATTTGATTGCGGTGATATCAAAACTCATCAGGTCGGCATCGCGAATAACTGGTTCCATCTCGGTGAGATATTGCCTGAGATGCCCAAGCCTGTAGGCATCGAAGTATAGTTTGTCGAGCACTGCAAGCGTTTGCGTATCGATCAGGTAAGATTGATACGCCAATTGGTAAAGTGAAAAGAGATAATTGGGCTCGTGCAGGAGGATTTTGTGTAGATGATTGGTGTTATTCACGGTTTTGCCATCGTCTTCAATATCCAGAAACGCATCCACATTGAGCAATGATACGAGCTTATCCATATTTTCATAAGCGAGATACTGGCCATAGGTAAAATCGTGCGAGGCTCCAATGATAACAGGCAATACATCCTGCTCTATCAGTGTTGCGCAAACTTCTTTTAGCCTTAATTGCGACTCCATCTGATCGATACCGCACCGCAGATTGCCGAGGTCAATGATTCTATATTGCCCAAAACCTTTTTTTAATCGGTAAAGCTTTTTTCGAATCTCGTCGGCGGCAATGGTTATCAGTTCATTTTCACCTGAGTTATCCTGTTTCCCAATCCCGATAATAGCCACATTAGCCCCCTTGTAGGGAGGCTGCTTTTCGCTGAAAACCTGAATATTTTTATAAAAGGAGTTTTGATCATCGATGCCTTCGAATACGGCCTCATCAATGGGAGAGAAAAATATCTTCAGATCCATATGCTACGCTTTGTTGCCAAGTATGGATAAAAAAAGGGAGAAAATCAATTCTCCCTTCCATATTTAAAGGCATTAACCGCCAAAATCGTCGAATCTAATGTTTTCGGGAGGTACGCCCAGATCATCAAGCATCTTGGTGACAGCGGCGTTCATCATAGGAGGTCCGCACAGATAATATTCGATCTCTTCGGGCTCTGGATGTTTTCCAAGATAATTGTCATACAGCACCTGGTGGATGAAACCAACGTAGCCATCTCCACCTTTATCATCAAGAGACTTTTTGACTTTCCAGTTGTCTTCTTCCATCGGCTCTGACAAACCGATTTCGAAATTGAAATTGGGAAAATCTTTCTCAATTTTTCTGAAGTGATCAAGATAGAAAAGCTCTCTTTTTGAACGGCCTCCATACCAGTAAGAAACTTTTCTGTTGGTTTTTTCAGTATGGAAAAGATGGAATATGTGCGAGCGGAGTGGTGCCATTCCTGCGCCACCTCCAATGTATATCATTTCCCGTTGTGTGGGGTTGATAAAAAACTCACCGTATGGTCCTGAAATTGTTACTTTGTCACCCGGCTTCCTGCTGAACACGTAGGAACTGCAAATTCCCGGGTTAACGTCCATCCATTTTCCGGCGGCCCTGTCCCATGGGGGCGTGGCAATCCTGATATTAAGCATGATGATGTTTCCTTCAGCAGGGTGATTTGCCATGGAGTAGGCTCTGAAAATTGGCTCATCATTTTTCATTTTCAGATCCCAAAGATTGAATTTATCCCAATCCGGACGATATATATTTTCGGCGTGTCCGAGTTCCGGATGTGGTGTAATATCCATGGTTTGAAAGTCAACCACACATTCAGGCACATCTATTTGTATGTAACCACCCGAATGAAAATCAAGCGTTTCGCCTTCAGGAAGTTTTACCACAAATTCTTTGATAAATGTCGATACGTTGTAATTGGAAACCACCTCGCATTCCCATTTTTTTATTCCGAAAATTTCTTCCGGAATATGAATTTTCATATCATTTTTTACTTTAACCTGGCAGGCAAGGCGAACATTTTCTTTCTGCTCCGTTCTGCTAAGATGCCCTATTTCTGTGGGTAAAACATCTCCGCCACCCTCATCAATCACACATTTACACATGGCGCAGGTTCCTCCGCCGCCACACGCAGAAGGCAAAAATATTTTCTGGTTTGATAATGTCGATAAAAGAGAGGTTCCGGCAGAAGTGATCAAAGGATTGGCTTCATCGCCGTTCATGATAATTTTTACATCTCCTGACTGTACAAGCTTTGATTGCGCGTAAAGAAGCAGTAACACCAATAATAAAATTACGATTGTGAATGCAACTACTGAACTTATAATTACTGGACCCATCTATGTTTTTGGTTATTTCTCTTCAAAATAAAGTGCAAATATATTATTAATTAACAGTTTTACTGAATGCCTGACCACAAAAATTAGCTTGTGAATACCAAACGGATTGATTCATGATTTTGTTAAAAGAAAAGACTATTTGAGCATCCTGATAAGTGTGGAGAGTTTAGTTTTAAGCTGCCGTCGGTCAACTATGAAATCGATAAAACCGTGCTCAAGCAAAAACTCTGAACTTTGAAATCCTTTTGGAAGGTCCTTGCCAATGGTTTCACGGATTACACGCGGACCGGCAAAACCAATCAGGGCGCCAGGCTCAGCGAGATTAAAATCTCCAAGCATAGCATAAGATGCGGTAACACCACCGGTGGTCGGATCAGTCATAACAGATATAAACGGAATTGCCTCCTTTTCCAGGAGCGCGAGCATGGCCGATGTTTTGGCCATCTGCATCAGTGAATAACCCGCTTCCATCATGCGCGCTCCGCCTGATTTGGAGATCATGATAAATGGTGTGTGGGTTTTGAGGCTGTGATGAATGGCTCTGGAAATTTTTTCACCCACCACCGACCCCATGGAGCCCCCGATAAAGCTGAAATCCATACACCCTATCGTCACATCAAGTTCATCCATTTTGCCATATGCGGTTCTTACAGCATCCTTCAATCCGGTTTTTTCCTGAGAAGCTTTTACTCTTTCCGGATAAGCTTTTGTATCAACAAAATGCAATGGATCAGCAGAATCTATGTCTGTATCCAGTTCGGTAAATTTGTTTTTATCGAATAAGATTTCAAAATATTCTTTGGAGCCAATCCTGACGTGGAAGTCATCATCCGGGCAAACGTACGCGTTATTTTTAAGTTCGCGAATGTGTATGATTTTGCCTTTTGGAGTTTTGTACCAGAGACCGTCCGGAACATCTTTTTTGTCTTTTGTCGGAGTTTGAATTCCCTTATCTTTTCTTTGAAACCAGGCCATGTAGGAGCAGTTTGATCTGTGACAACAAATATATTATATTTTTGATACTACCTCAAAATCTCAAGGTATTCGAAAACTTAGAGGCATGAGAGATTGATTCAATAGAGGTTGGTCAGATTTGGGTTTTGCACAATTGTGATTGACCCATTACATTACTTTACCTCTTCGTAATCGATATAGTCTCCTTCGCTTGATTCCTGTGCATTGCGGTTGCGCATGCTGGCCGGATTAGAGTCAATATTGATTTCTCCCTCCCTGCGTTTTGGTTGCGCATGCTGCCGGTGACCCGAAACTGTCTGTCCGCCAAACAATTTGTACACAAAAGTGCCGACAGTTTTTATAAGATAATAAAAGACAAGACCAAATAGTACTATTTTTAATAAAAATCCCATACTTGACTAACGACTCAGATACAAATTTCGTTCAGAATAAATGTTGAGGAAATAGTCATCCAGCAGGTCATCAATAAAATAGATGGATTCTCCGGTTGACTTCATTTCCGGACCAAGCTCCTTATTCACATTGGGGAATTTATTAAAAGAAAAGACGGGTTCTTTAATGGCATATCCCTTTTTGGTTGGCTTAAAATCAAAGTCCTTAACTTTATTTTCACCCAACATAACTTTGGTCGCATAATTTACATAAGGTTCATTATAGGCCTTGCATATAAACGGGACAGTCCTTGAGGCTCTCGGATTGGCCTCGATAATGTAAACCTTATCGTCCTTAATGGCAAACTGAATATTGATGAGGCCAACAGTATTGAGCGCAAGAGCAATTTTCTTTGTGTAGGCCTCCATTTGCTGTATAACAAAATCACCCAAATTATATGGTGGGAGTACGGCATAAGAATCACCGGAGTGGATACCGGCAGGCTCGATATGCTGCATGATTCCGATGATATAAATGTCCTTTCCGTCGCAAATTGCATCTGCCTCGGCTTCAATCGCACCTTCCAGAAAATGGTCAAGAAGAACCAGGTTGCCGGGAATGTCCTTGAGCAATTTCACGACATGTGATTCCAGTTCTTCTTCATTGATAACAATTTTCATGCTCTGGCCGCCAAGCACATAAGAAGGCCTGACAAGCAAAGGAAATCCAATCTTTTTTGATATTTCCAGCGCGTGCGTTGCGTCTTCGATTGTCCCGAATTCCGGATAGGGGATATTGTTGTCCTTGAGCAGTTGACTGAAATGGCCGCGGTCTTCTGCAAGGTCCAGCGATTTGAAATCTGTGCCAATGATTTTGATGCCATATCGCTCAAGCTTTTCAGCCAGTTTAAGTGCTGTTTGCCCACCGAGCTGCACAATGACTCCTATTGGTTTTTCATGCAATATGATGTCGTAAATATGTTCCCAGAACACCGGTTCAAAATAGAGTTTGTCTGATACGTCAGGATCGGTTGATACAGTTTCGGGATTGCAGTTAATCATAATGGTCTCGTAGCCGCATTCTCTTGCCGCCAGTACGCCATGCACACAGCAGTAATCAAATTCGATTCCCTGACCTATCCGGTTTGGTCCACTACCCAATATTACTACCTTTTTCTTATCAGAAGGTATTGATTCGTTTTCCTCGGCAAAGGTTGAATAGTAGTAGGGTGTTTGTGCTTCAAATTCGGCCGCACAGGTATCTACAAGTTTGTAAACCCGCTTAACACCCATTTCAAGTCTCTTTTTATGCACCTGGCTTTCAAGGCATTTGATAAGGTGGGCAATCTGGCGGTCGGCATAACCTTTCTCCTTGGCTTCCCTCATCAATTCAGGCGGGATCGTGTCAAGTGTATATTTTTCAATTTCTCTTTCGAGCCCGATAAGCTCTTCAATCTGAGCGAGAAACCATTTATCTATTTTAGTTGACTGTTGAATCGTTTTAAATGGTATGCCAAGCTTAAAAGCATCATATATGTGAAAGAGTCTGTTCCAGCTTGGGTTTTGAAGACTTTGCAGGATCTGATCCCGATCTCGCAGCTCTTTTGCATCTGCTCCGAGTCCATTGCGTCTAATTTCCAGCGACTGGCAGGCTTTCTGCAAGGCTTCCTGGAAATTTCTGCCTATCCCCATAGCCTCTCCAACTGATTTCATCGAAAGTCCAAGGCGTCTGTCTGATCCTTTAAATTTATCAAAATTCCAACGGGGAATTTTAACGATCACATAATCGAGAGCCGGCTCAAAATAGGCCGGAGTTGTTTGAGTGATCTGGTTTTTTAGCTCATCTAAATTATATCCGATGGCCAGCTTTGCCGCAATTTTAGCAATTGGATATCCGGTGGCCTTGGAGGCCAATGCAGATGATCTTGAAACCCTTGGATTTATTTCAATTCCAATGATGGATTCATCTTCAGGGTTTACGGCGAACTGAACATTGCATCCACCGGCAAAAGCTCCGATGCTGTTCATCATCCTGATTGCGAGATTGCGCATTTCCTGATATGTGGTATCAGCAAGTGTCATGGCAGGCGCTACCGTAATTGAATCGCCTGTGTGTACACCCATCGGATCAAAATTTTCGATGGAACAAATGATGATTATATTGCCATTATTATCTCTTAGCAGCTCAAGTTCATATTCTTTCCAGCCTAATATACTTTGCTCGATGAGCACTTCGTGGATAGGAGAGGTATGAAGTCCCTGGTCGAGCGCTTTTTCAAATTCATTTGGATGATCAACAAAACCGCCGCCGGCTCCACCGAGGGTAAATGACGGTCTGATAACAAGAGGAAACCCGATTTCCTGTGCGATCTCCTTTCCTTGAAGGAATGAAGTCGCCGTTCTTCCTTTACAGACACCAACGCCAATCTCCTGCATTTTCAACCTGAATTTTTCGCGATCTTCGGTGGTTTCGATGGCCCCGATATCCACTCCAATCATTCTGACCCCAAATTTTTTCCAGATGCCGGCATTTTCACAATCAATAGCAAGATTCAATGCGGTTTGACCACCCATTGTTGGCAAAACTGCATCAATCTTATGCTTCTTTAATATTTCAACGATCGATTTTTTTGTTAGTGGTTTGAGGTAAATATTATCCGCCGTAACAGTGTCAGTCATGATAGTCGCCGGATTCGAATTGATCAGGGTTACTTCAATCCCTTCCTCTCGCAAAGATCTTGAAGCCTGCGAACCTGAATAATCAAATTCACATGCTTGTCCGATGATGATCGGGCCACTACCTATTATCAAAACTGATTTGATGCTGTGATCTCGGGGCATAGTGATAAACTTAGGTTATTTTAAAAAGAACGCTTGCTTAAAATTCCGGCAAAGTTAGGTTAAAATGCCTAAAATGTAAAAGAAACTTCGAAATGATCTTTTTCAGGAAGTAACGGAAAGAATGATGACTTTTGAATGCGATCGGACACCCAACATCAATTTCAGAAATCCTGACCTGACGACTTATTTTATTATATAGTAAAGGACTCTCGTAAAACAAGGCGCTGTAAATCGATTCATTAATATTCTAAAAATAGCTCATACATCCAAATGATGGATGTCTTAGAAATTATCAAAGTGTCATAAACTTTAGATACGACATCAAGATTTACAAGCTTTGGATTTTGATCAGTATAAAAATAAACAATTGAGCCGATCTGTCAACATAAAAGCCTACCGGCTACCTTTCAGAATACTTTTCATTTCGTTGATTTTAAGGAGCGCCTCGATGGGAGAAATGGAATTCACATCAATTTTTGAAAGCATCGCTCTCACCTGTTCCATTTTCGGATCCGCATCAAACATGCTTAGCTGATAATTGCCCTTTGGAATATCACGGATTGTCTTGTCCTGCTTCTTACTGATCTTTTCTTTTTCGAGATGATGCATGATCTCATTGGCGCGGATCACAATCGGGTTGGGCATACCGGCCATTTGTGCCACGTGGATACCAAAGCTGTGCTCACTGCCACCTTCCTTGAGTTTTCGCAGAAAAATAATTTTATCCCCGGCCTCCTTAACAGAGACATTGAAATTTCTGATCCTCGGGAAATCATTCGCCAGTTGGTTGAGTTCGTGGTAATGTGTTGCAAAGAGCGTTTTAGCCCGGCACTTTTTATTGTTGTGTAAAAATTCCACAATCGACCAGGCTATCGATATGCCGTCATAGGTGCTGGTGCCACGGCCAATTTCATCCATCAACACCAGGCTCCGGTCGCTGAGGTTATTGAGGATGCTGGCAGTCTCAGTCATTTCGACCATGAATGTTGACTCGCCGCGGGCGATATTGTCGGAGGCGCCAACGCGCGTAAAAACTTTATCAATGATGCCGATGTGCGCCAGTGATGCGGGCACAAACGATCCGATCTGACCCATGAGTGCGATCAAGGCAGTTTGGCGCAATAGTGCAGACTTACCTGCCATGTTGGGACCTGTAATGATCATGATCTGCTGGGTTTCATTGTCGAGATACACATCATTGGGCACATATTCTTCGCCGGGCCCCAACTGAAGTTCTATTACAGGGTGCCGGCCGGATTTGATGTCAAGTATTTTTTCATCCGAAATTTTCGGCCTGACATAGTTTTGCCGGTAAGCCAGATTGGCAAAGGACAACAAACAATCTACTGCCCCGACTGCCCTGGCATTTTGCTGGATGACTCCAACAAAATCTGCCGCACTCTCAACAAGGCTGTTAAAGATTCTTTGTTCAATTGCATGGATCTTATCTTCAGCGCCAAGTATTTTTTCCTCATAGTGTTTCAACTCTTCGGTGATGTAACGCTCTGCATTTACCAGTGTCTGCTTCCTGATCCAGGTTTCCGGCACTTTATCCTTATGACTGTTTGTGACTTCAAGATAGTAACCAAACACCTTGTTGTAGGCAATTTTAAGCGATGAAATGCCAGTGTTGCTGATTTCCCGTTGCTGCACCTGCACCAGGTAATCTTTGCCCGAAAAGGCAATTTTCCTGAGTTCATCGAGTTCTTCATCCACGCCTTCCCTGATCAGATTGCCCAGATTCGATACGATGGGCAAATCATCTTTGAGCTCCTGTTCAATTTTTTTCAGCAGAAAATCACATGGATTGATCTGGTCTGCAAGTTTTTGGAATTGCGGAAGTTCGCTGGAAATCAGTAATTCCCTGATTGGCAACAGCTGCTGAATGGATCTTTTAAGCAACATCATTTCCCGCGGATTAATTCTTCTGACCGCCACTTTGCTGATCAATCGCTCCAGATCGGCGACGTGCCTGAGCAACTCCCCGAGTTTTTCTCTTAGCAGTTCATTGCAGAACAGCGCATCAACCATCTCGTGCCGGTCGCTGATGGGATTTTTATCTTTCAATGGCATGATCAGCCATTTTTTCATAAGCCGACCACCCATTGCCGTAACCGTATTGTCAAGGATATCAATCAGCGCGACGCCACCCTCCTGCTGGGGAAAAAGCAATTCCAGGTTCCGGATCGTAAATTTATCGAGCCAGACATACTGCTCTTCCTCGATTCTGGCAATGGAAGAAATATGATCGGTCTCCTTATGCTCGGTTTCTTCGAGATAATGCAGGATTGCTCCAGCCGATATAATACCGGAGGTCAGATTTTCAATGCCAAAACCTTTGAGGGTCGTAGTCTTAAAATGACCTGTTAGTTTTTCGTAAGCGTAATCGTAGGCATAAACCCATTCATCCGGCGTGAAGGTGTTATACTTGTCTTTAAAAAGCGCTTCAAAATCTTTGCGTTTTGACTTTGAATAAATGACTTCAGAGGGATTAAAATTCTGCAACAGGTTATCGATGTAATCAATGGTACCGGCAGAAGTATAAAACTCACCGGTCGAAACATCCAGAAAGGCCACCCCGGAATCATCTCCATTGATATGAACGGAAGCCAGGTAATTATTTGCCTTTTTTTCAAGTACGTTGTCGTTGAACGAGAGTCCCGGCGTAACCAGCTCGGTGACCCCGCGTTTTACGATGCCCTTCACCATTTTCGGGTCTTCGAGCTGATCGCAAATAGCTACCCGATGGCCGGCACGAACCAGTTTCGGGAGGTAATTGTCGAGTGCATGGTGCGGAAAGCCCGCCAGTTCGATATGCGATGCTGCCCCGTTTGCCCTTTTTGTCAGCACAATATCCAGCACTTTGCTGGCCCGGATGGCATCTTCCCCAAAAGTTTCATAAAAATCTCCAACACGAAAGAGCAGCAATGCGCCCGGGTGTTTGGCCTTGATCGCATTGTATTGCTTCATCAATGGGGTTTCTTTGGGCGCCGACTCCGTTTTGGACATACTTTCCTTTTGCTGTAATCGCCGGTTGTGCCGGCATGCGAGAAATCCTTTTTAGTACTGATGGATGTACATTGAAAATGCAGGTAAACTTGCAAATCAACATTTTGACAAGTGCGAAGATATTTATTCTAATTTTGCCCTGAAAATTTAAGATCACTAAAATTTTTCATGAGCGATGAGGAAACTGCGCAATGAAGAACTCGACAGGCTCTCAGTCGATGAAATGCGAGGTATAACCAAAAATCCAATCGTAATTGTTTTGGATAATCTGAGAAGTATGCACAATGTCGGTTCCGCATTCAGGACGGCGGATGCATTTCTTTGCGAAAAAATAATTCTCTGTGGCATCACTGCGCAGCCGCCACATCGGGAAATTCACAAAACTGCACTGGGCGCCACCGAAACAGTAACATGGAAGTACTTTGAATCCGCCATTGCGGCGGTTGAAAAACTGAAGGGTCAGAATTATAAAATCATCAGCATTGAGCAGGCAGATAAGAGCATATCACTGAAAGATTTCATCGTTCCTGAATCACAAAAAATCGCTTTGGTGTTTGGCAATGAAATTAAAGGGGTCGATGAAGAAATCGTACGCATTTCTGATTATGTAATTGAAATCCCCCAATTCGGCAGCAAGCATTCGCTGAATGTAGCTGTATCGATAGGCATTGTGTTGTGGGATTTGATCAATAAACTACC
>CAYZWN010000158.1:0-10831 GCA_964482185.1 uncultured Roseivirgaceae bacterium
TCACCGGAAAAATCACGGTATAGAATTTATTCATTTATCAGCCCGACAGTATCACTTATATTTCTTTTAAAGGGAATCAGGTATTCCGGCAAATTTGCTTCGACCTGATCGATCAGCCAAAATCTGGTCTCTTCATCACTACTGATTGAAAAGTAAACACCTCCTTCATCTGCGGCACGATAATGGTATCCTGGCTGATGAGTAATTATTTAGGAATCTGGTCGCGTAATGACTTTACCTTCTGAATAAGCTCGTCACTGAGTTTGATATAATCACCAGCATACGGTTCCTGATTATTCGGATACTGATCGCTTTGATCCTCAAACAATGCTTTATCAGTGAGATGATCTGTTCCATTTGACCGCCTGTCATGATTTAGCTCATTCAAAGCCTGGTTGTTTTTTAGATTTGCTTTGAAATGTAACACCTATGGGATTTAATTATTCTGAATACGTCCCTGAATATTTTTGTTTTTTGATATTTTTGATTCCATTTGATCTGTATTGGGTTTATTTGCGGATTGAAATATCAAATCATCCTGTTTTTGTAACTTGAATCAACAATAGAACACATAATTGATAAAATCACTTTGGCGCCTCATTTAATAAATCGTCCGTTTCACCTCCTTGATCAAAAAAGTAACAGATGGTTGTTAATCATTTCTACCGGGATATTTGTGATTTTATTCATGAATCTTTACCTGCCATTCAATGTTAGCCGGTGGTACGAAAACGCGAACATACCCTTGTTTATCATTCTTTCCAGTTTTGGTTTTATCGGCATGCTGGTATTGGGCATCAGCCAGCTTTTCATCCGGGAGATCCTGAAAATCAGATCGCTCAAATTATATGGCGTGATTCTGTGGTTTATAGTTGAGTTGTTGTTGCTGACATTAACGATGTACTTAATCTACGGTGACAAATCACTAGAAGGGGGCGAAAGATTCAGTGAAATCGTGCTTACATTCAGATATACCGCATTGATCCTGATAATTCCCTATTCAGGCGTGCTGCTTTATATCTATGCCACTCAAAAACCCATACCGGTACCAACGGTCACCGCCGGAACAACGATGGTAAACTTTGCGGATGAAAATGATGAGCCTCAAATTGCCATTGACCTGGAGCAGATATTGTTTTTGCGGTCGGCAGACAATTACGTGGCCGTGCACTATCTCAAGGAAAATAAAATCAGAAAGGAACTGGTAAGAACCACGATGAAAAAACTGGATACTGAATTGCGGAATTTCCCCATCAGACGTTGTCACCGATCGTATATGGTTAATATCAGTAAAATCATCTTGTTGCAAAAAAGCCCGCAGGGCTACAGCCTTACACTGAGGGATTGCGACGAAAGTATCCCTGTTTCAAAAAATTATAAGGTTACCTTCAATCGCCTGCTGATGAAAAAAAATGACTTTTCATCATAATCATTTATCCCGAATAGGCATTTTTTACCCCTATTATGTTGCCGATTGTATTGTATAAAAATATAAATTGCGATAATTGCCATCAAAAAATTAATCACTTATTAAACTAATTGTATTAAAGTCATGAACAAAAAAATGAGAAATCTTGGTATTGTGCTGGGCATGTTGGTAGTTATGCTGGCTGGAAACGCGATTGCAGGTACAAATTCAAAAGAAGTAGTAGGCACATGGAATTATGAAGCGCCATCAGCGCCTTATGAATACTCAAAAGGCCAACTGATCTTTACCGAAGTTGACAGCAAACTGGATGGGAAAATCAAAATCGGAAACTATGAAATGCCAATGCGCAATGTGAAACTCGAGGGTAATAACCTGGAATTCGGCACTTATATGGAAGGGGAATACATCTCCATCAAATTAAAGGTCGACAAGAAGGCATTCACTGGTACCGCAAGCTATTCAGAAGGTACTGTTGAATTAAAAGGAACAAAGGAATAATTCTTTGAAGAGGAAATATCCGGAAGCCTGAGAGGTAACTATCCTTTCAGGCTTTTTTTATTTAGAGGTGCCCTTTATTCAGTAGCAAGCTTATCAATGGTCAGATTGAATTCTTCTATGAATCGTTCGTAATAAACGCCGGTTCCGGGCCCTGAAAATCCGGTGTGAATTTTTCTGACTCTGTGTTGCTTATCCAAAAAAATGGTGGTCGGAAACGACATAATTTTGTTTAACATTGGCAGTGCCTCTTTCCTGGATTCCTGACCGGTGGTTCCTGCCAGCAATACCTCATAAGGCACGCCCAATTTTTCTTTCATCCTGTTGATTCTCTCAAACGCATAATCCGCATCCGCTTTTCGCTCGAATGCCAGTCCGATAAATTCCACATTTTTATCCTGATTTTTACCAAGCCATTCAACATAAAACTTTGTTTCATCCATACAATTGGGACACCATGTTCCAAGAATTTGTAAAACGACAACTTTATCCCTATACCTGTCATCAGACAACTCCACCAAATCACCGGAGGCATTTGGAAATTTAAACTCAAATTGATCATACCCCTCATTGATGAATGTGAGCGCATAAGGATCCGGCAGTTCATATTGATCATTGCGCACGGCTGTCCACTTCTGATGCCAGGATTTGCCCGACCAGAAATCTCCTTCCAGGGTTCCATCATCCTGCATCACCGCCCTGAAGAGGTAGATATGCGTGCCATCGAAGCAACTCAACATCATGGTGTTTTCATCGACGACGCCCTCAAGAAATCGGTAATCTCCGGTTGAGGTCATAAACGTGCCTTGCATCTCCGCCCCAAAAGTGTCAAAAACGCCAATGGCTTTGGTGGTGGCATCATCCGTAAGGAAGTCCACTTCCCACTTGCCAGCAAATTGATCCCTCGCAGAGGGGCTGCCTGAAGGAAATCTCTTCGTTACATTATAAATAGCCTCAAAAGGCATTTCATAATCATCAAGATAATCTTTGCTGTACACACCGCGCATCCTGTCATTTTCGATTTTGGCGTGGATGGATGCGTCAAAAATAAACATCGGCACATACAGAGAATCGCCACGAATCACTGCATCATCAATGACAATTCGTTCATCGGCGTTAATCAACACAAATTCTACGAGTTCCCCACTTTGCTCCACCTCAAACAAAAAAGGAAAGTCAACCTCATCTGATTTTAGCACCCCCTGCCAGATTCCGCTTCGTATCGACACTTCTCCCTTATTCCGCGTTTCTTTGGTTCCACATGTACAAAAAACCAAAACTGAAATGAATAAAAGAAGCTGTCTCATAGCCTGAAGGATCTTTTTTTGCAAAGTTAAAAAGATATTTAACATGGTCGGCCCGGCATACTCTGGCTGAAAAATAAATTTTATCCCCACATCCCCCCACCATACTATTTACACCATAAACGCTTTTAAACCACAGTAAAAGGACATATAATCCATTTAATAGGGGTAAAAGTTTGGGTTCCGGATTATTTTTTTATAAAAAGTGTTGCAAAGTGGGAGAAAGTGGTTGAAATTGTACCTTTAATTAATATCTTTGTTCAAATAGATTAAAATTTCCCAAAGGTATGTCTTTGTTTACCGGTGAATATGAATGTAAGCTTGACGATAAAGGAAGGCTCACTTTGCCTGCAAAGGTGAAGTCCAAACTTCCTGAAGTGTCTGGCAATCAGCTCATACTGAGCCTTGGGCTGGAGCCATGCCTGGTGTTGTACCCGATGGTGGAATACCGCAAAATTTATTCAAGAATAGCTGCGATGAATGAATTTAATGAAGAATTCAGAATTCTGCAGCGCAACTTTTTCCGGCGCATAGCTGAAGTAGAGCTGGATGGAGCCGGCAGATTGCTGATACCTAAAACCATGGCTAAATACGCCAGGCTCGAAAAGGAACTCATGCTGGTGGGCATGGGCAACAGAATTGAATTGTGGAATGCCGGGATGTATGAAGAATTCATCATCAACGACAACCAGGAGTTTTCTAAGCTTGCACAAAAACATTTAACTGAATGATGTCGCACACGATGACCTACCACAGACCCGTACTTCTCAATGAAAGCATCGAGGCTCTTCAGATCAGGCACGATGGCGCTTATGTTGATTTAACATTTGGAGGTGGCGGTCATTCAATGGCAATTCTTGAAAACATTAAGGAAGGCAAGCTCTACGCCTTCGATCAGGACGCGGATGCGGAAGAAAATGCACTGCGCATCAACAGTAAGTCATTCACCTTTATCAAGAGTAATTTCAGATTTGTCGATAAATTTCTCAGGCTGCATGGCGCAAACCAGGTTGATGGCATCCTCGCCGACCTCGGAGTTTCGTCCCATCAGATCGATACACCTGAGCGGGGTTTTTCCACGAGATACGATGGCGATCTGGACATGCGCATGGATAAAAGTTCCGGTAAGAGCGCCAGGCAGGTCATCAATAAATACAGCGAGGAGGGTCTTCATAAGATTTTCGGCATGTACGGCGAAATCAAAAACGCAAAAACACTGGCGGCAGCAATTCTCAGGTCGCGTTCTGAAAAGCCCATTAAAACCAATGAAGAACTGAAATCCATTCTAACAACGCTTGCCCCCAGAAACAGGGAATTCAAGTATTACGCCCAGGTCTTTCAGGCAATCCGCATTGAGGTGAATGATGAACTAACTGCGCTGAAAGAAATGCTGGAAAAAAGTGTGAAAATGCTCAAACCGGGAGGACGGCTCGTGGTAATATCCTATCACTCGCTGGAAGACCGGCTCGTAAAAAACTTCTTCAACAAAGGCAAATTTTACGGTGAAGTAGAAAAAGACCTTTATGGAAATGAAATAAAGCCATTGCAATCTGTAACAAGAAGACCGGTGGTGCCAGATGCATTGGAAATGGTTGAAAACAACCGGGCGCGCAGTGCAAAAATGAGGGTAGCAGAAAAATTGTGATATGGCATCGAACAACTACAAAGTAAATAAGAGAAATAAGAGTACAAAAAGCCTGTTTTCAATGCTGCAAAGTCATCTGAAAATGGATACACTCTTTGATGGCGGCTTACCTGTGAAATTTGTTCCGCACACATTATTTCTGATGTTTCTCGCGATCATCTATATCGGCAGCAATCACTGGGCGGAAAAAACCATTAGGAAAATAAATAAAATACAGGCGGAGGTAGAAGAGCTGAGGGCTGATTATACATCGCTTAAATCGGACTATATGTTTGCCAGTAAGCAATCTGAAGTTGCGAGAAAAGTGAAAAATGCAGGATTAAAGGAAAGTTCAACACCACCAAACAAAATTATCGTCAAAAAAGGTGAATATTAGGAAGTCCATCATATTGCGCGTCAGAGTCGCATTTCTGATCATCGGCATTTTTGCAATTGCTGCGCTGGTCAGGATTGTTACGATTCAAACCGAAGACGACCGTAAATGGGCCAAAATGGCGCAGGAAATAGATCTTGACTACAGGGTCGTGAAGGCCACGAGAGGCAATATTTATAGTGATAACGGAAGCCTGCTTGCCACCTCTCTTCCATCCTATAAAATCGCCATAGACCCAACCATCGCCAGCAATGATGTTTACAAAAAAGGCATAGATTCGCTCGCATATCTGCTCTCACGTCATTTCAATGACCAAAGCCGTCAGTATTACAAGAGAAAAATCAACGATGCGCGGCTTTCAGGCAAACAATATGTAGTGCTGAACAGAAAGCTGGTAAAATACCAGGACAAAAAAGAAATGAGTAAGTGGCCGATATTTCGGCAGGGCCGCAACAATGGAGGAGTCATCTTCGAAAAAATCGACCGCAGGTATCGTCCTTTTTCCTACCTCGGATACCGCACCGTTGGTTTCATCAATGATAATAACGATGGGGCCGGTCTTGAGTACAGCTTTAATAAATACCTGGCAGGTCAGGATGGCAGAGCGCTTTATCAAAAAATGGCCGGCGGGGCATGGAGGCCACTTCATGCCGCTACAGACACCAGGCCGGTTGAGGGATATGATATCCATACCACTATTAATGTCAACATTCAGGATGTGACCGAATCTGCCCTGCTATATGCATTGAAATCCCATGATGCCGACCACGGTTGCGCCATCGTGATGGAGGTCGGAACCGGTGAAATCAAAGCTATTTCCAATCTGACAAAAAATGAGAAGTTTGGTGATTACAGGGAAGTTTTCAACTATGCCGTGCAGGGCCTGACCGATCCGGGCTCAACTTTCAAACTCGCCTCCATCATGGCCTTACTTGAGGATTCAAAGCTAAAACTCAGCGACAGCATGGACACAGGTGATGGTGCGTATAAGTTTTACAATCAGACAATGCGTGACCACAAACCCGGCGGTTACGGGACGATTTCCGTAAGGGAAGCGTTTGAGATCTCATCAAATATTGCCATTTCAAAGTTGATCGTTAGCCAATTTGGCAGCAATCCTCAAAAATATATTGACTACATCAACGCTTTTGGTCTTTCGCAGCCGTTGGGATTCCAGATGCTTGGCGAAGGCATACCGAGAATTAAAAATCCCTCTGACAAATCGTGGAGTGGCATCACGTTGCCATGGATGTCGATCGGTTATGAAGTGGAACTGACCCCCCTTCAAATACTGGCTTTTTACAATGCCGTGGCGAATGATGGCAAACTCATCAGGCCGATTATTGTAAAATCCATAAGTCAGGCCGAGAAAAATGTGCAGCACATCCGTGCAGAAACACTGAAAAGAAAAATATGTTCCTCCAAAACCCTCGGCGAAGTGAGGATGCTGCTGGAAGGTGTCGTAGAAAACGGTACAGCCAAAAATATTAAAAACAGCTATTACAAAATAGCTGGAAAAACAGGAACAGCCCAAAAGATTGTAAATGGCAGATATACAAGAAAATACAGCACGTCATTCGTAGGGTATTTTCCTGCCGAAAAGCCGCGTTACAGTTGCATTATCATTGTAGATTCGCCGAAAGGCTTCCAGCAATACGGATCGAACGTGGCCGCCCCTGCTTTCAAAGAAATTGCCGATAAGATCTACTCCCTTGATCTGGACCTGCACGACCCCTTCTATGCACAAAAGAACGAAGATGATGGCATATTGCCGGTAATCCGCGCCGGATACCGCGAAGATCTCGAAAAAATATGTGATGAGCTTGGCATACCCAATCAATCAGAAACCAACTATGAATGGGTAAAAGCCACGCGTAAAGACAATGCTGTGTTATGGACGACCGATGAAATAGCTCCGGAGATCATACCTGATTTATCAGGCATGACTCTCCGTGATGCTATTTTTCTTCTTGAAAATCAAGGCATTTCCGTTTCACATCACGGCAATGGCAGGGTAGTAAGCCAATCCGTTACGCCAGGCAAGAAAATAACCAAAGGCAGCACCATAACCCTCAGGCTCGGATGACACACCTGAAAGACCTATTGTACAGAGTATCGCTGAAATCTACTTCCGGCGAGATGGATATGCCCGTGTCAGGCGTTCAGTTTGATTCCAGGCTCGTGAAGCCCGGAAATATATTCGTCGCGATAAAAGGCACGCAAACCGATGGGCATGCATTTATTGATAAGGCCATTGAAAATGGCGCTATGGCTATTGTTTGTCAGGATGAAATGGATGCCCGCAAAGGCGTAAGCATCATACAGTGCGATGACAGCGCGCGCGCACTCGCGATCATTGCCTCAAATTATTATGGCAACCCATCATCAAAACTCAAACTCGTCGGCGTTACAGGCACAAACGGCAAAACAACAACTGTTACCCTACTATATCATCTGTTCAGGAAGCTCGGCTACAATGTTGGCCTGATGTCAACCATTACAAATAAAATAAACGACGAAATCATTCCTGCCACCCATACTACAGGCGATGCACTGCAGGTAAATATGCTATTGAGAAGAATGGTGGATGCCGGTTGCACACATTGTTTTATGGAAGCAAGCAGTCATGCCATTGAGCAAAACAGGGTCGCCAACCTCGCTTTTGATTTGGCGGTATTTACCAACATCACCCACGATCATCTCGACTATCACCAGACGTTTGACGCATATATTAAGGCAAAGAAAAAGCTATTTGACGAACTGGCAGCCGAAGCCTTTGCACTGGTTAATATCGATGACAAACGCGGACGGGTCATGTTACAAAACACAAGGGCCCACAAGCGCACTTACACTGTAAGGTCAATGGGCGATTTCAAAGCCAAAATTCTGTCCGATTCACTGCAGGGACTTGAGCTGGATATCGACAATCATAAAATTTGGTTCAGCCTTGTCGGCGATTTCAATGCATACAACATTCTGGCGGTGTACAGTACAGCCTTGCTGCTCGATGAAAATGCAGAAGAAATTCTCGTTGCGCTTTCATCCATACACGCCGTTCCGGGAAGATTTGAGCGGGTAAACTTAAACAGGAATATTACCGCTATCGTGGATTATGCACATACCCCTGATGCATTGAGAAATGTGCTCGAAACCATCGATCATGCAAGGAGCAGAAACGAACAGGTGATCACTGTCATCGGTTGCGGAGGCAATCGCGACAGGGAAAAAAGACCGGTTATGGCAGAAATTGCAAGCAAACTAAGCGATCGCATCATTTTTACATCTGACAATCCCAGAGATGAGGATCCGGAAATGATTATCGCCGAGATGAGAAGGGGTGTGCCGCCATCAAACTTTAAAAAAACATTATCTGTAACTGACCGCCGCGAAGCAATAAAAACTGCCCTGTCTCTGGCCAATGACCATGACATCATCCTGATAGCCGGCAAAGGGCACGAAACTTACCAGGAAATTAAAGGTGTAAAAAAGGAATTCAGCGATAAAAAGATACTGATGGAATTAGACTCCATGATGTTCAACGATAAAAGCGAAAAGAAATAGATGTTCTATTACTTATTCTCATACCTGCAAAAAGAGTATGACCTGATTGGTGCAAGTGTATTCCAGTACATTTCGTTCCGTGCAGGTATGGCTGCGCTCATATCGCTGATCATAACCATCACCTTAGGAAAATCACTCATCCGGCTGCTACAAAGGAATCAGGTTGGTGAATCCATCCGTGATCTGGGACTCACAGGACAGATGGAAAAAAAAGGCACCCCCACTATGGGAGGCATTATCATCATTGCGGCCATCATCATCCCTACCCTCCTTTTCTCTGTTCTCGGTAATATTTATGTAGCCCTCATGATCACTACAACAATCTGGATGGGTACGATTGGCTTTTTAGATGATTACATAAAGGTATTTAAAAAAAATAAGCAGGGACTCAGAGGTATTTTCAAAATAATTGGCCAGGTAGGCCTGGGTTTAATTGTCGGACTTACGCTTTACTATCATCAGGAAGTTGTAGTGAGAGAGTTTGCCGAAAACCAGGCAATCCGCAATGGCATTGAAATGAATGAATTGAAATATGAGGATGTGAAATCCACGAAAACAACCATCCCGTTCATGAAAAAAAATGAACTGGACTACAGTATTTTCACATTCGGTCTTGGCGACTGGTTGACAATGCCCATGTATGTGGGTATTGTCATTCTCATAGTTATGGCTGTCTCGAATGGGGCAAATATTACAGATGGCATAGACGGACTTGCCGCCGGCACATCCGCAATTATCGGCCTTACACTAGCCATACTTGCCTACGTTTCCGGCAACGTGATATTCTCGAATTACCTGAACATCATGTACATACCCGGTGCTGGAGAACTGGTAATTTTTTGCTCCGCATTTGTCGGTGCATGCATTGGTTTTCTCTGGTACAATACGTATCCGGCGCAGGTTTTCATGGGCGATACCGGAAGCCTTTCACTCGGTGCAGTCATTGCCGTACTGGCACTTACTATCAGAAAGGAGCTTTTAATCCCGGTTTTGTGCGGCATATTCCTCATTGAAAATCTTTCAGTGATCATTCAGGTATCGTGGTTTAAGTACACAAGAAAAAAATATGGCGAAGGCCGGAGGGTTTTCCTGATGTCGCCTTTGCACCATCATTATCAAAAGAAAAATCTCCACGAAGCCAAAATCGTTACGCGCTTCTGGACCGTGGGCATATTACTGGCCATCATGACATTGGCAACATTAAAACTAAGATAAAAGAGGCGAAAGAAGATGAAAGGTAAAATAGTCGTATTGGGAGGTGGAGAAAGTGGTGTTGGCGCAGCCATATTGGCTAAAACCAAAGGCTATGAAGTCTTTTTGTCTGATAATGGGCTGATTCCGCTGGAGAGAAAACAGACGCTAACACAATACGAAATCGAATTTGAAGAAGGCGGGCACTCACCGGAAAAGGTACTGAAAGCCGCTGAGGTCGTGAAAAGCCCGGGAATTCCGGACGATGCACCTTTGGTATTGCAACTACATGAAAACAACATCCCTGTTGTGTCTGAGATCGAATTTTCCCTGCGATTTTCTAAGGCAACATTCATAGGCATCACCGGCACCAATGGAAAAACAACCACCACACTGCTCACCCATCATTTGCTGGAAACAAGCGGTTTAGAAGCCGGACTTGCCGGAAATGTGGGCGCAAGCCTTGCCAGGCAGGTTTCGCTGGATGATAAGCCATTTTTCGTGACAGAACTGAGCAGCTTCCAGCTCGATGGCATGTACAAGTCAAAAATGCACATTGCCATTCTGCTCAACATCACTCCAGACCACCTGAATCGCTATGAGAACGATTTCTCAAAGTACATCGATTCAAAGTTCAGGATTATACGCAACATGCGTAAAGAAGATGTATTCATCTACAACCAGGACGATCCCAATATTGCCGAAAGAGTCAGACACTTAAAATCACACGTGACGCTCCTGCCGGTTTCGCTCTCGAAATCTGAAGAAGCATCCGCATATCTGACGGATAAATTCCTGGTTTTTAGAGAGGAATCAGGTATTAAAAAAATATC
>CAYZWN010000159.1:0-10783 GCA_964482185.1 uncultured Roseivirgaceae bacterium
GTCATGAACGAGTATCGCAGCAACGTCGTCATTCTTGATTGCCGCTATTTTTACTGTAGCGGCGCTGACCATTTGAGTGCAGACTTTGCGACCGGTATGACCATAAGCCAGTAAGCTTGGCAAAAGACTCAGCGTGGAGAATCAGCAGCATGCATAAGATCTCGACCTTTCGAAACACCGTGTTGGCCCTCGCTATCAGCAGCCTCGTTTCTGTGACACTGGCAGACGAGCGCAGCGGTGTCGGCATATCCGGCACAGCGGACCAGGCGCGGCTGGACACGGTTCACCCGTCGAACCCCATCTATTCGCCCTATGCCGGCCGTCATTTCCCCGTGGTGCCATTGTTCGGCGAAACCCACATGCACACGTCGTACTCGATGGACGCCGGCGCGTTCGGCGCACGGCTGGGGCCGCGTGACGCCTATCGTTTCGCCCGCGGCGAAGAACTGATCTCCAACACCGGGCAGCCGGTGAAACTGTCGCGCCCGCTGGATTTCCTGGTAGTCGCCGATCACTCCGACGGCATGGGCTTTTTCCCACAGCTGATGGGTGGCGACCCTGAACTGCTGGCCACACCCAAAGGCCGCCAATGGTATGACCTGATCATGTCCGGCAAAGGCGGCGAGGCAGCGATGGACATCATAATCAGCTTCGGGCGGAACCAGATGCCGAAGGGATTCCCGATCCCGGGCACGACGGCCTATCGAAATGCCTGGAATGAAACGATACAGGCCGCTGAGGACTACAACGAGCCGGGACGCTTTACCGCGTTCATCGGCTTCGAGTGGACCTCGAATTCCAATGGCAACAACCTGCACCGTAATGTCATCTTCCGGGGCAACGGGGCGCAGGCCAGCCGCGTCGAGCCCTTTACTACGCTGGCGCCACTTGGCAGCGACAACCCGGTCGATCTGTGGAAATGGATGGCAGCCGCCGAGGAGACGACCGGCAGCGAAATGCTGGCAATCGCCCACAATGGCAATCTCAGCAACGGCATCATGTTCCCGGTGGTCGAGGCCTTCGGCAGGAAGCTCGACAAGGACTATGTCCAGTCTCGCGCCAGGTGGGAGCCGCTGTACGAAGTAACCCAGACCAAGGGCACCGGGGAGACACACCCCTTTCTATCGCCCGACGACGAATTCGCAGACTTCGAGATCTGGGACAAGGCCAACCTGGACGGCAGCGTGGCCAAGACCCGCGAAATGCTCGTGACTGAATACGCCCGCGCGGCATTGAAGAGCGGCCTGCTGCTCGAAGCGCGACTGGGCACCAACCCCTACAAGTTCGGCATGATCGGCAGCACCGATGCACATACTGCCCTGGCTGCCGTGGAGGAGGATAACTTTTTCGGCAAGGTCGCAGGGCAGGAACCCAGTCCGGAGCGCATGACCAATACCTTCCTCAATAATCCCAGTACTGGCGCCAAGATCATGGATTGGCAAGTCGGCGCCTCTGGCTTCGCTGCCGTGTGGGCTACCGAGAACTCCCGCGAGGCGATTTACGACGCGATGAAGCGGCGTGAGACCTATGCGACCACGGGCACGCGCATGGCGGTGCGTTTCTTCGGAGGCTTTGATTTTGCAACGGCCGACGCCAGCAACCGCATGCCGGCGACCATCGGTTACGCCAAGGGCGTGCCGATGGGCGGTGACCTCAGTCACGCACCGGCGGGCAAGTCGCCGACCTTCCTGGTAGCAGCGCTTAAGGATCCGATCGGCGCCAACCTCGACCGCATCCAGATCGTGAAGGGCTGGGCAGACAAAGCCGGCAAGACGCAGGAACGCGTCTACGACGTCGCCGTCTCCGGTGGCCGCGTGATTGACGCCGACGGCCGTGCCAGGACGCCGGTCGGCAATACGGTAGACATTGCGAATGCGAGTTGGACCAATACCATCGGCGCTCCCGAGTTGATCAGTGTCTGGACGGATCCGGATTTCGACCCGCAGCTGCGCGCCTTCTATTACGCACGTGTTATCGAGATCCCCACGCCGCGCTGGACCGCTTACGATGCCAAGCGCTTTGGGGTCGAACCGCTGCCGGGCACAACGATGGTGCTGCAGGAACGCGCCTACACGTCGCCGATCTGGTACACGCCCGACCGCTGAGGAACAGCACTTTTGAACCTGAGGTCGGTTCTACGGGAACCGCTGCTGCACTTTGTTGCGATTGGGGCCGTGCTGTTTCTGTGGTATCAGTGGGGAGGCAGCGGGGCCAGACCCGGAGCGACGCGTATCGAGATCACTGCGGGGCATATTGACCACCTGACGGCGAGCTACACCAACGCGTGGCGGCGCCCGCCGAGCCCCGCCGACGTGAAGGGCCTGATCGACGACTGGGTGCGAGAAGAGATCGCCGTTCGTGAGGCTGTCGCGGCCGGACTCGATCAGGGCGACACAATCGTCCGGCGGCGTTTGCGCCAGAAATTCGAGTTCCTGGCTGAAGACCTGGCGCAGGCAATGCCACCGACGGACGAAGAAGTCGAATCGTGGCTCGCGGCCAATGCAGAGCTGATGCAGGCAGCGCCGCGAGTCACGTTCCTGCAAATCTTTTTTAACCTGGATCAGCGCGGCGCGTCAGCGGAGGCCGATGCCATTGCGATGCTCGAGCGGCTCAATGCTGCGGCTACCGCGGCGGCCGACACGCGCGCAACAATCGACGCACCCGGCGACGCCACGATGCTGCCCCCGGAGATCGAGCGTGCAACGGCACTTGATATCGACCGGTTGTTCGGCCCGGGCTTCGCCGAACAGCTCGCTAGCTTGCCGCCGGGTGTCTGGGCCGGCCCGGTGAAATCGGTCTACGGCCTGCACCTGGTGCTGGTGCGCGAGCGCGTCGCAGGCTCGCTACCGGAGCTCGACGCGGTTCGGCCACTGGTAGAACGCGAGTTGATGGTCGAGCGGCGTCAGCAGCAACTCGATGCAATCTACGAGCGCTTGCTGGCGAAATACACGGTTATCATCGAGCCGCGTACGGAACCGGCTGCCGTCCCCGGTGAAACCGGAGATGGCAAGTGAACTTTCAGTGCCGGCACTTCTGGCGCTTGGCGGTGCTGGCCACACTGGTGCTTGTTGCCGGGAGTGCAGCGCTTGCGCATGAGGTTCGCCCGGGCTACCTCGAGCTTCGGGAGAGTGACCCGTCCAATTATGCGCTGATGTGGAAGCGCCCGACCGGCGGCGAGGTCGAGATACGCATCGCGCCCGTGGTGCCAGACGGCTGCACACTTACAACACCCGATCGCCAGCAACTGACGCCCGAAGCGGTGATTGTGCATGGAATGCTGCACTGTGACCGTGGCCTCGCGGGCAAGACGTTTCGCATCGCCGGGCTGGAGAGGACGGTGACTGACGTACTGGTGCGCGTCGAGCATGCCGACGGCCGCATCGAAAGCCAGTTAGTGCGCCCGGTCAACCCCGCCTACACACTCGGCGCTGCAACCAACCGCTCGCAACGGGCGCTCTCCTATTTGCAGCTCGGTATCCAGCACATCTTACTTGGCGTTGACCACTTGTTGTTCGTGCTCGGTTTGCTGCTGATCGTGCGCCAGCGCTGGATGCTGGTGAAAACGATCACGGCATTCACCGTCGCCCACAGCATCACGCTGGCAATCGCCACCCTGGGTTATGCGAGTGCACCAGCGGCGCCGCTGAATGCCGCGATCGCAATGTCGATCCTGTTTCTCGGACCGGAGATCGTGCGCGTTTGGCGCGGCGAGTCGAGCTTTACGATACGGCACCCTTGGGTGGTGGCCTTTGCATTTGGCCTGTTGCATGGGTTCGGCTTTGCCAGCGGGTTAACGTTGATGGGTTTGCCGCGCTCGGAAATTCCACTGGCGCTGCTACTGTTCAACCTCGGCGTTGAGCTCGGCCAGATCGCGTTCATCGCGCTCGTCGTCCTGCTCGAGCGCGCCTTCCGCACGCTGCAGGTCCGCTGGCCGCGACCGGTCGAGGCGCTGCCCGGTTATGCCGTCGGTTCGCTCGGCGCGTTCTGGACCATGCAAGGCGTTGTCCTATTGTTTGGAGTAACTCGATGAACCGTGTGTTTCTTGAAACGTTCTTTCTACGCACCGCCTGCCTGTTGGCGGCCGTCTCGTATGCGCTGCCCGCGTGGGCGCATGCGCAGCACGGCCACGTAGCGGGCCTGGCTGCCGGCCTGTTGCACCCGGTGTCCGGTCTGGACCACGTGCTGGCCATGGTGGCCGTCGGGCTGTGGGGCGCGCAGCTTGGTGCGCCTGCAATCTGGTTGCTTCCGGTGACCTTTCCCCTTGTTATGGCGCTCGGCGGCTTCCTTGGCCTGGTCGGGTTACCGCTGCCCGGGGTCGAGTTGGGCATCGCCTCCTCGGCCGTCTTGCTCGGCGCCATGGTCGCCATGGAAGCTCGCCCACCGCTGTGGTTCGCCGCATTGCTGGTGGCGTTCTTTGCGGTGTGCCATGGCCACGCCCATGGCGCCGAGTTGCCGCCGGGAGAGAACGGGCTGCTCTACAGCCTCGGCTTCGTAGTCGCCACCGGCTGTCTGCATGCAATCGGCATCGTGATTGGCCTGATCAACCGCTGGCCTTCCGGGCGTATTGCGCTGCGTGTGGCGGGCACTGTAGTGGTAGCGGCAGGCATCTACTTCGTATGGCGAGCGCTTGCATGAAGCAGGGTACGGTCATGTGTGTTGCGATTACCGGTCTGCTGCTCGCGCCCGTGGCAGCGCAAGCGCATCTGGTGAACACAGGCCTCGGCCCGATCTACGACGGCATTTCGCACCTTTTCTTGTCGCTCGAGGACCTCTTGCCGGTGATTGCTCTCGGCCTTCTTGCTGGGCTGAACGGGGCGGTGGCCGGGCGCCGGGTGCTGTTTGCCCTGCCGCTGGCGTGGCTGGCCGGCGGCGTGGCAGGCGCGTTCATGCCGGCCGCTTTGCTCGCGCTAGTGCCTGTCGGGCTGTCGTTACTGGTGCTCGGAACCCTGACGGCAGCCGACCTGAAGATCTCGCTAGCCGCCGCAATGCTGCTCGCGATCACACTGGGCGTGGTGCATGGTTGGCGCAACGGCGCGGCGATCGCGAACGCCGGCCAGTCGAGTGCCGGGCTGGTTGGCATCACTGGCGCGGTTTTCGTCGTTTTCGCATTGGTTGCGGCCTTGGTCCTGGTCATGCAATTGCCGTGGACACGTATCGCGGTGCGCGTGGCCGGTAGCTGGATAGCCGCGACGGGGCTGCTTGTGACCGGCTGGACCTTGAGGTAGCTATCGCTTCTTTACGTTCGACCCCTCAGTTGCGCCTTTCAGGAGGCCAACGAAACAACTATCGTCCGGCGAGCCTGGCTCGTAAATCCCTGATGCCGGGGATCGCCACGTAGTTCAATCGCCCCACAATGCAGTGACCGAAGCCCGAACGGTGCGCGGCTCCAACGGATGGAAATGCACGTCAGCAACTCCCTCGGCCGTCTCGCCCGGCAGCCGGGATTCATAATAGTAGGCGATGTCGTCGTCGTCGGAATCCAGCAGGTTGAATACGTCCAGTCGGAACTCGAGGTTCCTCATGCGGTAGCCGACTCCGGCATTCACGAGCAGGGAATCATTGCTCTCAACGGAACCGTCCTCGATCAGCGGCGCATCGCCCAGATAGCGGAGGCGAGCGCTTGCATAAAGCCCGTTTTTCCATGCACCGGTCAACCCCAGGGAAAACGTCGTACCGACCGCGCCGGGAATCTCCCGCCCGCCACCCTGGTCCTGCTGGAACCTGGCATCGGTAACCGTGTATGCGGCATTGATCGCCAGCCAGTCGTTCGCTTGCCAAAAGGCCGCCAGCTCAAGCCCGGTGCGCTCCGTTGCGTCATTCGCCTCGGTCGTCCCCGCATCGCCCACGAACACCAACTCGGACTCAAGCTCCAGCCAGAACGCGGCTATCGTCGCATTGAACCGCTGACCCGATTCGAAGCGCAGCCCGACTTCGGCACCGTCCGAGCGGACCAGCGCCGGGACGCGGTCAGCCGGTTCGCCCGAGACGGGATCGACCGTGATGGTCGTGCCACGAACGTCATTCGAATGGAAACCGCGTCCCCAGTTGAGGTAGCCCTCGAGGCTGTCCCGGAAGCGGTAGGCGGCGGTTAGTTTCGGGCTGAGCAGCTGATCGTCCCCGGTACCGCTGTTGACCGGCTGGAAAGCGTCGACCGTCCAGTCGTACCAGTCGGCGCGCAAGCCGATCGTCGAGCGCAATCGCTCGGACAACGCAATTTCCGCCTCGCCATATGCGCTGATCGACAACTCCTCCACCGAATCCTGACGGATGATGTCGTTCCGTACCCGGGCTTCGGTGCTGTAGAGGCCGACTTCCCCGATATCGTCGAAACGCAGCTCAGTGCCCCAGCGCAGCGTGATCGCCCGCGCGCCGAGCTGCCGATCCAGTGCGCCAACGATGCTGGCGCCGAACACACTGCGGTCGTCGGTCTGTTCGAACTCGTCGCTCGCGACCGGATCATCGAGGAAATAAGTGAAGTTAGAGAACAGCGACAGCCGGTAGTCGATGGCGTAAGCGGAAATCCGGAAGCGATCGAAATCCAGCGATGCGTTCAGCGAATACCGTTCGCTGTTGCCTCCGAGGTCGGGATCGATGAATCCCTGCTCGCCGATTAGTCCGGACTCGACGGCCCGCCGCGGTATCTGGTCTGTTGACTGCCAGCGGCCGTCGTAGCCCTGCAAACTGATTCTGGTCCGCGCACCCGAAAGCTCACCTGCATAGCCCAGGTAGAACTTGTTCTGTCGCAGGTCCTCATCCAGTTCCCAAGGGCCGCCGTAACGCGTCGCGTCCACGGCCGCTGTCAGCACACCGCCGCCTGCGTCCAGGCTACCTGCCGCGAGGCCGCGGTAATAGTCGTAGCCGCCGACCGTTGCGCCGATGACGGTTTCCTCGAGCCGGTCGTAGAACGTGAACTCGACACTACCCGCGGATGAAAAGTCCCCGACGCGGGCACTGTACGGCCCCTTCCTGTAGTGGCTCGTTGCCACGAGTTCCGGGATGAGGAAGTTGAGATCCAGGTAGCCGTGTCCGTGACCGTGCGTGCGCATGTTGAGCGGCACACCTTCGACGCTCGCCGCGAAATCCGTGCCGTGGTCGAGGTTAAAGCCGCGCAGGAAATACTGGTTGGCCTTGCCGGTGCCGGAATGCTGCGTGGCCACCATGCCCGGCACGGTTTCCACCAGCTCGCCCACCCGAAGCAGCGGTGCGATGCTGAGATCGCCATAACCGACCAGGCCTTCCGAGGCCGAGTTCGCGGTGCCGATCTGCTCCACGGCGCGACCGAACACGACGATCTCCTCCAGAGTCTGCACCTGGGTTTGATCCGCGTGCGCTGCACCGACCGAAAGCAGGACGGCAATGCAAATCGATGCACCTGAGAGCCACGCGTGCACGCGGTTCATAGTGTTACCCTCGCTCGCTTGGTGTTTTTCCTGGGCGTGTGTTCAAGTGCCAGTGTTCGCATGACACCCAACGCTTCCTCGCCGGGAACAGGGACCAGTCTTGTATGTCCGTTCCGGAGATCCTGAACCCGAGGTCCGCTAAAAATCAAACTTGACGTACACCATCGCCCCATCGTATTGCCAATCAAGGTCTCCCTGGAAGCTGCCCCTGCTGACCCCGACGTCGAGTTGCACGCTGTTGACGCCGACTCCCACAGCAACAGACTCCGTCGCGCTGAAATCGAGGCCCAGGAAGAAATCGTAAAGCGAACCGTCATAATCGCCGTATTCAACGGCAAAGATCTCCCCGCTGCCACGAACTGACCATCGATCAGCGAATCGATATTCCCCGCGAAGGCCGACAACCGGCAGCGGTGCCGTCACGTCGTTGGATTCGACGCTGCCGACTGTCGGGGCGGACAAACTCGCACCGATGTCTGCGATGTACAGTCCGACCGTGGCGCCAAGGAAACTGCGGCCACGCTTGAAAAAGGCCCACGTATAGGCCGCCTTGTAAATCGCGAGGTCGATTTTGGCGTCTACCTGCGTGCTGATAGGGTAGGTCGTATCGTCCCAGACGATCTCGGTGTCAATCTGCTTCGAAGCGGAACGAGACAGGTCGAATGCGCTGAAATCCAAACGATGCTTTTCCGCGAATCGCCAGTAACCATCGACCCGGAAAACGGTGTCCGACTTATCCAGACCAAGGTCGCTCTCCAGGTCTACGTCCGTACCCGGACCTGTTTCGCCGTCGATTCGCGTCTGGCTGGCGCGATCCGTAAAGAAGGCACCGAGGCCGATACTGAATCTCGGGTCGGTCTGTGCAGACGCAGTCGCGGATAGCAACAACACGAAAAGCATCGCACCACTTGTTACCAGGTGAAGTGCAGTTCGGTTCGACAAACAGTACACAGGTACTGCTTCACGCAAATTGAACATCGGAGGCACCTCCCGATAGCAAGATGTGGGCATGCAAAACAGAGTGTGCCTCCCGCGTTACATCACTTCAAGCGTGACCTTTTCAATCCGCCCTGTAAAACGCGTCTCGGAACCGATACCGATTCCTTCGGCGACCGGTGTCTGATTGTCGATGCCGACATCGGCTGTCTCGTCCGCCGAAAAGATATTGGGCTGAGTTCTTTCGACACGTCCCTCGGCGACGGTCTTGCCATTGACATAGAGCGTTGCTGTGCCGCCCAGGCCTGGTCCGCCGCCGTCATAGGCGAAATCGAGCACAACCGTCGCCGGGCCAGCCGTTAGTGCCTGCGGTGCACTGAGTGTATAGCGTGACAGACCCAGGAAGTTGTAAGTATACGATGGCTTGCCGTCTTTCATGTACAACGACCAGCCTCCGAAGCGTCCGCCTTGCGAGAGGATCGCGCCGTTGGCACCACCGGTCGGAATGTCAAGCTCGGCTGTGATCCTGCTCGACCGGTTTTTCACGTTCATGAACGTGTTCTCCAACATGCCCTGCATACCCTCGTACAGCGTGATCGAGGTACGATCGCCCATCAGGTCCGGGCGACCCGCGACCGCCGCATTGGCACGCTCGATAGTCCTGTCGTCGAGCGGCAGCACATGATATTTCTCCGCCTCCGCCATGAACAGGGCCTGCAGTTCCTCCAGTCTCTCAGGTTGCTCGGCGGCAAGGTTGTGCGACAGGCTGAAGTCGTTCCTCACATCGTAGAGATCCCAGACGTCCGCCGTCAGCGGTGGCAGGTTGGCGACTTGCCAAGGCGCACGGTGAATGGTCCGTGCCAGCCAGCCTTCGTGGTAGATCGCGCGATTGCCGAACATCTCGAAGTACTGCGTCGTGTGCCGCTCTGGTGCGTTCGCGTCGTTGAAAGTATAGACCAGGCTTTGTCCCTCGATCGGCGTTTGCCGGGTGCCGTTGACGAAAGTCGGTTCCGGCAGTCCGGCAGCCTCGAGGATTGTCGGTGCAATGTCGATGACGTGCGAAAACTGGCTGCGCAGGCCACCTCTCTCCTGGATGCCTTTCGGCCAGTGAATGACCATCCCGTTGCGAGTGCCGCCGAAATCGGATGCGACCTGCTTGGTCCAGGCGAAGGGAGCATCGAAAGCCACTGCCCAGCCAGCCGCCATGTGAGGGAAAGTTTCCGGACCGCCCCACTTGTCGATCAGCGGGATGAGGTCTTCCACTTTCTCGGCTACACCGTTGAAGTACGTCATCTCGTTGAACATACCCACCATGCCGCCCTCGGCGCTGGTGCCGTTGTCGCCAGCGATGTAGATGAACAGCGTGTTGTCCATTTCGCCGATATCCTCCAGCGCCTGTTTGAGTCTTCCGATCTCGTGATCGGTCTGCTCCAGGAATCCTGCAAACACTTCGGCTTGGCGCGCAAACAGACGCCGCTCGTCCGCCGACAGATCTTCCCATGCCTTAAGGTCCGCTGGTCTTGCGGGCAACTCCGTGCTCGCCGGAATTACCCCTAGTTCCTTCTGGCGCGCGACGGTTTCGATTCGGACCTGGTCCCAGCCCTTATCGAATTGCCCCTTGTACTTGTCGGCCCATTCTTTAGGAACGTGATGTGGGGCATGCACGGCGCCGGGAGCGTAGTACACGAAAAAGGGCTTGTCCGGCGTCATCGACTGCTGGGCCTTGACCCAATTGACGGCCTGGTTGGTCATGTCGACGGTGAAGTGATAGTTCTCCATTTTCGGCGGATCGACCTTGATCACCCCGTCATAGATCAGCGGGTACCACTGGTCGGTTTCACCGCCGATGAAGCCGTAAAACTTGTCAAAACCCTGGTGCGTGGGCCAGCGGTCGAACGGACCCGACACACTGGTCTCCCAAGGGGCCGTCTCGTGCCATTTGCCGAAGGCGGCGGTGCTGTAGCCATTGAGCCGCAGCATTTCGGCCAGGGGGGCCACGCTGTTTGGATTGCGGCCGGTATTACCCGGGAAGGCGGTCGCCGTCTCCATGATCGAGCCGGTATTGACCGTATGATGATTACGGCCGGTTTTGAGTGCGTTACGCGTCGGCGAGCAGAGCGCCGTCGTATGGAAATTGTTGAAGCGCAGGCCCGTCTGGGCAAGCAGGTCCAGAGTTGGCGTCTGGATTGGACCGCCGAACGTGCTGGGCCCGCCGAAACCGATATCGTCGATCAGCACAATCACGACATTCGGTGCGCCTCTGGGCGCCGTGACCTCGAACCGGGGTGGAGGGGTGGCGTTCCGTGCATCGAGCTCGGTGTAGCGCGGCCGCTCGGGCTCCGCGATTGGCAGCGTCGTTCGATCGAGAGGCATTCCAACTCCGGGTGCCCCTGCCGGCAGTTGCTCCGCCATGGCGGTGCCGTCGTTCTTTGGCTCTTCGCATCCGG
>CAYZWN010000160.1:0-3564 GCA_964482185.1 uncultured Roseivirgaceae bacterium
GATCAAGAGAACAGATACGACAGTTAGGGGGTATGAGGGGCCTGATGGCCAAACCTCAAAAAAATCTCCTTGGATCGGTTGGTGAAATCATCGAGAATCCAATTCTTTCCAACTTTAAAGAAGGCCTTGATGTAATAGAGTACTTTATTTCTACTCACGGTGCGCGTAAAGGTTTGGCAGATACGGCACTTAAAACGGCAGACGCCGGATACCTGACGCGAAGATTAGTTGACGTTTCACAGGATGTGGTTGTTAATGAAGAAGATTGTGGCACACTACGGGGTATTGTGGTTACAGCTTTGAAGGATAATGAAGACATAGTTGAACCATTATCTGAGAGAATCCTTGGGCGTGTTACAGTACACGACATTTTTGATCCTATTACAGAAGAGTTGATTGTTGCCGCAAACACTGAAATAGATGAAGATATAGCTAAAAGGATTGATGAAACGAGTATTGATGAAGTTGAGATCAGATCTGTTTTAACCTGCGAAACAAAACAGGGAGTTTGTGCCAGATGTTATGGAAGAAACCTGGCAACCGGTAAGATGGTACAGCGTGGAGAGGCCGTAGGTGTTATTGCTGCCCAGTCTATCGGAGAGCCGGGAACTCAGCTTACATTGCGTACATTCCACGTTGGTGGTACTGCTTCAAACATTGCCGTGGATGCCCGAATCAAGGCAAAATTCTCTGGTATTGTAGAATTTGAGGAATTACGATCAATCAAAACCACTAACAATGAAGGAGATGATTCACAGGTAGTAATGGGTCGTTCTGGTGAGATAAAAATTGTCGAGTCCAAAACGAAAAAGGTGCTAATTAGCAATCATGTTCCTTACGGAGCCTTCCTGAGAGTTAAGGATGGTGATAAGGTTGAAAAAGATCAGGAATTGTGCTATTGGGATCCTTACAATGCAGTTATTCTAACCGAATCTGACGGTGTTGTAAAATACGATACCATTGAGGAAAATCTCACATTCCGTGAAATTTCAGATGAGCAAACCGGTCACAGAGAGAAGGTAATTATCGATTCAAAGGATAAAACCAAGAACCCAGCGCTGATTATTAAGACAAAGGACAATGAGCTATCGTACAACATTCCGGTAGGGGCTCACCTGGCTGTGAATGATGGCGATAAGATTAAAGCTGGACAAATATTGGTGAAAATCCCAAGGACTATGGGTAAGTCAAGAGATATAACAGGGGGTTTGCCGAGGGTTACGGAATTGTTTGAAGCCAGAAACCCATCTAACCCTGCAGTAGTCAGTGAGATTGATGGCGTCGTAACTTATGGAGGTATTAAAAGAGGTAACCGGGAGATATTTATTGAGTCAAAGGATGGCGTTAAAGTGCGCTATTTGGTGCCATTATCAAAGCATATCCTTGTCCAGGATAACGATTTCATTCGGGCAGGTATGGCCTTATCGGATGGGGCAATTACTCCTGCGGATATATTGGCGATCAAAGGACCAACTGCAGTACAGGAATATCTCGTGAATGAGATTCAGGAGGTTTACAGGCTGCAAGGAGTTAAGATAAACGACAAGCATATTGAGACCATTGTGTGTCAGATGATGCAAAAGGTAATGATTGTGGACTCGGGAGACACCAATTTCCTAAACGGACAAGTAGTGGACAGGTGGCTTTTCAGAGATGAGAACGATGCAATACTCGATACCAAGGTAGTTGTAGATCCGAAAGACTCAGAAACCTTGAAGGCTGGTCAGATTATAACGGGTCGTAGACTGAGAGATGAGAATTCAAATCTGAAGAGAAGGGACCTCAGGCCTGTGGAAGTGCGTGATGCACAGCCGGCGGTTTCAAGGCCTACCCTGCAAGGTATCACACAGGCCTCACTGGGAACTGAAAGCTTTATATCTGCCGCCTCATTCCAGGAGACCACAAAAGTGCTAAGTGAGGCATCAATCCGTGGTAAGACCGATTACCTGAAAGGCTTAAAAGAAAACGTGATTGTAGGACATCTTATACCTGCTGGTACCGGAATGCGTGAATACGAAAGGCTCATTGTGACTTCTCAAAGAGAATATGACGCTCTGATCGCATCAAAAGAAGAGTTTAACAGGGTTGAAGAGGAAACGGAATCAAATTTTTAAAGAATGGATTCAGATAAGAATGACCCTAAAAAGAATCAGATAAATATCGAACTTTCGGAAGAGATAGCCGAGGGTGTTTATTCCAATCTGGCGATGATTGCACATTCCAACAGCGAATTTGTGATTGATTTTATAAGGTTGATGCCGGGAGTACCTAAGGCGAAAGTAAAATCGCGAATTGTAATCACGCCGGAGCATGCTAAAAGACTTTTGTATGCACTAAAGGACAATATCGAAAAATATGAGGAGACATTTGGCGCCATCAAAAAAACCGATGAGGCGCCAAAGTTTCCTTTGAATTTCGGTGGAGCCGTGGGGGAGGCTTGATTTTTATTAAAAATCATTTTTTAATAAAATTGAATTCCATACCTTTGCAGTCCCAAAATCGAAGAGAATAATTTAATGTAAAATTAGTATGCCTACTATACAGCAGTTAGTTAGAAAGGGTAGAAAAAAGTTAACAAGTAAATCAAAATCCAGAGCATTGGATGCATGCCCTCAAAGAAGAGGTGTTTGCACAAGGGTTTACACAACAACTCCAAAAAAGCCAAACTCAGCAATGAGGAAAGTGGCAAGGGTCAGGCTTACAAATTCAAAGGAAGTGAACGCCTATATAATGGGTGAAGGCCATAATCTTCAGGAACACTCAATTGTGTTGATTAGAGGAGGTCGCGTGAAAGATCTTCCCGGAGTAAGGTACCACATTATACGCGGTGCTTTGGATACAGCTGGTGTTGATGGCAGATTACAAGGCAGATCAAAATATGGAGCAAAACGGCCAAAAAGTAAATAACATTTCATTGCAATGAGAAAAGCAAAACCTAAGAAAAGATATATCCTCCCTGATCCAAAATTTCAGGAAACACTGGTAACCAAGTTTGTGAATTACCTTATGGTAAAAGGCAAAAAAAACGTTGCCTACTCCATATTTTATGATGCGGTTGGCATCGTTGAAGAGAAAACCGGTGAAAATGGATTGGATGTTTGGAAAACTGCCCTGAACAATATCATGCCCTCCGTTGAAGTAAAGAGCAGGCGAGTTGGTGGAGCCACATTTCAGGTTCCGATTGAAGTGCGGCCTGAACGCAAAACAACACTAGGAATCAAGTGGATGATACGATATTCCAGGTTAAGGAATGAGAAGACAATGGTTCAGCGATTAGCTGGTGAAATCGTTGCCGCATCCAAAGGCGAAGGATCTGCTGTAAAAAAGAAAGATGATACCCACAGAATGGCGGAAGCGAACAAAGCGTTTTCACATTTCAGGTTTTAATTAAGCAATGGCTAAGAAAAATTTAAAAAATTTAAGAAATATCGGCATCATGGCTCACATCGATGCCGGCAAAACAACTACAACGGAGCGAATACTCTATTATACCGGGCTAACGCACAAGCTGGGGGAGGTTCACGACGGCGGTGCGGTGATGGATTGGATGGAGCAGGAGCAGGA
>CAYZWN010000160.1:3574-10717 GCA_964482185.1 uncultured Roseivirgaceae bacterium
TCTGCAGCAACTACCACTTTCTGGAAATATCCCACCGAACAGGGAAAAACCCTGCCGGGTACTTCTGATTATTCAATTAATATTATTGATACTCCGGGTCACGTTGACTTTACGGTTGAGGTTGAAAGATCACTTAGGGTTCTCGATGGGGCTGTGGCACTTTTTTGTGCTGTTTCCGGTGTTGAGCCACAATCAGAGACTGTTTGGAGGCAAGCGGATAAATACAAGGTTCCAAGAATCTGTTTTGTTAACAAGATGGACAGAGCAGGAGCTGATTTCTTTGGTGTTGTTGAAGATATTCGGGAGAAACTAAAGGCCAATCCGGTGCCTCTGCAGGTACCCATAGGATCCGAGGATACGTTTGTTGGCATTGTTGATCTAATAACAAATAAAGCGATTATCTGGAACGACGAAGATAAGGGAATGACTTATGAAGAAGTTCCTATACCTGATGATTTGGTTGAAGTCGTAGAAGAGTGGAGGCAAAAACTTGTGGAAAGCGTCGCTGATTACGACGAGGCGCTTTTGGAGAAATTTTTTGAAGATTCCGATTCTATCACACCGGATGAAATGATGACTGCGATAAGGAAGGCAGTGATCGATATGTCATTTTCGCCTGTATTAGTCGGGTCTGCTTTTAAAAATAAGGGTGTTCAATCCTTGTTGGATGCAGTTTGTGAATACTTACCTTCTCCACTTGATTTACCACCTGTTAAAGGAATCAATCCATACACAGAAAAAGACGAGATAAGAAATCCGAGCAATGATGAACCGTTTGCAGCTTTGGCATTTAAAATTGCAACCGATCCTTTTGTTGGCAGATTAGCATTTTTCAGGGTGTACTCAGGAACGCTTGAATCTGGTTCTTATGTTTTCAATATGAGGACAGAGAAGAAAGAAAGAATTTCTCGTCTTATGCAAATGCACTCCAACAAGCAAAACCCGATCAATGGGGTAGAAGCCGGAGACATTGCCGCCGGAGTTGGTTTCAAGGATATCAAGACAGGCGATACACTTGTTGATGAAAAACACAAGATCGTTCTTGAATCCATGTCATTTCCTGAGCCTGTTATTGGATATGCAATAGAGGCTAAAACCCAGGCTGATGTAGATAAACTAGGCGTTGCTATTTCAAAATTAATAGAAGAGGATCCTACTTTAAGGGTTCATACCGATGAAGAAACAGGGCAGACTGTACTAAGAGGGATGGGGGAACTTCACCTGGAGATCATCATAGATCGCTTGAAGAGAGAGTTCAAAGTTGAAATTAACCAGGGCGCGCCCCAGGTGGCATATAAAGAAAGTATCACAACAAAAGTTGAGCACAAAGAGGTCTATAAGAAACAAACTGGTGGTAGAGGAAAGTTCGCCGATATTGTTTTTGAGCTTGGGCCTCGGGAAGATGGTAAGGAAGGTCTGGAATTCGTTAACAATATTGTTGGTGGAGTTATCCCAAAGGAGTTTATTCCGTCAATCGAAAAAGGATTTCAAAGCGCGATGAAAAATGGTCCGCTCGCAGGATTTCCTGTAGAAGGAATGAAAGTGAGAATTTTCCATGGGTCATACCACGATGTCGATTCAGACTCACTGTCATTTGAGCTTGCTGCCAGAATTGGTTTTAAAGAAGCAGCAAAAAAGGCCAAACCACAATTACTAGAGCCTATCATGTCTGTTGAAGTTGTAACACCTGATGAATACACTGGCCCAGTAACAGGGGATCTTAATAAAAGAAGAGGGCTTATGAAAGGTATGGATACTAAAGCCGGAGCGCAATTAATCAAAGCAAATGTACCACTCTCTGAGCTATTTGGTTATGTTACAGATTTGCGTACTATCACATCAGGACGCGCAACTGCGAGCTTAACATTTTCGCACTACGATCCGGTTCCGGCGGGTTTGCAGGTGGAGATCATTAAGAAATCAAAAGGAGAAGGTTAATACTAAACGGATATGACCCAGAAAATCAGAATCAAACTTAAATCTTACGACTACAATTTAGTAGATAAATCTGCCGAGAAGATCGTAAGAGCGGTAAAAACAACAGGCGCCATAGTAAGTGGACCAATCCCTTTACCTACAAGAAAGGAGATATTCACAGTGCTGAGATCGCCACACGTCAACAAAAAGTCAAGAGAGCAATTCCAGTTGTTCACTTACAAGAGACTGGTTGATATTTATTCTAACAGCGCAAAAACTGTGGATGCGCTCATGAAACTGGAGTTACCCAGCGGCGTAGATGTCGAAATAAAGGTTTAAAACAACTTATATAGTTAAAAAAGAACCAATACATATTGGTTCTTTTTTTATGCAATTATAAAAAGTAAAATTGAGACAAGGTTTTGCATTCAATATCAATTTTACTACCTTTGCAGTCCTTTATGGAAAATCTGCAATTTTTTTTTAAAAAAGCATATTCATACAGATAATGTCAGGAATAATAGGGAAAAAAGTAGGGATGACTAGTGTCTACAGTGCCGATGGACGAAACGTCGCATGCACAGTGATAGAAGCTGGTCCTTGTGTTGTAACACAAGTAAAAGAAACTGAGACCGACGGTTATCGAGCCGTGCAACTTGCGTTTGATGAACGAAAGCCCAAAAACACCACAAAGGCTTTAATGGGACATTTCTCAAAGGCAAAAACGACACCTAAGAAAAAGGTGGTGGAATTCAGAAATTTCCGGGAGGAATTTAATCACCTTGTAGAAGTAGGAAAAGAGATCAAAGTGGGTGAAGTATTTGAGGAAGGTGAATTTCTTGATGCGATCGGGACTTCAAAAGGTAAAGGTTTTCAGGGAGTTGTAAAACGACATAATTTTGGAGGAGTTGGTCAATCTACGCACGGTCAGCATAATAGATTAAGAGCACCTGGTTCCATTGGAGCATGTTCATATCCTGCAAGAGTTTTCAAAGGGATGAAAATGGCCGGTCGTGTTGGAGGCAGAAGGGTAAAGGTAATTAACCTGAAAATAGTGAAAGTTATCCCTGAAAAGAATCTCATATTATTGAGCGGTTCTATTCCAGGCAGTAAGAACTCATATGTTGTATTAGAAAAATAATATTGAGATGAATATCCCAATTCATAATATAAAAGGTGAAGATACAGGAAGAGTAGCCAGTCTTGACGAGAACATCTTCATGATCGAGCCAAACGATCACGCTATTTATCTTGATGTGAAGCAATATCTGGCTAACCAACGTCAGGGAACCCATAAATCGAAAGAGCGAGCTGAAATCGCCGGATCAACCAGAAAAGTAAAAAGGCAGAAAGGCACAGGAACTGCACGTATGGGTAGTTTAAAGTCTCCTGTACTACGGGGTGGTGGCCGTGTTTTTGGCCCCAGACCTCGAGATTACAGTTTCAAGCTTAATAAAAAAGTCAAAACACTCGCAAGAAAATCAGCACTTGCTTATAAAGTTAAAGACAATGATATTACAGTTGTCGAGAATTTTAATCTTGAAACACCTAAAACAAAGCATTTCATCGACATATTGAAGAACCTGTCCATCTCAGACAAGAAGATATTGTTTGTGATTCCAGAAACGAACAAGAATTTAATACTATCAGGAAGAAATATACCTAAGACGAAAATCAGCTTGGCAAGCAACCTGAATACTTACGATCTGCTAAATGCAGAGAAGTTGATCTTGAGTGAGGGTTCACTTGAAGTAATTGAAAATATTTTGAATTAAGAAATCATGACTGTACTTAAAAAACCTTTGGTTACCGAGAAGGTCTCAGCTTTGAATGAGAAAGGTAAATACGGATTTGTGGTAGATAAGGATGCTAATAAAGTTGAGATTAAAAAAGCCGTAGAGAAAATGTATGGTGTGACTGTTGAAAAAGTGGCCACAATCAGGTATGCGGGAAAGACAAAGTCAAGGTTTACAAAGGCGAGGGTAATTAGCGGAAAGACAGCATCTTTCAAGAAAGCCATTGTCACTTTGGCTGAAGGTGATGTCATAGATTTTTATGGAAGCATTTAATTGAAGTTAGGAAATGGCTGTTAGAAAATTAAGACCTACAACTCCAGGGCAAAGATTCAGAATAGCGCCTGTGTTATCAGACCTTTCAAAGGGAGATCCTGAAAGATCACTGATCCGGCCTAAGAAAAAATCTGGAGGCCGAAACAATAGTGGCAGGATGACAATGAGGTATCTTGGAGGAGGTCACAAGCAACGATATAGAGAAATTGATTTTAAGCGCGACAAGCATGGAGTGCCTGCCGTCGTGAAAGCTATCGAGTACGATCCAAACCGTTCTTCGAGGATCGCTCTCTTATACTATAAAGATGGATCAAAGTCCTATATTCTTGCCCCGGAAGGCTTGAAAGTAGGAATGGAATTGGTTTCAGGAGAGGATGTGGCTCCTGAAGTTGGCAATGCCCTGCCTCTATCGAAGATTCCTCTTGGTACGATCATTCACAACATCGAGCTGAAGCCGGGAGGGGGAGCTTCCATTGCCCGTAGTGCCGGAGCCTATGCTCAGTTGTTAGCCCGTGATGGGAAATATGCAACCATTAAATCTCCATCAGGAGAAATGCGGATGATCCTGACGAAGTGCCTTGCTACTGTTGGTTCAGTTGGTAATAGCGATCATATGAATGTAAGGCTAGGAAAAGCAGGTAGAAAAAGATGGCTTGGCAGAAGACCCAGAGTTCGTGGTGTGGTGATGAACCCTGTTGATCACCCAATGGGCGGAGGCGAAGGAAGGGCTTCAGGAGGTCACCCAAGGTCCAGAAAGGGATTAATTGCCAAGGGCTATAAAACAAGGGACAAAAAGAAATATTCGAATAGGTTAATAATTGGTAAGAAATAAGCACAATGGGAAGATCACTTAAAAAAGGACCCTATATAGATTTTCGCCTTGACAACAAAGTGCATTCAATGAATGATTCAGGTAAAAAGTCTGTAATAAAGACCTGGTCAAGAAGATCCATGATCTCACCTGATTTTGTTGGGCACACCTTTGCTGTTCATAATGGAAATAAATTTATCCCAGTATATGTAACTGAAAACATGGTGGGCCATAAATTAGGTGAATTTGCACCAACCAGAAATTTCAGAGGACATATATCTAAAAAAGATAAAGGCAAAAAGTAGAAATATGGAAGCAGTAGCTAAATTAAAAAATGTCCCGACTTCGCCTCGCAAAATGCGAATGGTAGCTGATCTTATACGAGGACAGAAAGTAAACAGGGCACTTAGCTTGTTGAAGTACGAATCTAAAGAAGGTGCTCCAAGATTGGAGAAGCTGCTTTTATCTGCCATCGCAAACTGGCAAAATGCAAATGATTCAGTAAGACTTGAGGAGGCTGATTTGTTTATCAAATCAATAACTGTTGACGGAGGTAAAATATTAAAGCGTTTCCAGCCGGCTCCTCAGGGAAGGGCACACAGAATCAGAAAGCGTTCTAACCATGTCACATTGGTGATTGATAGCAAAAGTGATCTTTCATCAGCCGAGGTACAAGAAGATAACGACACTAAAAAATAACTATGGGACAAAAAGTAAACCCAACTGGTTTCAGATTAGGGATCATCAAAGGGTGGGATTCCAACTGGTACGGAGGACAAAATTTTTCTGAGAAATTGGTTGAAGACCAAAAGATCAGGAATTATATAAATGCCAGAATACCAAAAGGAGGCATATCAAGGATTGTAATTGAGCGCACCCTAAAAAGGATCACACTTACTATACACACAGCCCGGCCAGGTGTCGTCATTGGAAAAGGTGGAGCCGAAGTTGATAAGATTAAGGAAGAATTAAAGAAAATTACGAACAAGGACGTTCAGATTAATATATTTGAAATCAAACGGCCTGAATTGGATTCCAAGCTTGTCGGCGAATCAATTGCTCAGCAATTGAGTGCCCGAATTTCTTACCGAAGGGCAATGAAGCAGGCAATAGCCTCTGCTATGAGAGTTGGCGCTCAGGGAATTAAAGTAAAAGTTTCCGGTCGTCTCGGGGGTGCTGAAATGGCACGAACTGAGCAGTATAAGGATGGGCGAATTCCATTACACACGCTGAGAGCAGATATTGATTATGCTGTATCTGAAGCAGAAACAGTTTATGGTAAAATTGGCATCAAAGTTTGGATATTTAAAGGGGAGGTTTATGGGAAAAGAGACCTTTCGCCTAATGTAGGTATGCCAAACCAGCCAGCGAGAACAGCTGCGCAACCACGAGCAAAAAGGACTGAATTACCAAAAAGAAGAAGAAGAAACTAAAGGAATAGAAACCGATGTTACAGCCTAAAAGAACAAAATTTAGGAGAATGCAAAAGGGTCGTGTTAAGGGGATAGCTCAACGCGGTCACTCAATCAGCTTTGGCTCATTTGCATTAAAAGCCCTTGAACCAGGATGGATAACAAGTCGCCAGATCGAGGCAGCCCGTGTGGCTGTTACAAGGGCGATGAAGCGTGAAGGTCAGGTATGGATAAGGATATTTCCTGATAAGCCAATTACCAAAAAACCGGCTGAAGTGAGGATGGGAAAAGGTAAAGGAGCTCCGGAATATTGGGTTGCAGTCGTAAAGCCAGGAACAATTATGTTTGAATCAGGAGGAATCTCCAGAAAATTGGCTGAGGAATCTCTGCGATTAGCTGCCCAAAAACTACCGATCAAAACTCAAATAGTTGTAAGAAGAGATTACGTAGAGTAAAATGAAAAATACCGAATTAAATACGTTGTCATTAGAAGAGCTCAAGCAGCGCTTGATCAGTGAAAGAGAAATTTTGCAAAAGCAACGTTTTGCGCACTCCATTTCTCCCATTGAAAATCCGATGAAAATTAAGGAGACGAGAAAAACTATTGCCCGGATTCTTACAATATTGAATAAAAAAAATCAAGTAGTTAATAATTAGTTATGGAGACCAGAAATCTTAGAAAAGAAAGGATTGGTACCGTAGTGAGCAATAAAATGCAAAAATCTATCACGGTTGTTGTGAGCAGAAAGGTAAAGCATCCGATCTATGGCAAATTCATAGGAAAGACTACCAAATTCATGGCACATGACGAAAAAAATGAATGTGGCCTGGGTGATACTGTTAAAATTATGGAGACAAGACCGCTCAGTAAAAGCAAGCGTTGGAGATTAGTTGAAATTATAGAAAAAGCTAAATAAAATGATTCAGCAAGAGT
>CAYZWN010000161.1:0-10587 GCA_964482185.1 uncultured Roseivirgaceae bacterium
CGCGGTCGGGCGGCGGCGCTACCGCCGAGCTACACCATCAACAGGGACGTGACCGCGCCGATCTGATCGCCGCGAAGCTCGGCATCGAGAAAACGGCGATGATCCGCGCCCGCGCAGGAATCGGCTGCCGCAACAGCACAACCTTCGCGACCATGTGATCTACATCATCGCCGCCCCACTCGTTGACCTCCTGCAATCCACTTGAAACGTCGAAGAACCTTGTCACCAAACCCTTCGCCCGATCGCCTTGGGACACCGTGAGAAAAATCTTGCTGGTTTCACTTGAAGATGCGAAACTGGTGGTCTCGAAGGCGCGCTAAGCTCGGAAGTCGATTCGTGGCTGACTTAGGTTGGGGGGCGCCGTGTCGACCAAGAAGAGTTACGCGAGTCGTTTGCACGGTAGGCTAGTCTTTGCGCCACGCGCTCTCGTAATTGTGGCATTTTGCTTCAGCGTAATCGGTTGCTCCGGCACGACGATCCGTGAATCCATCGCGGAAGCGTCGGCATATGTGAAGCGATTTCCCGGAGCAATCTCATCGCTTTGGACCGACGACAGCGAATCGGTGCCGAAGACACCCGAAATCGCATCAACTGCTCCCGAGCCGAAGGAAGATCCTGGCGCTCGTCCCACCGCCGGCGCTGAAGCTCCGCAGCACGATGCGCTGCACGATGCGCTGGTGGCGGAGCGGTTCCTTACTGAAGCGGCGGCGTCCTGCGACGCGGATGCGTGGCGGACGTTGACCGCAACCGCTCAGACCGCTGCGACTAACGTCCCAGGATCTTCCGAGATGACCGACTTCGTCGCGGCTCGCGAAGCGCGCGCTCTCGGAGCCATTCAGCGCTTTCTGGCGAAGCACCCGGGTGGCAACTGCTACGATAAGGCCAGAAACGAGAGGCGGCGCCAGATCGAGCGTGCGCAGTCAGCTGCGTTGGAAGGTTGCGACCCCGAAGGGTGGGCGTCACTCGAATCCGAGCTCACAGCACAAGAAAAGGCGGCGGAATCGCACAAGATGGCCGCCGCTCGAATCGAGCCGCTTATCGCGGCACATCGTGTCGGTTCCGAGGCGGCCTATCGCGCAGTGATTTCGGACCACTTCGACGCCGGATGCGTCAATCGTGCCAAGAAAGAGCTTCTGGCGCTTCGCCAACCCAAATTGCTTGAAGCGGGCCGAGCTTGCGATTTGGAGCGTTGGAATGCTTTGCGCGCCCAGGCCGATCAGTTTGGCGAGGGATCGTCCGCCGTCAAGAAACTAGACGCACAGTTGGCGGCATTTTCGCGAGCGCGAGCTGCGAACACAGTGGACGCATATGACGCACTGCTCAAGAGCGATGCGACATCAGTGTGCGCTGCCGCGGCAAGAAGGGCTTTTGCAGAACTGATGGAAGTGGACCTGATTGCTTCGGCGCAAGCCTGCGACCTAAACCGCTGGCGCGCTCACGTACGAACCATGGTGCAGGCTGGCGTAGACTTGCCACCGCGCCTAGTCTCGGTAAGCGCGTCGGTCGAAACTTTCGCCGCCGCCAAGACAGCCAATATTCGAAGCGCCTATGAGAATGTCTTGCTTGACAACTCGAAGATTTGCAACACCGAAGCCCGCCATCTTTGGACGTCTTTGATCGCCAACGAAATCGTAGATATAGCGTCACGCTGTGCGATTGAGCGATGGCCATCCGTCGCCAGAGACCTAAATCGATTCGACGCGGACCTCGATGCACGACACAAGGCGCTCCGAGTGGCTTTGGACGACTTTCAGTCTGCTTTAAAGTCTGACACCTTCGAGAGGTTTCAGCACTTCGTATCTAAGATGGATAAGACAAATGCGGCTGAGCAAGCCTGCTTTGAGCAAGGGCGGAGGCGTTTGACGGAAAAATACTGGTCCGATCGAGTTGCGGCAGCCAAGGCAGACGGCGATCGTAATGGCAAGGCACATGCCCTTGCTCAAAAAGCGGCCTTCTACAAAGCCAATAGACGCGATCGAGAGCATTTAAGCGTCATAAGAGAAATGGCGAACGAAGGAATCGTTGACGGCGAGGTTGCGCTAGCCGTCGAGATGCGTGAGAAAGGCGATACTATGGGTGCAAAGCGCAAGTTCACCGCACTGCTGGGGCCTTTGACCGATACGCATCGCTACGATCTCTTGGAAAAAGTTCATTTTCAACTTGGCACCATTTACCGAGAGGAAAAGAGGTCGGAGGACGCCTTAAAGCATCTGACCGAGGCAATCAAGGCCAGCCGGTTAAATAAGCGGCTTTGTGGACCCTGTTTGTTCGTCCGCGGTCAAGTCTATCTCACAATGGATCTCAAACCCCAGGCGAAGAATGATTTCCGTCTGCTGATTGACGGCAGTGATTTACAAATCTCGCGCCGGTCCGAGTATCGCGAACGCGCTGAGAGGTACGTCAGCGAATGTATCGAACCTAGCGACTCGGCTCGTCGGAAATGTGAGCAGCAGGGGCTATAATGAAACGGTAGTGGCTTCAGAAATTGGAACGGACACGGGCGGGGCAAATAAGGATATGAGGGGGAGAGGAAGTGCGGAGCGGAAACCAATGCTCGGATTGGTCGTGACCGCTCTGGTCGGGGTAACCGGCCTGCTTTTTTCAATACTCTATTTTGCTGCAAACGCTCAAGTATCGCTTTGCGCGCTCAGCGTTGATCCTAAGGTCTTCCTTGAATTCACGGGTCGCGCCGCGTCAAAAGGGTGCGCGCTTGGGGCGCTAGCCGCATTTGAAGAGATTTCCTACGACCTCTCATCCGTAACACCATTATTGCTAAGCCTATTTTTCGGCTGGCTACTGGTGAGCAGCGTTCGTTCTCTCTCTGGATTGGAGTCAAGAGCCTCCCTGCACCAGCGATATGGCACGCTGCCGTTCCCCAGGAGTTACGAGGCCACCTGGGTTCAGCTCGGCCTTATTGGTACGATTTGGGGCTTTATCCTGATCGGTTGGAACCTGCGCTCGATCGAGCGAGACGCAGTCTCGGACGTCATCCTTCAGATTCTGCTGAACGCGTTTGGTACTGCGCTCTTGAGCACCTTCACGGGCGTTGTGCTGGCCTTCGTAGCGGCGCCGCCTGTGATCGCTTGGTGGAATTGGCTGCACGATCTGGAAGACCCAGACCCCGATTTGAACGTGGCTGTGGGGCGGTTGACCAGGCAAATGTCTGCACTCGGAGACCGCTCCAACGAGCTCTCAGAGAAGTTGCGTGAGACGCAAGACGACGTAAAGACGGTCACCTCAGAATTGGCGGGGGCGATCTCCAGCCTCGCTGAGGGCATTGCCAGCGTCGAAGAGGCAGTTCGTTCGCTAAAATTAGAATTGCCGTTGGGTAAAATCGCTGAAATTCAGCAAACGTGGGCGTCGATCAAGGAATCCGCCCAACGCCTTGAGACCCACGCGATGTCGACGGCGAAAAACGTCGCCGACCTCGCTAAGCCAATTTCCGACGTCCGTTCGAGCGTTGACGGGGTCAAATCCAGCGTCGATCAGGTCAATTCGGAAACCAATAGGGTCGGTAACCTTGTAACCGCTACCTTTGAAAAGGCTGGTGAATTGGCCACGCCGATTGAGACCATCAAGTCCTCTGTCGGTGAGATGAAAGAGTATACACGGAGGTCGACGGACACAGCGGATAAAACTGTTAAGATCGTTAGTGATTTGAAGGGACAAATCGACGAGATAGCGCGCGATTCGAGGAAAGCGGCCAAGACACTCGATCGCATACAGTCGGTGGTGACCTCGCGAACCGCTTCACTTATTGATTCAGGTAAACCTGCTTCCTCGAGGGAAACTGAACTACATCCGAAAGCGAAGCGACACGCTTTCTGGTACTGGCTTATTGGACGTGCCCGGTGAGCCGACATCTCGACAAACTGCTGCGCCGACACGAGGTCGGCAACATCGGCGTCTGGAACGTATTCGTTCAGATCCTGTTGCCTTTGGTTTTCATCCTCAGTTTCGTCGCCGTTCTACAGTTAAAGCGTTATGACCGGATAATCCAAGAAACGGAGGTGTTCGCCGCAAGCCTTCAAACCAAGATTAGAAAAATTACCGAGACGGATAAGGGCTCGCTAACAAATGAAGTTGAACGACTGGTTTTTATCACGCAGAGGCAAAAACTTCAGATCGCGCTGGCGGAGTTGGTGGCCGAGGATCGGAAGGCATGGGGTTTGACTGGTAGTCATCCCGGTCAAGTGCGCATTGAAGACGGTCAGATCAACGACACGGCGTTTCGTGAGGTTTGCGACGCGCTGCTAAACCACTTTGGAAGCGGTGGGTCCAAGACGCGAGCGGCCTACATCAGCGCGCTTTATCGGCGGGTGCTCGCACGCACGGGACTTTACGATCGCCATTGGTCGGACGATATGGAGGTGCCCCTCTGGCCCGCATCGATGCAAACCGACGACCCGCAACTGAAGCAATTTGAAAAGTTCGATCCGCAATCGGATCGGCCTGATCTCGCTGAATTCGCCTTGACCGGCATTAGCGACGCGTTCATCCATCCGGAAAACCGCATCTTTATCCATAACCACATTAACGGACAAGCTTGGGAGACAGAAACGTTAGCCGTGCAGTTACAGGCGGCCGTGATCGAACGCATTTATCAATGGCTTATACAGAATCCGTCTGAGCTGGAACCCGTTGCGCAAGTTCTTGTCCGCGAATTGGCTGCGCCCGATACTGAGGCAGTGCGTAGACGCCATTTGGCGAGTCGTATCCATTCCGAGACGATAGCTTCGCTTAGGAACAAGCTTACACAGAAGAATTATTGGCTACTATCACGAACATGGACTGAGCTAGGGTTGATTGATTGAAGTTGCCCGAGAGGAGGGACGACGGAATGATGAGGCCCTTCAAGACCCACGCCGATCGCACAGCCAAATTCTGGTCCTTGGTGGCTCTCCTTCACGTGCTGTCTGCTGCCGGTTTACATGCTCAATCGGGCCCATCATCGGTTGCGTCCGGCGCCAGTAGTCGCGCGCATGAGTATTCAGCCCTCTTGGCTGGTCGCCAGATCATTGAGGAATTTGGGGGGCCAAGTGTGGATATGCTGGCGCAGTCAATCACAGCGTTAATCATCGCCGACCCAGAGGCCCATCGCGTGCGAAACTCGAGCCGCGAACTGGTGCGAGAGCAGGTGGAGGACGACTTGAGAAAAGTCGTTGCTGACCGCCTATCTATCGCTCACGAGAGCTTCCGTCTTGCCGACTTCGGTGTTGATCGCAACCGATTTACGCAGTGGATGTTGGAAGAACTCGCCGACGTTGTCGAGGCACGGCGGAAGGAGGTTGTCGGCGAGCGACTCGACCCAGCCTTCGAGCGGGGCCGCTCTCAGGCGGTCGCTCAACAGATCGCCCGGCTGCATTCCGACGTTTATCCGACTCAGGCTGAAGTCGACGCGCTGGATTCGCAGGACTGGGCCGTGTCTGCCAGAGAAGCGCTGGAAAAGAAAGTGGCGGACCGCATTGGTTCACGTATTCCGACACTCCTCGAAGAGGCCCAAATCAAGGCCGAACAACTCGCGACTGAAGCGGTTAGCGAAGCGTTTACCCAGAGGGCGGCCCAGTTCGAAAGTCTTGACTTAGCCACCGTTCCGGAATCGCTCGCCGCTCGCGAGGCGATCGAACCAACTTTGGTCAACGCTGTGACAGCGACGATCAAGGCACTTCGGGAGACGCGGAAGCAGGCTGGCGACACAAGGGTTGTGTATGACCCCGTGCCTTCCATTCAAAATCGGGCCCGATCCCGATCGGCCCAAGTTGAGCGCGATCGCTGGAAAAAGTATGTAGGGGAGTTCCGAAGCATTCGCACATCCAACGAGCTGGAACCAGCGATCCGAGCGGACCTTAGAACTCACAAGTTACTATCAACAAGCCGCAGGGTATTAGTAAGGTCGACCTACGAGGAATTCAAGGTCCAGGCTATCAATGGTTATGCCAGTCGTGGCGGGGACGAGTTACCGGCTCACGATTTCAGCAAGCGACTCGCTCGATTTCTTGAAGAGGACGACGGCATCAAGGAAGCCGCCCAGCAGGCGGCAGCTTTGTCGCTTGAGCCGGGACTCCCAGAGGCCCGGCGAAGAATCGCCGACGACCAGATGAGGCAGCACTTCCCAACGATCATCGACGGGGGATGGCGTGTACCCGATACCGACCTTGGTGTCTCATTGGCTACCGGTGCCCTTAGTGTTTCGAACATCGACGAGGCGTTCTCACTCCCTGATATAGATCAGCAGGGCGAAAACTATGATCGGCAGCTGCTTTTGGAAGAGACGGAAAACGAGTTACTACGAGGCGTCGGAATGCTGATATCAGAAGCGGATCGCGCCTACCGCGCGCAGCAGAAGCTTTACGAACTCGAGCAGAAAATCATCGATGCAGAGTTGTTTCCAGACGGCGCAGCGCCAAAAGGCACCACCGTTGATGAAATGACCAACAGGTACTTGGGGCGCATTCATGAAGACTGGAGCGGCCGCCGGGGTCGTGAGGTGTTTTCCGGCTCGGGGCGGGCGGATGAATACAATACGTGGGTTCGAAAGTATGTCTATTTTTTCCCGCCAATCCGCGTCGCCATCGGCGAACATGTCAAAGCCTTCTTCGAGGTGGCCGGCGACAACAAGGAGGACGAGACTATCGTAAGAGTAGAACCGATCGTCACGGAAGATCCTGTGGTCAGGCCGCCCAAGCCCGAACAATCCGGTCCTGGCGGACCCGAGATTGGCGGGGTTGGCGACGACGGTGGTGGTAGTGGTGGCGACGGTGGTGGTGGTAGTGGTGGAGCGCCAGTTGAACTTTGCTGGGAATTGGGAACTGGTTCCACAGGCACAAGCTTGGAGTTCAAGGTCGAGAACTTATCGTTGGTAATGGACATGCTTAGCGAGCGCCTTCAACCCGCGCTTTCGCCGGTCATTTCCGACCAGGAATACGGCGGCAGGGTGGCGCGTTATCAGATCGGGCCCATCGAACTTGTGCTAAGGGGAAAGTCCGAATGACCCGCCCGAAACATCAGGACTGACCACTCTAAAGGGGCTTCGTAATGCTTATGCCTACCTTGTTTGGTTTGCGCGCACGAGCAGAGTTACGGTAGCACCAATGATTTGCTCTTACCGAGTTGGACCGGTTATCCTAATGATACCCACTGCAGCCTATGTTCCTGTCTAGAGCTTCGAATGCGTTCGTCGATTGGCCTCGGAGGCCGGCCCATGTCCTTCTTGCAGTATCCGATCCTGAAATTGCGATGCGCTGCCGCCGCAGCTTTTTTATATTTGGCTGTGACGATGTTTCCTTCCCTGGCCGTCCCAGCATTGCTCGGTCCAGACAGCGAGATTACGTTCCATCTCGTCGATATTGGTATTAAACAGCGATGGTCGAAGGAGCTTCGGCCTGGCGATCTCTATCTGACCGGTTCTAAAGGCCATAAGGCGGTGTTTTCTGACTCCTCGGGGCTTATCGCCCAAATCCTCGTGCCGATGCCTTCTGACAATGAACTCAAGAGTTCGTCGCACGAATACATCGTCGCCAAGATCAAGATGGGTCTGACAGCTCGCATTGAGTCTGAACTGGCGAACGACGTTCGCGACTTCGAGATCCAGTTCGTTCAAAATATCAATGCTTCAGGATATTTCAGCGACGAGCGCCAGAAACTAGTGATGGAGTTCGGAAAGGCCGCATACTCTGCGTTTGGTTCAGTCCTAGACGATCTCAAGCGGCAGACCACCAACATCGCCGTTGATGGCACGTTCGCCAGCAACGGAACGACGATGTTCGCGAAATCTGTCGACTCGTGGGCGAGCTACGCGGCGGATTTCAATAGGGTCAGCTGGATCGACGGCCGAGCCATGGAATTGGATGCAAGGCGATCCTTGGATATTATGGGTGCACTAAAAGTTCGGATCATCAACTCATATGGTGACGTCCCCAGTCAGCCAAAAGACTGGTGGAGCAAAAATTCGATAGCCAACCATGACGTCGTGCGGTCGCTGCTAAGAGAATACACCGATCTCACCGTGTTGCTTGTCAAGCCTCTCGATTCGGATAAGACGATTTTCGGTACGGTTATCTTCCGGCCCGGCGCCAGTCACATTCTTTCCGCGATCAGCCCACAGTCACGCTTCGAGGTCGAACAGCACCTTCCTCACGACCTGGTTCGCAAGCTTGGGGGACTAAGCGGTCGGGACATTAATCCAGTGTTCCGATTTTCTGACTACCACCAATTTGGCAGCTCGGTGCCTGTCGCGGGCCGCTCACATGGCGATTTCGGCCGGATGATTGCTGGCCGAAACTCCATCGAGACGCTGATCCCTCGAGCGCTCTCGGCTACTCCCGATGGCTTGCTACAAGTCGACCGGTCCGCCTTGGTCGCTTTCTCCAACAACTTGATCGCCTTGGCTGACAGGCTAGGGACCGCCCACGATGCACTGACGCTCATGGCCGACGGCATGAAGCATGCGAAGAGTGGGCTGCCAGATAGTTTCGGGCACCTAATGAAACTGTCTGCCCTGATGTCAGCCGTTGAGAAAGATTTAACCCAGTCGACGTCCAGCCGAATTACGCTACTTAGCTCGCACACTGTTGAGCAGCTGTTCCGGTTTGGCCTTGAGTGGCTTACGGACGCCGACACTGTCAAGTGGATGCAGCAAGCTGGCTTGGTTAGCGAAACGCTCGCGCGCCGTCTCGGTTATCTGACCTTCGGCGTCGACGATATGGCAGCCGGCGTCGGACGCATGGTCCGGTCGGGCCGCTTGGACGACATCGAGGGCGTCACCCACCTGCTCGACGGGGCCAATCGAACCGCATGGGGTGCCGTTGGCTATCTCGTCTCAGGCGGGAACAGATTCGTCGGCGAAGTCTTCGCGAACGTCGGCGGCATTGCGGCAGAGACTGCGCGGGACTGGACCTTGCCCGCGTTCGAGCGTGCCTATGCCAAGCTCGGCGGGGTCGACAAAACGCTAATGCAGAGCTACATAGACGCGCAGAGCCTGATAGTATCGCACGGCCAAAGGCCCAAAACGTTCGAAGAATACTTCGGCTGGGACAAAAGCATTGTCAACCAACTCAGTAAGAGACAGCTCCAGAGCGTCAACGCACGTTTCGGCCTGCAAAGTCTGCCGCAGTCTCAGTGGCCCGCCGCTGTTCGCGTCTTGTCCCGCACAAAGCATGAGCACTACCGCGAGTTCTGCCGAGGTGGCTTCTGCACGCGAACAGATCTCACGACCGGTGGCGTGATGATCCACATCCAAGAGGAAGAAGTTTTTGATCATACGTTTGTGAACGATTTCGAAGACGTTGCTAAAGATTTATTGAGGCGAGGTGATCTCTACATTAAGTATTAGGAGAAATCAAAGTATGTCGCCTGACCGTAAATCTCGGCGACAATTCTGCCAGAATTTTTTCGCAGCCATGTGTGCTGCGACAGCGGCACGAGCCGAGACTAAGCTGGTTTTTCTGAAAGCATGCGAGCGAAACATCGATCCGTGGTCAGTTGAGCCCTTCGTTAAACCTCGGGTGAAACACCGCGTTGCGCTCTCTCTCCACGTCTTACAGATAAAGCTGGCGGCAGGCGACCTGGATCCCCAATTACCAGTGCCGATTACCCGGGTGCACGGTCTCACGCGAGGACTCGACGGGGAGATTATCCTCAGAGGCGTTGAAGAAGAGGCGGATGGCGGCGTCTTTCCGATTTGTCCAGATGATATTGTCCTTGCGATGCGGACGATGCTGCTGTCCGACCAGCCGCCGGGCGTTTCGATAGATCCCGTGCTTGCGAGCGATGGCCACAATATTGAGCCACAACAGCGAGTCATCTATTTCGGCAACATTGCAGGGACGCGGGCCGGTGCCCTTACATTTGAGTGCGACTATTGGATGAAAAAGGCGGCGTTGGGCCATGTCGTGGTGCCTGTTGGGGGATTCCATCCATATATCGACTATGTTTGCGCTACCCTGCTCAGAGAAGCGTCTCCCGTAAGGCAAAGTATTGGCGCACGGTTTTGGTTTTACCCAAAAGAGTACGTCTTCCGGGTATCGAAAGACCACCGAGCCATGGAACTTGACGGCGGCGGGGTCGAGTTGCTGACTGAGAAGAGCCATCTAGCGCGTCGCGGCGGCCGAGCGACATTTGCTGGTGACGCCGATCCCCCAGCCCACGCCTTCGCGCACAACATGACGCAGAGCTACGACCACATCGGAAGGGCATACAAGCCACTCCTCCAAATGAAGAATTTCATCGATCTGTGCGCCACATTTAAGTGGCTAGATCGACAGCGGCCAGCGTTAGAGGCTTGGCGGCATCTTCTCTTTGATTATCAGACCGTAGCCGCTTACACGCCCGACGTCGCGTCGACGCTGTCGGCACCAATCCGCGGCGCTCCAGGCGTGTTTCTGGTTGGCGGCGTCAGCATCGAGATTCGATCGGCGCACCCCTATGTCGTCGACGTGTCGGCACGCTTAGTTGAGACCTTCGATTTAACGCTGGCTTCGAGGTCGAGCCCGACAACTCTGTTTTGGTACTTCTAGACCATCATGTCCGTGAAGGATAACGTATCGTATTTTTCGCACAATATGGAGTGGGTGGTGGCGCCCGGGTTTG